>NZ_JBHVRK010000045.1:0-35584 GCF_042885845.1 Kitasatospora sp. NPDC058032 | reverse complement strand
GGTCGTCGCCGGGCTCGGCCCGCTTGGCGGCGACCACCGAGGCGAGCAGCGCGAACAGCGAGCGCTGCGCGGCGACGGCGGCCTCGGGGGTGGCGGAGCTGGAGACCAGGGTGTCGGAGAGTTCGTGCAGCTCGTCCTGCTGCTTGGGCGGCAGGCCGAGCAGCTCGCCTATCACGTGCATCGGCAGCGGGTAGGCGAAGTGCTCGCGCAGGTCGAAGCCACCCTCCGGCCCGCTCTCCGGCCCGCTCTCCGGCCCGCCCTGAGACCCGCCCGCCAGTTCGGCGATCCGGTCGAGCAGCGCGGTGGCCCGGGCCTCGACGGTGGGCTGCAGTGCGGCGACCCGGCGCGGGGTGAACGCCTGGGTGACCAGGCCGCGCAGCCGGCGGTGGTCCTCGCCGTCGGCGGTGATCATGCCGGGGACGGTGACGAAGGTGATCAGCGGCCAGCCCTCGGGCAGCCGTCCCTCCCGGAACGTCGTCCACAGCTGCGGGTCCTTGCCGACCCGGGGGTCGGCGAGCAGCTCCTGCAGGGTGTCGTGGTGGGTCACTGCCCAGACCACCACCCCGCCAGGGAGCTCCACCAGGACCGCCGGACCGGCTTCCCGGAGGCGGGCGTTCTCCCCGTGCTGGTCGCGTCCGAGGGCGTCGAGCCGGACGGGCCCGGGCCGGCCGCCGCCGTCTCCTCCACCGAGGCCGGGTGCACCGGGCCCGGGTCGCTCGGGTCCAGGTCTTCCGGAGCCGGGTACGGCAGCTGCGGCGGTGTCCATGCGGAGGGCCTCTCGGGGGCTGGCGGGCGGGGCGGGGTGAAGGCGCTGTAGAGCACCGGAAGGCTGACCAGGGCGCGCGACCAGGGCGACGGCCGCCAGGCCAGCTCATGGGCCGGTACGGCCAGTTGGAGGTCCGGCAGGCGGTGCAGCAGGGTCTCGACGGCGGTCTCGACGATGATCCGGGCCGGGTGCTGGGCCGGGCAGACGTGCTTGCCGGCGCCCCAGGCCAGGTGCGCCCGGTTGCTGCCGAGCGCGGCGTGCCCGGCCGCCCCGGGGGCCTGGGCGGCCGGATCGGCGTTGGCCGCGGCCAGGCCGAGCACGAGCATGTCGCCCTGGCTGATGTGCCGGCCGCCGAGCACGGTGTCGGCGGTGGCCCAGCGGCCGGGGAAGTTCTGCGTCGGCGGGTCGCGCCAGAGCACCTCCTCCAGCGCGTCGGCGACGGTCAGCCGCCCGCCGGTGAGGGTGGCCCGGAACCGGCGGTCGGTGAGCAGCAGCCGCAGCGTGTTGCCGGTCCAGCAGATGGTGGTCTCGTTGCCGGCGACCATCATCACCACCAGGTGGTGCACCGCCTCCTCGTCGGACAGCGCGGCCGGGTGGGCCAGCAGCCAGGAGGTCAGGTCGGCGCTGGGCGTGGCCCGGCGGCGCTGCACCAGGTCGACCACGATCGCCTGGAACTCCTGGTTGGCGCGCACCGATTCGGCGCCGCTGTCGGCGATGTGGCTGATCAGCCGGATGAGGTGCGGACCGGCGTCGGCGGGCAGGCCGAGCAACTGGGTGAAGACCAGCAGCGGCAGCCGGCGCGCGTACTGGGTGACCAGGTCGGCGGTGCCGTCCGGACCCCAGCTGTCGATCAGCGCGTTGGCGGAGGACTCGGTGGTCCCGCGCAGCTGACGGTGGTCGATCCGGGCGAGCGTGTCGGCGACGGCGGCGCGCAGCCGCTGGTGCTCGGCGCCGTCCAGGTTGAGCAGGGTGGGCCGCCAGGCGGTCATCGGCTGGAGCCGCGAGTCGGGGGCCAGCCGGCCCTCGGCCGGCACCCGCCAGCGGCGCGAGTCCTTGGAGAACAGCGCCTCGTTGCGGGTGAGTTCGAGCAGCTCGGGATAGCCGAGGACGAGCCAGGCCTCCACCCCGGGCTCCAGCTCGATCGGCGCCACCGGGCCGTACTGGGCGCGCAGCCGGGCGTACAGGCCGTGCGGGTCGTCGGCGACGGCGGCGCCGTACAGCGGGGTGAGCGGCACCCCGACGGGCAGCGTCGCGTGATGGGTCGCGGCCCCGCCCGCGTGGGCCGGGCACCCCGGCGGCGGGACGGCGGCCGTGCCGGCGGGCTCGGGAACGGTCATCTCTGCAGCTCCAGTACGGCGGTGCGGTGCAGGTGGTCGACGAAGTCGATCAGCAGGTCGTACGCCGCCCGCCGGTCCCGTGCGTCGCAGTGCAGGATCGGCGCCCCGGGCAGCAGGTCCAGCGCGGCGCGCAGCTCCTCCTCCGGGTAACTGGGCGCGTCCGGGAAGGTGTTGACCGCGACCGCGAACGGGATCTGCTGCTCCTCCAGCCGCCCGAGCACGTCGAAGCTCTCGTCCGGACGGCGCAGGTCGACCATCGCGATCGCGCCGAGCGCGCCGCGCGACAGGTCGTCCCAGAGCGGCCAGAACCGCTGCTGGCCGGGCGTGCCGAACAGGTACAGCGCGAGCCGCCGGTTGAGCGTGATCCGCCCGAAGTCCAGCGCCACCGTGGTGGTGGTCTTGTCGCCGCGCCCGGTCAGGTCGTCCACCCCGGCGCTGGCGGCCGTCATGGTCTCCTCGGTGCGCAGCGGGGTGATCTCACTGAGCGAGCCGACCAGCGTGGTCTTGCCGACCCCGAACGGGCCGGTGACCAGGATCTTCACCGCGCCCTGGACGGACGGCGGCAGGTACTGGGGCTCGGCGGGCGGGCCGAAGGGCTCGGCGGCGGGCGGCCCGGCGAGCGCGTCAGCGGAGTTGGCGGAGGCCAACGAGCACCTCTTCCAGGAGAGTGGTGGGCAGGCGCTCGGCCTGCGGGACGGGCGGGAGCACCTGGACGGCGCCGAGGTCCCAGAGGTCGCCGACCAGCACCTTGACGACGCCGAGCGGCAGCCCCAGGTGGGCCGCCACCTCGGCGATCGACAGCAGGCTGCGGCAGAGGTCGACGATCCGCTGGTGCTCGCGGTTGAGCAGGGCGTCCTCGGGGAGTTCGGGCCGCTCCGGTAACGCGCTGACCAGGCTCTCGATCGCCAGCTCGGGGCGGGTGGAGCGGCTGCGGCCGCCGGTGATGACGTAGGGGCGGACCGGGCCGCCGCTCACCGGTGGCCCCCTGCCGCGAGGTCGGCGCGCGGCGGGCTGGTGAGATGGGTGCCGATCCGCTCGACGAGGACCTGCATCTGGTAGGCGACCAGGCCGGCGTCGACGGCCTCGCCGGTCACCACGGCCAGGTGGGCGCCGGCGCCGGCGGCGACGATGAAGAGGTAGCCGCCGCCGTACTCGATGATGATCTGCCGGGTGGAGCTGTGGTGACCGCCGAAGCCCTGGGCGACGCCGCGGGCCAGCGACTGCAGGCCGGAGCAGGCGGCGGCGAGGCGCTCGGCGTCCTCGCGGACGATGCCCTCGCTGCGCCCGATCTCCAGGCCGTCGTTGGACACCACGACGGCGTGCTGGACCTCGGGGACGTTGATGATGTCGGCGAGCAGCCAGCCGAGGTCAGGGTTGGTGGTCATGGAACTCTCCGGAACGCTGGGGAAGCTGGGGGGAAGGGGGAAGGGAAGGGTCGTGCGGGGCCGGGGCCGGGGAGTGGCCCGAGGGACGGACCCGGCCCGGGTCCTGGCCGAACGGGTCGCGGGGGCGGGCCCGGTCCTGCGAAGGGGCTTCGGCCTGGGGCCGGTACGCCGTCTGGGCCTGGGAGTTGGCCCGGGCGGCCGAGCGGCCGCTGGCGGTACCGGCCTGGAACATCGACATGAACGCCTGCGCCTGCTGCGCCGAGCGGTACGGCGGAGCCGGCGGCGTGGCGGGGTTGGCCGAGAGCCGGGTGGCGGCTCGGCCGCGCCGGTGGCTCCGGCGGGGCAGCGGCGGCGGGGTGGTGCCGTACGCGGGGGCGTCGGCGGCGGGCGGGCCGCCCGCCGGGTTCGCGGCGGGCGGGGCGAACGCCGGCGACCCGTCGGCGGCATGCGGGTGCACGGGCGGGTGGCCGACGGCCCCCGCCGGGTCGTACGGGGCGGTCGCGCCCTGGCCGGGCCGCGCCGGCGGGGCCCCGTAGCCGGCGCCCCGGGCCGGTCCGGCCGGTGGCGGGCCGGGGCGGCGCGGGCCGCCCCCGAACACCGCGTCCTCGACGCCGAAGCCCGGCACGGTCGGCGGCAGCGGTTCGGTGAGCAGCGCGTTCGGCAGCAGCACCACGACCCGCACCCCGCCGTACGGCGAGGGCGCGGAGCTGAGCGTGACCCGGAACCCGTACTGCTCGGCGAGCCGGCCGACCGCCGCCAGGCCGAGCTGCGGCACCTCGCCGAGCCGGGAGATCTCGACGGTGGAGCCGCCGGCCAGCGCGGCGGAGGCCTTGGCCACGGCCTGCTCGGGCATGCCGACGCCGCCGTCGTCGATCTCGATGACGGCGCCGTTGTGCACGGGCATCAGGGTGACGAACACCTGGGTGCTGGGCGGGGAGTAGCGGGTGGCGTTGTCCAGCAGCTCGGCCACCGCGTGGATCAGCGCCTCGGCGGCGGCGCCGACCACCGCGGTCTCGATCCGGCTGCGGATCATCACCCGCTGGAAGGGCAGGATGCGCGACTGGGCGCCGCGCACGACGTCCTCCAGCGAGACCGGCTCCGGCCAGTGGCGGCCGGCCCGGGCGCCGCAGAGCACGGCCAGGGTCTGGGCCAGGCGCGCCTGTTGGGCGGCGGCGTGGTCGGCCTTGAGCAGGCCCTCCAGCAGGGCCGGGTCGTCGTGGGTGCGCTCCATCTCGTCCAGCAGGGCCTGCTGGTCGTGCGCCATCACGAGGATCCGGCGGGCCACGCTGAGGAAGGCCCGCTGGGTGGAGGCGGTGAGCTCCTGTTCGTGCTGGACGGCGGCCAGTTCGGCGCCGCGCCGGGAGAGTTCGGTGGCGAGCCGCTCCCGCAGGGCGGCGTTCTCGCGCTGCTCCCGGCCGACCCGGCGGCGCTGGGTGGCGGCGACCGCGCGGTAGCGGGCGGCGGCCACGAGGGCGAGGACGGCCAGCACGCCTGTTGCCGCCGCGCACCACTGAGTCATCGTCACGCGGCGAATTCTAGGGTGATGATCCTACGAAGGTGTGAACGGATCTCGCCAAGTGACCGGATATCGTCGATATCCCGTCAAGAGCGCGCCAAACCGCCCTGCTTCGGACGCGATCGGACGGTCCGTGGACCTCCGATCGGCGCCCCACCGGTCCCACTAGTGCACAGTGGACAACCGGTGCAACAGCAGCAGCGCGACATCGTCCGGACGCGAACGCCGTTCGATGACGTTCAGGGTGAGCAGATCGGCCAACCTCTCCAGGGCCGGACCGGGCTCCACCCGCACCGGACCGGCGTTGCGCGCCCACAGCTCCAGCCCGCCGAGCATCCGCTGCACCGACTCGTCGTAGTCCTCCTCGCGGTCCTCCACCAGTCCGTCGGTGTAGACGAGCAGCGTCTCGCCGGGCGCCAGCCGCTCCACCGCCAGCGGGTACGGCCGGTCCGGGGCGACACCCAGCGGCGGGCCGCCGGGCAGCTCCAGCTCCACCGCCTTGGCGTCCTCGGTGACCCTGGCCGGGGCCGGGTGACCGGCGCGGGCGGCCCGCAGCGTGCCGTCGGCCGGGTCGAGGGTCAGATAGAGGCAGGTGGCGAACAGCTCGGTGTCCAGCTCGGCGAGCAGCCGGCTGGTCCGGGCCAGCGTGGCCGCCGGATCGTGCCCGTCGGTGGCGTACGCGCGCAGCCCGCTGCGCAGCTGGCCCATCACCGCCGTGGCCTCGGCGTTGTGGCCCTGGACGTCGCCGATCACCAGGCCGATCCGGCCGTCCGGCAGCCGCAGCAGGTCGTACCAGTCGCCGCCGATCTGCATGCCCTCGGTGCTCGGCAGGTAGCGGGCGGCGGTGGCGATCCCGGGCAGCCGGGGCAGACTGCGCGGCAGCATCGCGCGCTGCAGCTCGGTGGCCCGGTGGTGGTGGGTGTCGTAGAGGCGGGCCCGTTCCAGGGACTGCGCGAGGATGCCCGCGAAGGCGGAGTAGAGGGTGCGGTCCTCGCGGCTGAAGATCCGCTCGGTGGCGAAGGTGATCAGGCAGGAGCCGACCTGCCGGCCGGAGGCGACCAGCGGCAGCACCGCCCACGCGGCCGGGGCGAGCGGGCCGCAGCCCCCGGTGTCCGGCTCCCGCGGCCGTTCGCGCTCCGGGGCCCGGACGCGTCCCCGTCCGCGCCGGGCCGGCTCGCTGAACAGCGGGGTCGAGCGGGCCAGCGCGCGCTGCATCACGCCCTCCGACAGGTCGGCCAGCCGGGTCAGCTCGGTGCGCCGGGGGCCGCCGTAGACGGTGTGCGCGACGGGCAGCAGCCGGCCCTCGTCGACCAGGTCCAGCACGATGCTGGCCGCGCCGAAGGCGGGGCGGGCGACGTCGGTCACGGCCGTGGTGACGTCCCGGACGGTGATCGCCCGGGACAGCGTCCGGGTGAGCGCCAGCAGCAGCGCCGAACGGGCCCCGGCGGCGGACGTCCCCTCGGCGGCCCCGTCGGCGTTCCCGGCGTTCCCGGTGCTCCCGTCCGACCGCCTCCGGCGTCCGGTGCGGCGTTCGTCGGGGGCGCGGCCGTGGTCGAGGTCGGCGATCAGCCCGGAGATCCGGACCGGACGGCGGTGCACGTCCAGCATGACCTCGCCGGTCTCCTCGATCCGGATCACCCCGCCGCCCAGGCGCGGCACCCGGTAGCGGATCCGGTACGGGCCGCCGGTGGAGAGCGCCTCGGCGAGCGCGGCCTGGACGTCCGGCAGGTCCTCGGGGTGGACGACGAGGTCGAGGTCGGGCGCGGGGGCGGGGCCGCCGTCCGCCGGTGCGGGCCGGCCGACCAGCCGCAGCGCCTGGGCGTCCCAGTGGGTCTCGCCGGTGACCAGATCGCGCTCGAAGGCGCCGTGCCCGGCGGCGCGCACGGCGAGCGAGAGCAGCGGGTGGGCCGTCCCGGCGGCCGGGTCGCCGCCCGGGCCGGGGCCGGGGCGCACCCCGTTCGCCGCGCCGCCGGTGCGCGGCGAACGGGGTGCGCCGGCGTGCTCCAGCAGGTGGGCCAGCCGGTGCGCGCAGGCGTCCGCGAGGGTCTCCAGCACGTCCAGGTCGCGCCGCGGGACGATCCCCCGGTGGGCGAGCGCGAGGACGAGCACGCCGATCGGCCGCTCGTCGACGACCATCGGCAGGGCGACGATGGCGACCATCCCGGTGCCCATGCCGGCGTTGCGGTTGGGGTAGTCGACGCTGGTGCGCTCGGGGCTCAGCAGATAGGGGCGGCGCAGCTTCAGCGCCATCGCGGCGGGCAGCTCACTGGCCGGGTCGACCACGCTGTAGCGCTCGTGGGCCCAGTCGGGCAGGCCGTGGGAGGCGGTGAGCCGGAGCATGCCGCCGGGGTCCAGCAGGTAGAGCGCCGAGCCCTCGCCGGTGATCCAGCCGGGGCCCTCGGCGAGCACGGTGCCGAGCAGTTCGGCGGCGCTGGTGCAGCCGAGCAGTAATCGGACGCAGCGCATGGCACTGCGCGCGGTGGGGCTGCTGCGCGGGTCCACGGGACGGCCGGCCTCTCCGGTTCCTTATGGGGCAGTTAATTCTTAATACCTTATTTCTTAAGCGAGTGAGGCGTGGGGTGAACGGCGCTCTCCGTGGTGCCCGATCGGCGGGTGTACGGCAAGCGGACAGCCGTGTACGGGCAGCGGGGCGGCCGGGGTACGGGCACCCCCTCCGGGTCCGGTACCCTTCTCCGTACGACGTGCCGCCGTGCAGGCGGGTCGGACGGTACGGGGCTATAGCTCAGACGGTTAGAGCGCTTCCCTGATAAGGAAGAGGCCACAGGTTCAAGTCCTGTTAGCCCCACACCACCCCGAAGGGCCCGGAGCGATCCCGCTCCGGGCCCTTCGGCGTTCCCCGGCCCCCCGGCCGGCGCCGCTCAGGGGCGGGGCCAGCCGCGCAGGCCGGCGGTCAGCACGGTGATCATGCGCTCCTGGGTCTCCCCGAGGTCCTCGGCGAGCTGGAAGGCGCCGCCGGTCGACAGCGCGGCGAAGCCGTGGGCCAGCGAGCGGAAGGTGCGGGCGGCGTGGATCGCCTCGGAGCCCTCCAGCCCGTACTCGCGCAGCACCGCGACGATCACCCCGACCAGCCGGCCCGCCGCCGTGACCAGGTCCGCGTCCGGCTGCGGCGCCTGCGGCAGGGCGGCGTAGCGGTGCGGGCGCTCGGTGGCGTACGCGTGGTACGACCGCAGGACGGCGGCGACCGCGGCGTCCCCGCTGCGGCCGAGCGCGGCATCGGCGAGCCGGTCGGCCAGTTCCTCGGTCACCCGGACGGCCACCAGCCGGCGCAGTTCGGCCAGGCCGCCGCTGACGTGCTTGTACAGCGAGGGGGTGGCGACCCCGGCGCGGGCGGCCACGGCGGCCAGGGTGAGGGCCTCGGGGCCCTGCTCGTCGATGAGGGCGAGGGCGTGGCCGACGACCTGCTCGGGGGTCAGTCCGACTCGGGGCACAGCGGTTCTCCTAGCGGGGGGGGGAGGGGCGGGACGGCCGGTGGTGCTCAGGCCAGGTCGGCGAGGAAGGGCAGCAGGGCGTCGGCGGTCGCCCGCGGGTGGTCGGCCATCGGGTAGTGGCCCGCGCCCTCGATCATCACCTTGCGCGCGTTCAGCGCGGCGGCCTGCCGGTCGGCGACCAGCTCCGGCTTCGAGAAGTCGGGGTCCTCGGCGCCCATCACCACCAGCGCCGGGCAGCGCACGGCGGCGGTCCAGCCGGTCGGCGCCGAGTCGCCGCGCACATAGCCGCGGGTGGCGGTCCGGCGGCCCGGGGTGCGCATCGCGGCGACCAGCCCGGCCACGTACTCCTCGTGGTCGGCCGGCTTGGGGCCCGGGTAGGCGGCCTTGCGGTGGTAGAGGCCCCAGAACGCGGGCGAGCGCACCAGCAGCGCGCCCATCGCGCCGACCACCAGACGCTGCAGCGCGCCCGGCGGCACGTTCTCGACGAAGGCGTCGATCAGGACGATGCCGGCGACCCGCTCGGGGGCGTCCCCGGCGGCCTTGACGACGCTGGCGCCGGTGTAGGAGTTGCCCGCCAGCACCGCCCGGTCGATGCCCAGGTGGTCCAGCAGGGCGAGGACGTCACCGGCGATCGCGGCGGGGGAGTAGTCGTCCCACAGGATCGAGGACTCGCCGAAGCCGCGCAGGTCCATGGTGATCACCCGGCGGCCGGCGGCGGCCAGCAGCGGGCGCAGGTGGCGGTAGGCGGCCCGGCTGTCGAGCATCCCGGGGAGCAGGACGACCGGAGCGCCCTCGCCGCGCTTGGTGTCGTCGAAGGCGATCCGGCCGCCGGGCAGGTCGAGGTGGCGGGTGACGGGGGCGAGGGTGCCGTTCATGGGGAGCCTCCTGGGGCGGGATCGTCGGCGACGTGCCGATAGCCATAAAGCTAAGGCTAATAGCCTTAGCCGTCAAGCTATCGACCGTTTTCCGTGCGACCGGTCCCGCCGGCGGGACCGGTCAGACGCCTTCCACCTTGAACGGGTCGTGCTCGGTCAGCAGCTTGTCCAGCCGCGCCTGGTCGACCCGGGTCACCAGCTCGGAGGTCTCCTGCCGGTCCCGGACCACCTTGGAGAGGGTGAACGTCGAGGTGATCGTGTAGAGCAGGCCGAGGGCGAGGAACGCCCGGGTCCACGGCTCCACCGGGAGGAAGGCGATCCCGACGCCGAGGGCGGTGCCGGAGAGGGTGAAGGACAGCACGGCCTGGATGTAGTACGCAGGCGTGGTGCGGGACTGCATCGGTGCGCTCATGGCGTCAGGATGGCCGCGCGGCGCCCGGCCGCACATGAGTAGGCGTACTCAAGTGAGGGGCCGTTCGTTGACGTCCTGACACGTTCGGTAGTGTCAGTTGTCATCAAACGTCCCAAATCGCCCACCGGACCGCGTGGTGTCCGGTCCGTATCGGTCGTCACCAACGGATGGCTTGGAATCGGGGGCCTCTCGGATTAACGTTTGATAACGCAGCGCGGTCGCAACGCCGTACCCAGACGGCACCGTGCGCCGTCGCCTAATCCCGCCGGCCGGCCTTCGGGCAGGCCAGGGAGCCGGGGAACCACGTTCCTTGGGGTGAATCGGCCAGGCTCAGGCCCGGCCGTAGGAGACCTTCCTGCTCCGAACCCGTCAGCTAACCCGGTAGGCGCGAAGGAAGGAAAGGAGCGCGCCTCCGTGGCGTCGACGCATACCCCGGCACACCCGTCCGGTTCCTCGGCCGGTACCCAGCTGCTCGACCACCCCGGCCCGTTCACCGGGCAGGGCCCGTTCGGCGGCCCCGCCGACGAGACCGCTCCGCCGGCCGCCGAGACCAGCCGGCACCGGATGCCCCGGCAGGGCCGCGGCACCGCTCCGCTGCTCGGCGTCACCGCCGTCGCCGCCACCCTGGGCGCCACCGGCTTCGCCTCCGCCACCCCGGCCGCCGCTCCCGCCGTCGAGACGCCCGACGAACTGCCGGTCGCGCTCTCCGCCGACCCCGGCCTCGCGCTCGCCGCCCGCATCCAGCAGCAGGCCGACAGCCAGCGCACCGCGGCCGAGGAGAACGCCCGCGTCCAGGCCGCCCAGGAGGCCGAGGCCAAGCGCGCCGCCCAGGTCGCCCAGCAGGAGGAGGCCAAGCGGGTCGCCGAGGAGGCCGAGAAGGCCAAGCTCGCCGCCATCAAGCTGCCGGTGCGGGACTACAACCTCTCCGCCCACTACGGCCAGAGCGCCCGCTACTGGGCCCACCTGCACACCGGCCTGGACTTCGCCGCCGGCACCGGCACCCCGGTCTACGCGGTCGGCCAGGGCACCATCACCTCGGCCGGCTGGGCCGGCGCCTACGGCTACCGGATCGTCGAGACCCTGCCCGACGGCACCGAGATCTGGTACTGCCACCTCTCCTCGATCATCAAGGGCTCGGGCAAGGTCGTCCCCGGCCAGCAGATCGGCAAGGTCGGCGCGACCGGCAACGTCACCGGCCCGCACCTGCACGTCGAGGTCCGCCCCGGCGGCGGCGCCCCCGTCGACCCGGAGAGCTGGTTCGAGCAGCGCGGCGTCACCCCCTGACGCTGCCCCGGACACCCTGAGCACCCCGCCCCGCCGGACGCGATCCGGCGGGGCGGGGTGCTGTCGGGGATCAGCAGGTGACGGGCGCGGTGACGGTCGCGGTCGTTCCGTAGCCCCAGGTGGTGGTCGTGAGGGTGGCCGTGACGGTGGAGCCGCACGGCGCGGTGGCCGCCAGGTAGCCGAAGCCGCGCCCGCCGGGCGGGAGGATGCCGCTCCCGGTGTCGGTGCCGAGCGAGGCACCGCCGACGACGCCGAGAGTCAGGGTGTACGAGGCGGACTGCGCGGTCCAGTCGGAACGGGTCGGCGAGGTGTAGCCGCCGGCCGTCACGCCGGTGCCGTCGATCGTGACGCAGACCTGGCTCCGGAGTACACCGACGGGGCCGTCGGCACAGGTGGTGGTCGAGGTGGTCGTGGTGCTCGCCGTCGTGCCGGTGGTCTGCGCGGTGGCCTGGGCGGCACCCGCGACACCGAGCGAGGACAGCGCGGTACCGGCCGCCAGGACTGCGACGAAACGCTTCATCAGGGTTTTTCTCCTTCGAAAACGGTGACAGGAGGAGCCGTGGAGCGCGTGTGATATGTCACGCCTCACATGTCGGATGATTCCACCGCACCCGATCCATCACTCCTGACCGGCCCCGAATCCCTTGAGGAGTACCGGAATTGACCTCTCGGTGGCTCGAATCCACGGTCGTGCCCTGCCGTCGCTACTCCGCCTCGGGTCCCTCGTACCCCTCCGGCCCCTCGGGCCCCTCAGGCCCCTCGAATCCCTCGAATCCCTCGGGGTCCTCCGCCGGCTCCAGCCCGGCCAGGTAGGCGTCGATCTCCGCCTGCCCCGGCTCCGGCGCCAGCTCCGGGAACTCCTCCACCAGCAGCCGCGGCAGCCCCGGCACCGTCCACCCGCCGGCCAGCTCCAGCGCGGCCTCGACCGCGGCCTCCTCGAACGCCCCGAAGTCCCCGGCCAGCTCCTGCGGCATCGGCCGGCCCAGCGCCGTCAGCTCCGCCAGGTTCCGGTAGCTGCGCTGCATCAGCCCCTGCTCCAGCAGCCGCCGCGCGCCGTCGGTGGCCATCCCGACCGCCAGCGCCCGGGCCCCGCCGTCCCAGCCCCCGTCGTCCACCGGGTCCAGCAGCCCGTCCGCCTCCAGCGCCGCGAAGGCCGCCGACCGCTCCTGCGGCGTCAGCTCCCGAAACCCCTCCAGCCAGGCCCGCACCGCCGCCTCGTCGCCGGTGTCCACCCCGTCCGCGCGCAGCAGCAGCGTGTACAGCCGGGGCCAGGTCACCAGGTCCGCCCGGCGCAGCAGCCCGGCCGCCACCTCGCCCTGCCACTCGGCCTCGGCGTGCAGCCGCTCCTGCCGCTTGGCGTTCAGCCGCTTCGCCGCCCGCTGGTGGTCGACCAGCAGCCGCACCGCCGCGCCGTACGCCAGCGGGTCCTGTCCCGGCTCCGGCTGGACGTACAGGTACAGCCGCTCGTACAGCAGGTGCTCCACCGCGGCGGAGGTCAGTTCGGGCCAGCCGTCGTGCATCCTGCCCCCGCCCAGCTCCAGCAGCGCCAGCACCGCCCGCAGCGGGGCCTCGGCGACCGGCCGGTGGCCCGTCGCCTCCGCCCAGGCGAGCAGTTCGGCGGCCTTGGTGCGCGGGGCGAGCCGCAGGTCTTCGTCTTCCATAACCACGAACCGTAACCGCTGGTCGGGGGTAGAGTCGGGAGCCATGGTCCCCGTCCGACTCACCGGTCCCCGGCTGGCCGTCCGCGAGTTCCACCACACCCCGGAGGACGTGGACGCGCTGCACGCGGTGTTCGGCGACCCGGAGGCCACCCGCTACCTCCCCTTCGCGCCGTGGGATCCGCAGACCTGCGCCGACCAGGTCGCCCAGTTCGTGGAGGAGGCGGAGAAGGAGCACCGGGACGTCTACCGGCTGGCCGTCACCCGCCTCGCCGACGCCGACGACCCGGCCCGCGCCGTCCCGATCGGCAACGCCGCGCTCGGTCTCGTCCCCCACCGCGCCGCCCACCTCGGCTACGCCCTGCGCCGCGACGTCTGGGGGCTCGGTTACGCGGGCGAGCTGGTCGGCCTGCTGCGGGAGCTCGCCTTCGGTCCGCTCGGCCTGCACCGGCTGGAGGCCCGGGTGGACGTCGACAACGCCGCCTCGATCCGGGTGCTGACCAGGGCGGGCTTCCGGCTGGAGGGCCGGGTCCGGCACGACTACCGCCGCCGGGACGGCTGGCGCGACGCCTACCAGTACGCGCTCCTCGCCGACGACGAGCCGGTGACCGGGGGATAACCCCACCCCCGGTTCGCCGGGGAGCCGGATGTTCCGCCGCGGCGCGCTTTGACAGGCTTGGGGAGTCAGCAGGACAGACCCCACGAGCCCGAACCGCGACCGACCCGAGGGACCGAGAGCCGGCCATGAGCACCCACAGCATGCAGCGCGACGAGTACGACGCGTACGACGGCGGCGACCGCCGCACCGTCGCCCGCCGCATCGAGGAGCCGCCGTACGCCTGGCGGGCCCCGTTCACCTCCTACTTCTACCGCGAGATCGGCTACACGCTGACCGGCCTGCCGTTGGCGGTCGTCGGCTTCGCCGTCGCCGTCGTGCTGTTCTCGCTCGGCCTCGGCACCGTCGTCACCGTGCTCGGCCTGCCGGTGCTGGCCGCGCTGACCGCCACTGCCCGCGGCTTCGGCGGGCTGGAGCGGGCCCGGGTGCGCGGCCTGCTGGCCCTGGACGTGCCCGCCCCGGCGCCGGTCCGCGCCGTCCGGCCGGGCGCCTGGGGCACGATCACCGCCCGCCTCGCGGACGCGGCCGGCTGGAAGGCCGTGCTCCACCAGGTGGTGATGCTGCCGTGGGCGATCCTCAGCATGGCGGTGTCGCTGGTCTTCCTCTGTGTCGGCTGGACGCTCGCGCTCTACCCCGTCTACCACTGGGTGTTCCCGCGCTACGTCGACTGGCCCGGCTACCGGCTCTTCGACTTCACCGGCGACGACGGCGTCCGGCACGAGTACTACATCCAGTCGCCGCTGCAGATCGCCGGAGTCTGCCTGGTCGGCATGCTGTTCGTCTTCCTGACCCCGCAGCTGGTGCGCGGCCTGACCAACGTCAACCGCCTCGCCGCCCGCGGCCTGCTCGGCCGCTGACCTTCCCCGCCCCGCGCCCGACGCCCGCATCCGACGCCCGCATCCGACGCCCGCATCCGGCCCCGCGCCCCGCGCCCCGCCCGGAGGGCTCAGGGTGCGGGCGCCGCCGGCCCGTGGTCGGATGGCGGCGATGGCCGACCGGACCGCCCGCGCCGCGGCCGCGGTCCCGTCAGCACCCCTGGTGACCTCCCGCCCGCTGGACGAGTACCGCGGCCTCTTCGGCCTCACCCGCGCCGGGATCGCCGCCCTGCCGGGCCCGTTGCTGGACTGCCCCGGCGGCGCCGCCGCACTGGCCGCCGAGGCCCGTCCGCTCGGCTGCCGGGTGATCGCCGCCGACCCGGTGTACGCCCGGCCGGCCGACGAGATCACCGCCCGCGCCCTGGCCGCCCGGGCCGCCATGGCCGCCGCGATGGCGGCCCGCCCGGACCTCTACCCGGCCCGCCGGCACCGCCGGCCCGAGCACTACCTGCGCGGCTGGGACCGGGCCCGCCGGCTCTTCGCCGCCGACCGCGCCGCCCACCCCGGCCAGTACGTCGCGGCCGAGCTGCCCCGGCTCCCCTTCGCGGACGGCACCTTCGCCCTCACCCTGAGCGGCTACCTGGTCTTCGCCTACCCCGAGCTGTTCGGACCGGAGCGGCAGCTGGCCGCGCTGCTCGAACTGGTCCGGGTCACCGCCCCCGGCGGCGAGGTCCGGGTCCACCCGCTGTACGACGGCGAAGGGCGCCGCACCGCCGGGATGGACGCCGTCCGCCGTGCGCTCGGCGAGCGCCGGATCGCCAGCGAGATCCGGGTGGTGCCACCCGTCGACCGGGGCGGCCGGGCCCAGCGGGTGCTGGTGCTGCACCGGGTCGCCCCCCATGGGTAATGGCCACTTGATAGGTTCACCCCTATACTGACCGGCCATGACCGAGACGATGATCAAGCCGGCCGAGGCCTCGGACGCCGACCGGCTCACCGCCCTGATCCAGGACTGCTCCGCCTACCGGGGCGCCTACGCTCCGATGATCGCCGGTTACCGGGTGACGCCCGAGTACCTGGCCCGGCACGAGGTCCACCTCGCGGTCCGCGCCGCCGACGACCACCTGCTCGGCTTCTACGCGCTGATCACCGACCCCGCCGAGCTCGACCTCATGTTCGTCGCCGACGACGCACAGGGCCTCGGCATCGGCCGCCGGCTCATCACCCACCTGCTCGACCGCGCCCACGCCCTCGGCGTCGACGGCGCCGTCCGGGTGGTCTCCCACCCGCCCGCCGAGGCCTTCTACCTGCGGATGGGCGCCGAGCGGGTCGGCACCTTCCCGGCCCGGCCGCCGATCGGCTGGGACCGGCCCGAACTCCGCTTCCCGCTGTAGGCCCCGTCAGTCCCGCGGCTCCCCGGCCTGCGCCGCCGGTGCCGTCGCCGGTGCCGTCGCCGCGGCCGGTGCCTGGGCCGGTGCCTGGGCCGGGATCGTTCCGCCCGGTCGGCGCGGCACGAGCCCGGGAGCCTCCAGGCCCGAGAGGATCTTCTCCGCCAGCCAGCTCCGGTCCGAGCCGTACGGGATCCCGTCCGGCGCCATCAGCCGTCCCGCCACCGCGTCCCGCAGCCGCCCGGCCTCCTCGGCCGGCAGCCCGGACATCAGCCCGCGCGCCGCCAGCAGCGCGTGGTACTGCTCGAACCCGGAGCGCGGGTGCTCGATCGCCTCCAGCACGCTCGGCAGGTCGGCGAGCGCCGGATCGCCCTGCATCAGGGCCAGCGCCTGGACCCGCCGTCCCTCCGAGCCGTCCGCGAACAGCTCCCGCACCCGGGACGCCGTCAGTGCCGACCGCCGGGCCGTCGACCGCACCTCGGCCACCACCCGCTCCGGCCCGGTCACCCGGTCCGCCGGCAGCATCGAGCCGGGCAGGTCGTCCGGCTTCCCGGGGCTGGAGCCGACCAGGCCCAGGTGCTGCATCGCCCGCATCCGCAGGTCGTCGGCGCCCACCTTGTCGCCCTTGCGGTCCCGGTCCTGCCCGGCGAGGAAGAGGTCCAGTGCCTGGTCGGCGTCGGAGAGCACCCGCGGCAGCGCCAGCCGGGTCAGCAGCCAGCCCGCCAGGAAGCCGAGCAGCAGGAAGTAGAGGACCAGCGAGGCCGCGAACGGTGCCGTGCCCGCGCCGCCGCCCAGGGCCGGGGCGAGCGCCGTCCCGAGCCGGTCCAAGCGCTCGCCGAGCGAGCCGAGCTGGGTCAGCCCGACGCCCAGCAGCACCTTGGTGAGCCAGTCCGAGACCTGTTCGAGGTTGGTGTTCGGCGCGTACGAGCCGTGCGGTTCACCGGCCCCGGCGGCTCCCGTGCCGCCCGAGCCGCCGCGCACCCGGGGCACCCCGAACAGGAACCCCAGCGCGCCGCCGACCAGGGTCGCCGCGCAGGCCACCACCAGTCCGCCGCCCAGTGCCTGCCAGGGGTGCGGCCGCCCCAGCGAGAACAGCACCAGGCCCACCAGTCCCGAGCCCAGCAGCATCCCGGCCGCCGCCCGCTGTGCCGTTCGCACGACCGCCGGTCCGCCGGTCCGCCGATTCGCCGTCGCCATCGCCCACCACCCCCAGTGCCGCACCCCGCCCCTGCGGAGCGCGCGCCGACTCTAGCGGGGACGCCCCCGATGCCGAGGGCCTGATGCCCCGCGCGGAGCGCGGACACACCCGCACGGAACGGGTGCGGTGGGACTGTTCGGGAACGCAGACGGCCCGCGGGCTGCTCCGCGGCGTCCGTGCCCACGATCAGGGGCATCGGGCGCCGAGGCACCGGGGATGTACCGGTGAGCCCGCGGGCCGGGTGACTGCTTGGGATTTCGCCTGCCGGAGGCCCAGGACCTCGCCCTGCGCAGGCAGGGGCGGCTCTAGCGAGCAGCCACCTCACACATCCTGATGGAACTCAATTCAGGATCACCTCCTTTCAGTGTGCCGCCACCATAGGCAGGCCGCCGGACGGAGGGCAACGGATTTGTCCGGCGTGCTGCCCGGTGCCGGATCAGGCGGCGTGGGCCTGGGACTTGAACTTCGAGTAGTCGATGATCTGGTCGGCCGGCGGGGCCTGGATGGTCAGCGGCTTGTTGATCTCGGTGAAGTCCGCCTGGCCGCCCCCCTTGCCGGTCTTCTCGATCCGCAGCGGGTACGGGGTGCCCTCGGTGGCGACGTGCAGGACCATCTCGTCGCCGCCGCTGTTCTTCGACTTGACGCTGAAGGTCTTCGCGCCGTTGACGGTGCCGGCCGAGCCCTTGGTCAGGTCGGTGGACTTGCCGTCCTCCAGGAAGCTCTTGGTGAGGTCCTTGAGGTTGCAGGCGGTGGTGAGCTCCTTCATGTCGGGGTCGTCCTGGACACCCGCGATGTAGCGGCCCTTGAGCAGCTCGGCGGCCTGGGCGCCCTCGGCGCCGCCCCCGGCGACGTTGCCGATGAACTCGGCGTCGGGCTTCAGGTAGACCTGCTTGCCGTCGCCCAGCAGCTCGAACTTGCCCATCCCGGGCATGGAGATGGAGCCCTTGCACTTCCCCTCGGTGTCGACCGCCAGGTCCACGGTCATCTTCTCGGCGGCGTTGCTGATGGAGCCCACGACCTTGACCGAGGTGGCACCGGCCAGGGCGTCCTTGGCCTTCTTCTGGATCTCCTCGGCACTGAGCTTGGCGGTGTCCAGCTTGGTGGCGGAGGCCTTGTCGTCGCCGCAGGCGGTCGCCCCGGCGGCCAGCAGCAGACAGATCGCGGCGGTGCTGGCAAGGCGCTTCGACAGCATGAGTCTTCCTAACCCGGACATGACGGTACGCGTCCGAACAAGTGATTTTCCCGCTCAGTATGATCGAAAGATCATTTAACTGATCTTGACTCGCCGCGCTGTTACAGCTTCGTGGCAGGACCGTGCCGCGCGCGGGATGCCGGGCATGACGAAGGGCCCGGAGGACGAATCCTCCGGGCCCTTCGGCTACTGAGTAGCGGGGACAGGATTTGAACCTGCGACCTCTGGGTTATGAGCCCAGCGAGCTACCGAGCTGCTCCACCCCGCGTCGGTGAACACAACCATACGGGGAAGTCGCCCGAATGGGAAATCGGTTCCACATCCGTCCCCGCGCACCCCCGCGTACCCCCGCCCACCACGCGGCGCACCGTCCCTCATCGTTCCCGCGCGGTGTGCCGTCCGGCCCGCGTCCGGGCCCAGGCGGCGAAGCAGACCAGCGCCGCGAAGCAGGGCACCATCAGCACCGCGTACACCAGCAGGAAGCCGCGGGTGCCGAGGTCGGCGGCGGCGTTCCAGGTGCCGTGCAGGGCCACCGACAGGACCAGCCCGGTCGGCGCCGCCAGCCGGGCCGGCCAGCGGCGCCCGGTGGTGAGGGTGAGTGCCAGCCCCAGCCCGGTCAGCGCGGTGAACAGCGGGTGGGCGAACGGCGAGAGCAGGCCGCGCAGCACGAAGGTCTGCACCGTGCTGTCGAAGTCCCGCAGGCTCGGCGGCTCGCCGAGGCCGATGCTGTCCAGCCGCTGCTGCTGGTCGTCGGTGAACGCCCGCCCCAGGTAGAGCGCGTTCTCGGTGAAGGCGAAGCCGCAGGCGGTGATCCCGCCGAGCACCACCCCGGCGGCCAGGACGCGCGGCCGGGACCGGGCCCGCCGGTGGCCGGGGCGCGGGCCGGGCAACGGGCCTGGCAGCGGGTGGAGCAGCGGGCGCAGGTAGGGGCGCAGCCGTAGTCGGCCGCGGGCGTGCGGCAGGGCGAGCCGGCGCTCGTACCCGCGCGGGCGCCGGGGGCCGGGCAGCCGGTGCGCCGGGCCCGCGCCGGGCCGTCCGCCCGGGCCCGCACCGGGCCCCGCATCGGGCCGGGCCGCACAGCGCAGCCGGCGGCCGAGCGGCAGCAGCAGGACGAGCAGGGCGGCGCCCTTCGCGCTCTCCTCGATCACCGGGGTGACCACGTCGGCGCCCAGCGCCTGGCCGAGGCTGCCCTGGTGGGCGGTGAGGTAGCTGCTGGTCCAGCTGTTGGCCAGGATGGCCACCGTGGTGGCGGCGCAGGCGCCCCAGCCGAGGCAGAAGACGATGTGCCGCAGCGGTACCCGGGCGGTCTGGTTGAGCCAGGCGAGCCCGCCGAGCACGAAGGGCAGCGGGACCATCGCCAGGCCGAGGCCGACCAGCAGCCCGGCGGTGCCGGTCTGGCGGCGGACCAGGTGGAGGATCAGCACGCCGCAGCCCGCCAGGGCCAGGACGACGGTCGCGGTCACCGAGGAGAACGCGACCGAGCGCAGCGCACGGGCGGCGGCGCCGGCGGGGCGGGCGGGGTCGGCGGTCGCGGGCGGTGCGTCCGGGCCGGCGGGGGCGTCCGCGCGGCGCGGCCGGGACACGAGGGCGGGCACGAGCCGGTGCGCCCGGCGCCTCCGGGGCCCCGGGATGGTCCGGGTGCCGGCGGTGGGCGTGGGCATCTCTCGGTCGTCGGCGGCCCGCACGGTGATCTCGTACCCGCCGCCGGACGGGGTGCTCACGCGCCACAGGGTAGGCCACGCCGCCCGGCGGCCGGGAGGAGTCGGGGCGGGCGCCTTGCTCCGGTCCCGTCCGCCGGCGGCCGCCGGGGCCGGCGCGGTTCGCCGGGTCGAACGCCCGGCGGGGGCTCAGCGGCGGCGGAACAGCAGGTCGTGCACCACGTGGCCCTTGGCGATGCCGGCCCGTTCGAACTTGGTGACGGGGCGCCAGGCGGGTCGCGGCGCGTAGCCGGGGACGGAGCCGTCCGGGTGGTCGGCCGGCTCCAGCCAGCCGGTGCCGTCGCCCTCGGGGTGCAGGTTCTCCAGCTCCGGCGAGGCGGACAGCACGTCGAGCATCTGCTCGGCGTACGGCTCCCAGTCGGTGGCGCAGTGCACCAGCGCGCCGGGTGCCAGCCGGGGGAGGACCAGTTCCAGGAAGGAGGGCTGGACCAGGCGGCGCTTGTGGTGCTTGGGCTTGGGCCACGGGTCGGCGAAGTAGACCCGCAGACCGGCCAGCGAGGCGTCGGACAGCATGTCGCGCAGCAGGATCACGGCGTCACCGGCGGCCGGGCGGACGTTGGTGCTGCCGTCGCGCTCCAGCAGGCCGAGCAGGTTGCCGTGGCCGGGGGTGTGGACGTCGGCGGCCAGGATGCCCGTCGCGGGGTCGGCGGCGGCCATCGCGGCGGTGGTCTCGCCCATGCCGAAGCCGATCTCCAGGGTGACCGGCAGGCCGTCGAACAGCGCGGGCAGGTCGAGCGGGGTGCCGTCGATCGCTATGCCGTACTTCTCCCAGCCCCGGTCCAGCGCGCCCGCCTGGGCGTTGGTCATCCGGCCCCGGCGCGGCTGGAAGCTGCGGATGCGCCGCTCGCTGTGCTGGGCCTCGGTGGCCTTGTGCGGGTACATCGGCGCGGGGTACGCGGCGGGCGCCGCGGAGAGCCGGGCGGAGGGCGATGGCTGGGGGATCGGGGCGGTGGCAGTCACAATCACCCGAGTCTACGGGGCGGTCGGTCGCGGGCCGCAGGGCCTGTGACGGTCCCCACGTCGGCCCTCACGTCCACCTCGCGTCCATCCTCGCGTCCGCCCGGTCCGCCGTCGCCGCGGCCGTCCTCAGCCGCCCGCCTCGAGCGCGGCCAGCGCCCGGCGGGCCACCTCCCGGCCGATCGGCAGCGAGGCGGTCGCCGCCGGGGAGGGCGCGTTCAGCACGTGCACCAGGCGGCGGGTGGAGCGCGGGTCGTCCGGGTCGAAGCCGGCGAAGGCGAAGTCGTCCAGCAGCGAGCCGTCCCGGGCCACCGCCTGGGCGCGGACGCCCGCCCCGGCCCGGACCAGGTCGGCCGCCGTGACGGCCGGCAGCAGCCGCCGGACGGCGGCGGTGAACGCCCGCTTGGACAGCGAGCGGTGCAGTTCGCCCACCTCGTAGCGCCAGTGCCGGCGGGCTATCTGCCAGGTGCCGGGGAAGGCGACCGTGCCGGCGAGGTCGCGCGGGCGCACGGTGCGCCAGTCGTAGCCCTCGCGGGCCAGCGCCGGCACCGCGTTGGGGCCGACGTGCACGTCCCCGTGCACGCCGCGGGTCAGGTGGACGCCCAGGAACGGGAAGGCCGGGTCGGGTACCGGGTAGACCAGCCCCCGGACCAACTCCCGCCGCTCCTTGACGAGTTCGTAGTACTCGCCGCGGAACGGCACGATCCGCACCCCGGGGTCGTCACCGGCCAGCCGGGCGATCCGGTCACTGTGCAGGCCCGCGCAGTTCACCAGGACCCGGCAGCGCAGCTCGCCCGCCGAGGTCTGCACGGTGACGCCGTCGGCCCGTCGGGCGACCGCCCGCAGCTCGGCCCCGGTGCGGATCTCCGCCCCGGCCTCGCGGGCCAGCCGCGCGTAGGCGGCGGCCACGGCGGGGAAGTCGCAGATGCCGGTGGTCCCGATGTGCAGCCCGGCGATGCCGGTGACCTGCGGCTCGTGGGCGGCGATGCCCCGGCGGTCCAGCTCGGTGACCGGGATGCCGTTGGCCCGGCCGCGTTCGGCCAGCGTGCGCAGCCGGTCCAGTTCGGCGGGCCCGGTGGCGACGATCAGCTTCCCGGTGACCTCGTGGGGGATGGCGTGGGCGCGGCAGAACTCGACCATCTCGGCGGCGCCGGCCACCGCGTAGCGGGCCTTGAGCGAACCCGGCCGGTAGTAGACGCCGCTGTGGATCACCCCGCTGTTGTGCCCGGTCTGGTGGGCGGCCAGGCCGGGCTCCTTCTCCAGGACGGTGAGCCGCAGCCCGGGCCGGGCCCCGGTCAGCGCGTACGCCGTGCCGAGCCCGACGATCCCGCCCCCCACCACCAGTACGTCGACGTCGTACCGCACGGCCCGCTCCTCGCCTCGCCTCGTCCGACCGTCCCCGTCCGTCCGCGATGCTGCCACGCCGGCGGGGGCCGGTCGAGGGGGCCGGGCCGTCGGCGGGGCCGTCGGTCAGGCCGGGGCGACGATCACCGCGCGGGCCCGTTCGGTCAACTCGCGGACGCGGCGCTCGCCCTGGAACGGCTCCAGCCGGCGCAGCATCTCCACCACGTACTCGCGGCTGCGCTGCGAGGAGATCCGCCCGGCCACGTCGACGGCGCGCTCGCCCGCCGCGACCGCCGCGTCGAGGTTGCCCGCCTCGGCCTCGGCCATCGCGGAGACCACCAGCCGCAGGCCGTGCGAGCGGACGAACCCCTCGGTGGGCCGGGCCAGCGCCTCGCGGGTGAACTGGCGGACCTTGGAGGGCACACCGAGGTCGCGGAAGCACTCGGCGGCGTCGGCGGCGAGCCGGTCGTAGGCGTAGAAGTCGATCCACGCCGGATCGGGATCCCCGGCGCGCGCCCGCTCCAGCGCGCTCTCCGCCGCCCCGAGCGCCGTCGCGCACGCCGCCGCGTTCCGCGCCTTGGCCTGGGCCCGTGCCTCGACCAGGTGGAAGAAGCTCATCGTCCGGGCGGTGGCCAGGCCCCGGTTGCGCTCCAGGGCGGCCTGGGCGAGGTCCACGGCCTCCTCGGCGAAGCCCCGGTACCCGGCCTGCAGGCTCATCGAGGCCAGCACGTAGCCGCCGAGCGGGACGTCCGCGGCGGCCCGGGCGAGCCGCAGGGCCTGGATGTAGTAGCGCTGGGCGGCCTCGTGCTGGCCGGTGTCGAAGGCCATCCACCCGGCCAGCCGGGTGAGTTCGGCCGTCGCGCCGAACAGCGCCCGGCCCACCGCGTCGCTGTACGAGGCCAGCAGCAGCGGTGCCGCCTCGACCCGCAGGCACTCCGGCACCATCGACGAACGCCAGTCCCCGCCACCGTACTTGGAGTCCCAGCGGCGGGCCTCCTGGGCGGCCTCGCGGAGCTTGGCGGCGTCCGAGTGGCCCACCCGGTACGAGCCGGCCTCGGCGGGGGAGCGCGGCACCTCGCGGGCCACCGAGCCGTCGGCGGGGGTGATCAGCCAGCGGGAGACCGGGGTCGCGTACGCGGCGACCGAGAAGGTGCCGGCCAGGCTGTCGCTCCAGCGCCCGCCGCCGGGGCCGCGCCGCAGGTCGAGGTCGACCCGCCAGAGGTCGGTGGCGGAGCGCACCGCGTCGGGGACCTCGCGCGGGAAGGCGAGGCCGAGTTCGGGTGCCGGGTCGGTGTCGCCGAGGCCGATCTCCTCCAGCGGCACCGGCCGGCCGAGCTTGCCGCCGATGGCGGTGGCGATCAGGTGCGGGACGGGCCCCTGCGGGACCATGCCCTTGCTGACCCAGCGGGCCACCGAGGTCTTGTCGTAGCGGAGCGTCAACCCGCGTTGTGCGCCGAGGTCGTTGACGCGGCGGGCCAGCCCCGCGTTGCTGATCTGAGCGAGCGTCAGGAGCGTGCCGAGCCGTTCGTTCGGTCCTCGTGGGCTGACGGTCATGGTGGCGGGGGCACCTCCTGCGGCCTTGTGCGCGGGGCCCGGGCGGCACCGGGCCGTAGCTGCTGTACCTAGAGTAGTCGGACGCGTTCCGACGGTTAAGAGGCCGCATTCCGGATGGCGGGATCGCGCGCCCGGGTCCGGCACGTGGGCGGTCCGGCGGATCGGTGCGGACCGCGCGGATCCGGCCGTCCGGGGGTGTCCGGGCGGCGCGCCGGAGCGTCGTGCTCCGGTCCCGTGTCGATGTGCGCCCGGCCGTGCCCCCTGGCCCGACCGGCTGGTCGGCGATTCGCTGGTGGTCGTGGGTCGGCCCGCCGTCGAGGACCCGGCGGGCCGGGGGATGCCACCGCCTACATCCCCGCGGGCGGTGGCGCCGTCCGGGAGGGCATGCGGATGCCCTCCCGGGCAGAGCGACGTCTTTCGGCCATTTCGCGATGGCCATGACAGGGCGTTGCGGAGGGCGGTCCGGGCCGAGGAGGGGGAGGCCCGGCCCGCCCCGACGGGGCGGCCCGTCCGGGGCGTTGTCCGGGGGGCGTCCGAGTGTCGTCCGGGCGTTCGACGCCGGGTGCCGGTGGGTGCACGCGCCCGCCCGGAGGCGTACCGGAAACGACAACTCCGGTCACCGGGAGCGCGACCGGTGGCACCATGTCTTCTGACGGTGCGCCACGGGCCGACCAGGGGGACCGCCCGCTGACGGGCGCACCGCGCGGTGCTGGTCCTCGTGCGGTGGAGGCGTGATGCGGTGGCTGACGGGCTGGTGCACGGGCGCGCCCCGACCGGGTGCGCCGGCGCACGAGCCGCCCGGAGCGGTCGCCCCGATCGCCGCGCGCCCCCTGTGGGGCGGGCCCGACCCGCTCTGGGCCGTCGGCGACTGGCGGCCCGAGGAGATCCGCCTGGTCACCCTCCGGCCCGGCGCCCCCGCCGTCGTCACCACCGGCCCCACCGGCCCGGACCCGGTCGAGGCCGGCCCCGCCGTGCTGAGGCTCGCCGTCCTGGGCCACTGCGGCGCCACCGACGCCGAACTCGCCGCCGGCCTGGCCGCCGCCCGCGGCGGCGCCGTCCGCCACCTCACCGCCTGGCCCGGCGGCTACACCGTGGTGCTGCGCAGCGGCACCCGCTCCACGGTGCTGCTCACCGACCTGGCCGGCGCCCGACCGGTCTTCCACACCCCCTGGGGCGGCGGCACCGCGTACGCCACCGCCGCCCTGCCGCTCGCCGACCTGATCGGCGCACCACTGGACACCGGCCACCTCGCCGCCCGGCTGGCCTGCCCCGAGGCACCGGAGGCACTCGGCACCGGCACGCCCTACCTCGGCGTGCAGCGGGTGCCGCCCGGGCACGCGCTGGGCCTGCGGGACGGGCGGCCGTTCCTCTCCGGGTACGACGAGCCGGGTGCCGGCGGGGCGCGCGGGCGCGGCGAGGCGGCGGCCGTCCGGGAACTCACCCGGGCGCTGCTGGAATCGGTCCGCTTCCGGGTCCGCAGCAGCCCGGCCGGGCCGCCGGGGCGGGCCCGGCTCGGCGTCGACCTCTCGTACGGGCCGGCGTCGGCCACTGTCGCCCTGCTCGCCGCCGCCGTTCCGCCGGCCGCCGGCGTCCCGCGGCAGCCCGGGCCGCCGCCCGCCGAGTTCGGACCGGCGGCGGAGCCGGGACCGGGCGTCGACCGGCCGACGGTCGTGCGCACCGGCGCCGTGAAGGGCTCCTGGGCCCGCACCGCCGGCCGACCGCGGACCGCCCCCGAGCCGGTCGCCGCCATCACCTCCGGCGACGCCGCCGCCCCCGCCGCCCCGGACGTGCCGCGACTGCGCCACATCGTGCTCGCCACCGGCCCGGACACCCTCCCCTACGCGGACCTGCGCGCCGACCCGACGGCCGGGCGGCTCACCGACGAGCCCGGGCCGGAACTCGTCGCCGCGGCCTGGGCCGGGGCCCGGTTCGAGGCGGGCGGCACCGAGCACCTCACCGGCCACGGTGCCCGGCACGTCCTGGACGGCCACCCGGCCCGGCTGGCCGACCTGGTCCGGGCCGGCCGGGCGCGCGAACTCCTTTCTCCGGTAGCCGCGTTGGCGGGCGCCGACCGGGCCGCCGCCGGCGTCCTCGCGGGCGCGCTGCGGACCCCGCTCACCGTGCTGCGCGCCGCCCACCGGCTCGCCCGCAGCCGGTACGCGGACGCGCTCGACGACACGGCCGTGAAGCTGACCCTGCGCCGCACCTCCGACGGCGGCGGTACGGCGGGCACCCGCTCGGCGGACGACCTCGCCTGGGTGGTCCCGGGGCCGGCCGCCCGCTGGCTGTCCGACGAGGCGCTCTCCGCCGTCGCGCTGCGGCTGCGCCTGGCGGCGCGCGAACCGGCGCCCGGGGAACACCCGGGCGCGTACCGGGCCCGGCACGCCCTCCACCGGCACGCGCGCGGCTTCCGCACGCTGGTGCACGCCACCGAACAGCCCGGGCAGCGCCTGCACGCGCCCTTCCTCGACAACCAGGTGGTGCGCGCCGCCCGGCTGCTCCCGGACGACGTCCGCCTCCAGCCCGGAGCCCGGCACGCGCTGCTGCGGTCCGTCCTGGCCGGCACCGGGCGCACCGACCTGCCGCCCGACTGGGGACGCGGGCCCCGCCCCGACCGCACCGCCCCCGCCCGGGCGGGCCTGCGGCTCGCCGCCGACGGCCTGGCCGAACTCTTCGACGCCCCCCTGCTCGCGGAGGCCGGCCTCATCGACCTCCCCGCCGTCCGTTCCGCGCTCACCCGCGCCGCCGACCGGGCCACCCCCCTCCCACCCGCCACCCTCGCCGGCCTCGCCGACCTGGTCGCCACCGAACTCTGGCTCCGCCGCATCCGCGCCCGCCGCCACGGCGCCTGCTGGACCGGCCTCCCCCACCCCACCCACCCCGCCCTCACCCCCACCCGCTTCCCCTGACCCCCGAAATATGCCGACCGGTCTCCTGATTCCCCTTGGTCGGCCCCGCGCGTGTGGAGTGGAAAGTCGGCGGGTCCGACTTCCTGTGCGGCCGGTGCGTCGCGTTGTGCCTCCTGGGTTCGTTCGGCGCGGCTCGGGGCGGGGCGGGGGTCGGGCGGCGATCATGGCGGGGCGTTCCGTCCCTTCCCTTCCCCCCTCTCCCGCATCCACGGAGGTCGTGGTGACCAGCGCCAGCCCGGATCCGTCCGCCCCCGTCGTGCTCTCGGTGCTCGGGAGGCCGCCGACGGGGCGACCGCCGGGGGTGCTCGCGGCGTGCGACGGGTCGGACGGTTCGCTCTGGGCGCTGGAACGGGCGATGACCGAGGCCGAGGCGCACGGCCTGCCCCTGT
Organism: Kitasatospora sp. NPDC058032; assembly: GCF_042885845.1. Lineage (NCBI taxonomy): Bacteria > Bacillati > Actinomycetota > Actinomycetes > Kitasatosporales > Streptomycetaceae > Kitasatospora > Kitasatospora sp. NPDC058032. The sequence goes on along the minus strand of NZ_JBHVRK010000045.1, from coordinate 8,822 downwards.
ACGTGCTCGCCGTGGTCAATCCGGCGCCCGCCGGCTACCCGCCGGGGATGGCCGAGCTGGTCCAGGAGAGCGTGGAGACCCTGGTCGAGTCGATGGCCGACGGTCTGCGCCGCTCGGTGACCGCCGTCCAGCAGGCCCGCCCCCACCCCTGCACCGCCGAGATGTCCCTGCACGTGGTGCTCGGCAATGTGATCGAGGTCCTGCTGGCCGCCTCGGCCCGCCAGCACACCCTGGTGCTGGGCACCCGGGGCAACGGCGGCTTCACCCGCCTCCTCCTCGGCTCGGTCGGCAGCGCCGTCGTCCACCACGCGGCCTGCCCCGTGCTGGTCGTCCCCGCCCCGCCCGAGAACTGAGCGCCGGGAGCTCCCTGGAGCGCCGGGAATGCCCCGAGATGGTTCACCGTTCACCAATTTCGGACCGTACTCCCCTCCCCACTTCCCTGGAGCCCCCGTCATGAAGGTCGAGATCTACTCCGACATCGCCTGCCCCTGGTGCTACATCGGCAAGCGCCGCTTCGAGCAGGCGCTCGACGGCTTCGCGGGCAAGGAGAACATCGAGGTGGTCTACCGGCCGTACCAGCTGGTGCCGGACGCGCCGGCCACCGCGAGCCCGCACCGGGAGTGGCTGGCCGAGCGCTACGGCCCGCAGTCCGTCGCGATGGACGCCCGGGTGGCCGAGCTGGGCCGCACCGAGGGCATCACCTACGACTTCGACGCCGCCCTGCACGCCAACACCTTCCTCGGCCACCGCCTGCTGCACCTCGCCGAGACCGAGTACGGCGCCGCCGCCCAGGGCCGTCTCAAGGAGGCCCTGCTCAAGGCGCACTTCACCGACGGCGTGGACGTCGGCGACCGCGACGCGCTCACCGAGGTCGCCGTCGCGGCGGGTCTGGACCGCGACCGGGTGGCCGCCTACCTCGCGGGCGACGAGGGCACCGCCGAGGTCCGCGCGCAGCTGGCCGAGGCCCGCGAGCTGGGCATCACCGCCGTGCCGACCTTCGTCTTCGAGGGCAAGTGGGCCGTCCAGGGCGGCCAGGACTCCGAGACCTTCCGCCGCGTGCTGGAGCAGGTCGCCACCGAGATCGGCGAGCGCCGGCCCGCGCCGGTGCAGGTCGCCCCGGCCGGCGAGGCCTGCGCGGACGGCTCCTGCGCCATCTGAGCCGCCCCGTCCCTCGGGGGCGGCCCGGTCCGAGCCGCCCCCGGGGCCCGCTTCAGACGGTCAGACGCACCTGAAGCGGGCCTCGGCCCAGTCGGCCATGTTCAGCGCCGACCAGATGCCGTTCACCGGCGTCACCACCAGCTTGATCGACTTCTGCCCGTCCAGCGGCACGTGCACCGGCACCGCCGCGTCGCCCGCCCGCAGCGTGTGCGAGCTCCACAGCGTCCGCCCGTCGTCGCCCTGGACCGAGAAGACCACGCCGCCGAAGGTCACGCTCAGGTCGTCCATCCCGGCCACCGCGTCGAAGGACGTGCAGGTGCGGTTGAGGTCGATCAGCGTGGTCGCCGGAGCGTGCACGGAGATGCCGTGCCGATGCTCGGCGCCCGCGATCGACAGGTCGTTCCGCTGCCAGAACCAGTCGCTCCCCTTCTGCCGGATGCTCGGCTGGGGCGGGGGCACCCGGTTGTTGCCGGGCTTGATCACCGGCAGGCCGTCGGCCCAGAAGTCGGCCGGTGGCGGCGGCGTGGGGACCACCGTCGGCACGTTCGCCGTGGCGCTGGGCGTCGGGATCACCGGCGGCTGGGGCGTCGGGATGACCGGTGGTTCGGGTGTGGGCAGCGGCGGAAGGCTCGGCTGCGGGATCACCGGGACCGGGCTCTGGGACGCGCTGGGCGTCGGGGTCGGGGTCGGGGAGAGTGCCGACGTCGGCGTCGGCGTGGGTGCGGCCGTCGCGGGCGCGGTCGTCGGCGAGGCCGACGCCGGACCGGCCGACGGCGTGCCAAGTGCGGCCGGCGGGGCGGGCTTGGGCGTCACGCCGGGAGCCACGGGCGCGGACGGCGAGGGAGCGGGCTCCTCCACGGAGTCCGGTTCGGGGCCGACCGGGTCCGGCCGCGGCGCCGGTTCCTGGGCTGCCGCCCCGGGCTCGGGGGCCGCCGGCGCGGGCACGGCCGGGGCGGACGCCGGGGGAGCGGCCACCGGGGGCTTGGGCTCGGGCGAGCCGGTGAGCGCGTACGCGGCGACGGCTGCGGCGGCCACCGCGATGGCGGCGGCGATACCGGCCTTGGCGGCGGTGCCCAGGCCTTCCCCGGCCGCACCGGAAGCCGCACCCGCGCCCGCACCGCCGCCACCGGCGGCCCCGGCTCCACCCGTCGCCCCCGTTGCTCCCGTCGCCGCTCCCGTCGTCGCCGCACCGCCCGCCGTGGCGGCCGCGGTTCCGGCGGCCGCGCCGCCGACCACCGCCGCCCCGCCCACGGCGGCCGCGGCGGCACCGGCACCGCCCACGCCGATCCAGACCAGCACCCCACCGGGCAGCAGCGCGCGCAGCCCGTGGTTGATCTCGGACAGCTCCAGGCAGGCGGCCGTGCACCGGTCGCACTCCTTGAGGTGCCGCCCGACCTCCGCCGAGGCGCGCTTGCGCAGTGAGCCGCGCGCGTACGCACCGAGCCGGTTGGCGTACGCCTCGCAGTCCCGGGCCTGGCTGCCCGAGACATGGGCCTGCAGGAAGCCGGCGGCGAGCCGGTCACGGGCCCGGTGGGCCTGGACGGCCGTCGCGTTGGCGGTCTTGCCGAGCATCACCGACACGGTCTTCGGCGACTCCCGCTCGACCTCGGTGTGCCAGAGCACCATCCGGTCGTCCTCGGGGAGTTCGGCGTAGGCCTTCATCACCATGCGCTGGTCGGCCATCGCCATCGCCCAGGCGTCGGCGCCCGGGTCGGCCAGGTCGAGGTCGACGACGGCGGCCGAGGTCTGCGCGAACACGCTGAAGTCGTCGACGAGTTGCTCGCGCCGCTCGCTGCGGGTCCAGGCCGCGGCGACGTTCCGCACGGCGGTCAGCAGGTAGGCGCGGACGGCGAACTCCGGCCCCTTGCCGGCCTTCAGCGCCTGCAGGGTGCGCGCGAACACCTCGCCGGCCAGGTCCTCGGCGGTGAAGCTGTCGCGGCAGCAGGTCCGGGCGTAGCGGCGCACCGAGTCGGCGTGCCGACGGTAGATCTCCTCGTACGCGGTGTCGTCGCCGGCCCGCACGAGCGCGGTCAACTCGGCGTCGGAGGGCGGACGTTCGCCGTCGACCGGATCGGCGGGCGCGGGCACGGTGGGGCGTGCCGGGGCGCCGGGGCCGACGAAGGCCTCCGGGGTGACGCCGCCGCGCCCGGCGGGGGCCTGCCCGGGGACGCGGCCCTGGGGGAATGCGGCGGCGGAGGCGGAAAGGGTCTCACGGCTGGGCATCCCGGCCTGGTCCGGCACCTGGCCCGCCGACAGCCCGGAGTGGGCCTGTCCCGAGTGGACCTGCCCCGACTGCATCTGCCCCGACTGGACGTGGCCGGACCGCGCCTGCCCCGATGGCACCTGTCCGGACGCCGGTGAACCGGCCGTCGAACCGCCGCCGGGGCCCCCGGCATCGGTGTCCGGGCCGCTGGGCCTCCAGCCGGCCCCCCGGTCGGGCCCGGTCCCGGCGGACCGGCCGAAGTCGAGGCCGTATCCGTAGTCGTTCTGTTCCTCGGCGCTCACAACGGACCCCAGATTCCACGACAGCCCCCGTAGTGTGGCAGGGCGCGCGGGAGTGCGTGGGCGCACGAGCTCCCGCTGCACGGCGCCGAGGGCACGCGAACGGCGCGCATCGGGACATTGGCTCCAACCACGGGCAAAGGATGGCATAGGGCAGAGTTGGGCGGTAGCCGGACCGGCCGTGACCCACTCTTCCGTGGGGCCGTCGCGGATGTGTTCGCCTGCCGCGCGGCGTCCTGGCGGGCGTCGCTCACGCCGGGCGCGCGACCCTGTTCCACGCGCTGCCCGGTTCCCCAACCTCCTTGCCCGCAGCGGACGGTGGCCGTCCGGCGGGGTGACGTTCAGCGGGCCCGCAGGCCGTCGAGCAGGATCTGCAGCAGCCGGTCCGACGGGCCTTCGACGGGTTGGCCGTCCGTCTGCCCATCAGTGGCCGGCTGCGGCGGCTCCCCGGCCACCGGGCCCGCCGCACCCGAGCCAACGGCTGTCGGTGCCGTCCCGGCCCCGACACCGCCCGCCGGGGCACCGCGCCACGCGTGCACCGGCACGGACGCCGTCAGCACCAGCACCACGTCCGCGACGGTGACCCCGGGCCGCAGCTCACCGGCCGCACCCGCCCGCGCGACCAGCGCCGCGAGTAACTGCAGCAGCAGCCTCGGGTCGGCGTCGGCGACCAGCGCCGCGGCCTCGGCCTCGCTCGCCCGGACCCCGGAGTCCGGGAACCCGCGGGACGCCGCCGCCTCGCCGCGCAGCGGCTCGTACAGCACGGCGCCGAACCCGCCGACCGACCCGACCGGTCCTACCGGTCCTACCGTCCCGACCGAGCCCACCGGCCCCACCGGTTCCGGCGAACGCTGCTCGGGCACCCGCCCCAGCTCCTCGGCGTACCGGAACGCCTCCGGCGGCAGCAGCCGCCCGGCCCCGGTGGACACCGCGCGTGCCAGGTACCCGGCCAGCGCCTCCCACGCGCCGGAGCCGCCGTACAGCGACTCGCGCGCCTGGGCGGTCAGCCAGGCGACCTCCTCGGCCGCGATCCGCTGGACCAGTACCTCCTTGCTCGGGAAGCGCCGGTACACCGTGCCCACGCCGACCCCGGCCCGCCGCGCCACCTCCTCCATCGGCGCGCCGTAGCCGAACTCGCCGAACACCTCACGCGCCGCACGCAGCACGCTCTCCAGGTTCCGGCGGGCGTCGACCCGCAGCCGGGCACCCGACGGGGGCCCACCGGCCTGCGTCGTCTCGCCGCCCCGGTACGGGACCGCCGTGTACGCCGTCCCGGTCGGCCCGGGGACGCCGGCCGCACCGGAATCTCCGGGTGGCTCGGCCGGCCCGCGTTGCTCCGGCACCACGCCCTGGACGGGGTGTGCCGCACCCGCTCGTCCCAACAGTCGCTCCTGTTCCATCATCCCAACTCTCCCCCGCAGGCGTCCGGTTCCGGACCCTGTCGTCGCCCGCCCCTGCACCCCCCGGTGCAGCTACGCCTGAAAGAAATGACCGATGACCCATCGCTCGTGCCGTTGATGGTGCCGCCCGGGGACGCCCGACCGCGGGTGCGGCCACGCGCAGAACACCCGGACCCCGATCCGGCGGGCGCCGCCGGCCCGATCGAGGCGATCGGACACGGCGTGTCGGCGCCCGTCCGGGGCCTTGTCCGGGAACTACCCTTCCCCGGATCACGGTCCCGCAGTCGGGTTCTCCCGCCAACACTAGAACTGGCCGTAATGGCCGCTCCACGGTGCGTCGCCGCCAGTTGACATGGCAGTGGCCGCGCCGCCACACAATCCGACCATAGTTCACGGCCGTTCGAGGCCGAAAGTGCGTCAGAAACTCACCCCGGCAGCACATCTGTCCCCGCCGGACCTCAGCGGCCCCATCCGTCACGGTACGGACGGTGGACAAGACGGCGCCGACGGTCCTTTATTGGGGGGCGTGATGGGGGCATGCCCGGTCGAAGGCGGGCGCCGGGCCCCATCGACAGGAGGTGCGCCATCAGGATCCTGATCGTCGGCGGCGGCTGCGCGGGCATGGCCGCGGCGCTGCACCTCCAGCGCGGCCTGCGCGGGCGGCTGCGCCGCGGCGAGGTCCACCTCACCGTGGTCGAGCCACAGGCCTACCTCACCTACCACCCGCTGCTCGCGGAGGTCGCCGCCGGCAGCATCGACCCCCGGCATGTGGTGGTGCCGCTGCGCCGCGAGCTCACCGAGTGCAAGGTGCTGACCGCCCGGATCACCCGGATCGAGCACGCCACCCGCCGGGCCTGGGCCGACGCCGCCGGCCGGGGCGAACCGCCCGCGCCGGTCGAACTCGACTACGACGTCCTGGTGCTCGCCCCCGGCGCGGTCTCCCGCACCGCGTCCGTCCCCGGGCTGGCCGAGCACGGCCGGGGCTTCTCCACCGTCGGCGAGGCCGTCGGCCTGCGCAACCACGTCCTGGAGCAGCTCGACCTGGCCGCCACCACCCGCGACCCGGCGCTCCGCCAGGCCGCGCTCACCTTCGTGTTCGTCGGGGCCGGCTACGCGGGGGTCGGCGCGCTGGCCGAGCTGGAGGACATGGCCCGGTACGCCGTCCGCGGCCACCACAACATCGCCCCCGAGGACCTGCGCTGGGTGCTGGTCGAGGCCACCGACCGGATCCTCGCCGAGGAGTCGCCCGAACTCGCCGACCACACCCTGGACCAACTGCGCGAGCGCAGCGTCGACGTCCGTCTGCGTACCACCCTGGAGTCGGCCGTCGGCGGGGTCATGGCGCTCTCCGACGGCAGCCGGTTCGCCGCCCGCACCCTGGTCTGGACGGCCGGGGTCCGCCCGAACCCGGTGCTGCGCGCCACCGATCTGCCGCTGGACACCACCGGCCGGATCCGCTGTCTGCCCACCCTCCAGGTGCTGGGCCCGGACGGCCGCGCGCTGCCGGGAGCGTGGGCCGCCGGGGACTGCGCCGCCGTACCCGACCCGCACGCGGACGGGGCACCGTGCGCGCCGAACGCCCAGCACGCCTTCGCGCAGGCCGGACTGCTGGCCGCCAATGTGCTGGTCGCACTGGAAGGCGGCCCGCATGCGCCCGGCATCGCCGAGTACCGGCCCGAGGCCCCGTCCTGTTCCACCTCACTGGGCCTGGGCCGGGCGGTCGCCCACACCCGGCGCGGCGGACGACTCACCGGGCGCCGCGCCTGGTGGCTGCACCGGGCCCGCCATCTGCGCCGGCTGCCGAGCAGCGAGCGACGGGTGCGGGTCCTGGCGGACTGGGTGCTGGCCGGGTTCTTCCCCCGCGAGGTCGTCCCGCTCGGCCGGCCCGAACGGCAGGCCCCGGCCGACGAGCGTCCGGTGTGAGCCGCCCGGGCGGCCCGCCCGGCGCGGACGACTTCCGGAATCGGGCCTCCGCCTGACAGGATCTGCCCGACCGAGTCATTACCCCGTGTGCTGACGAGTGCACAAGAAGTGATGATATGTCTGGAACCCGAGGAAGCGGCCGTCGTTTGAACCTCATGCGCTGGAGCGCCCGGCTCACCGGAGTCCCGTGGCGTGCCACCCCGCCGTCCGGGGCCGGCACCGACCGCGGCGCGCCGTCCGGCGACGCCGTCGTGGTGCCCGGCCCCCGCGACCCCACCGGCCCCGCCGGACAAGCCGACACCGCCGAGGCCCTCGACCCCACCGGCGTGCTCGACCCCCACCGGCCCCAGGACCTCCGCGAGGTCCTCAACCGCATCCCGGCCCCGGTCGCGGTCACCTACGGCCCGCTGCACCAGCTCGGCTACGCCAACCGCGCCTACCGCGAACTCTTCGGCGAGCGCCCCACCGGCCTGCCCGCCTGCGACGCACTGCCCGAACTCGGCACCCTCGGCGTCCTGCCCCTGATGGACCAGGTGATCCGCGGCGGCAGCCCGCGCAGCGTCAAGGCCCGCTGCATCCTCGGCCTCACCGGCAACCGCTACTACAACGTCTCCTGCGTCCCCCTCACCCGCGACCCGGGCCGTGCGGGCCCCGACGGCCGGCCCGCACTTTCCACTCCAACGAGCGACGACCCGACCTCCGGCGTCCTCGTCTTCGCCGCCGAGGTCACCGACCAGGTGCTGGCCGCCGCCCGGCTGCGCGAATCCGAACGCCGCCACCGCGAGGCCGCCGTCACCCTCCAGCGCAGCCTCCTCCCGCAGAAGCTCGACCAGCCGGCCGACCTCCGGGTCGCCGCCACCTACCAGCCCGGCGGAGCCGAGGCCGCGGTCGGCGGCGACTGGTACGACGTCATCGCCATCGGCGGCGGCCGCACCGCCCTCGTCATCGGCGACGTCATGGGCCGGGGCCTGCGCGCCGCCGCCGTCATGGGCCAGCTCCGCACCGCCGTCCGCGCCTACGCCCGGCTCGACCTCCCCCCTCACAAGGTGATGACCCTGCTCGACGGCCTCGCCATGGAGATCGACGCCAACCAGATCGCCACCTGCGCCTACGCCGTCTGGGACCCGCGGCGCCGCACCCTCGGCTACGCCTCCGCGGGCCACCTCCCGATCCTGCTGCGCTGCCCCGACGGCACCGTCCTGCGCAGTGAGGAGCAGAACGGCCCGCCACTGGGGACCGGGGGAGGAGTCCACGTCTCGCACACCCTCCGGCTGCTGCCCGGCACCACCGGCGTCCTCTATACGGACGGCTTGGTCGAACGCCGTGACGAGGACATCGACCAGGGCCTCGACCAGCTCGCCCGCACCCTCGGCGGCGCGGTCGGCACGCCCGAGGTGGTCTGCGCCCGCCTGCTGCGGGCCATGGGGGTCACCTCCGAGCACGACGACGACGTCGCCGTGCTGGTCTTCCAGCTGGTGGACGACGATCAGTCCCCCGGAGGAAGACCGGCGCTTGACTCGGCCGCCCGAGAGGTCTAGTGTTCTTCGAGCTGCCTGGCAGGGAGCACCGGACACGCATCGGCGCGGACGGTCCCGGGGCAGCCAATCCTCTGAAACACCACCTCTTCCCGGTTACGGGCCGAGGCGTGTCGCTATTTGTTTCGACGCGTTCCGGCTCAGGGTTTATTTGGTGTGCCTGTTTTTAGGGATTGCGGCCGGATTCGCTTTTCGGAGCGGTGATCGGCTAGAGTTTGAAACGTCGGACGGGGCGTCAAGCCGCAGAAGACGCCAGCGAGTTGGATGAAGGAAGCGCCGGGAACGGCACGGAAAACATCTGGTA
>NZ_JBHVRK010000044.1:0-36461 GCF_042885845.1 Kitasatospora sp. NPDC058032 | reverse complement strand
GGTACTGCAGGGGGGACCCTGTGGGAGAGTAGGACGCCGCCGAACAAATTTTGAGAAGAACCCCCGCCGGTTATCCGGCGGGGGTTCTTTGCGTTCAGGGGAGGCCGGTCACCTCCGATACCGCTCGGCCACCGCCGTGAAGGCCTCCTTGGGCTCCCAGTCCATGTCGGGGTAGTTCTCTTCCCGGCGTCCTTCGAGGAGTTTGACGATGCCCAGGCCGGCCCGGTCCAGGTCGTCCCTGGGGTCGCCGTCCGGGAAGAAGCAGGCGACGCGCGAGGCGCTGCTGCTGATCACCGGCCGGACCGCGCTGTGCGACGCCTTCCTCGACAGCACCGCCGACATCGAGCCCCCTCTCGCGGCGGTTCTCGCCGAACGCCTGGGCGGCGCCGGAGTGCACACGGCCCGCGTTCTCGCGGCGAGCGTGGCCTCGGCGGTTCGCACCGCGTTGGAGGGCTGGCTCCGGCCGACCGGGAACGCCGGCGCCGCCGGGCTGGTCGTACCGTCCGGGTCCCTGGCGGACCAGCTCCGCGCGGCGTTGGCCCCGCTCGCGCCGGCCTTCGACGCGGCCGAGCAGTGCACCGGATCGTGAGCCGGCCCCGGAGGTCGGGGCGCTGAGCCGCGGTCAGAGCCGGCCGGCGGCCTTGAGGGCGAGGTAGGTGTCGGCCAGGGCGGGGGCGACGGAGGCGGGCGGGGCGTCGATGACCGTGATGCCGGCGCGGGTGAGGCGGTCGGCGGTGAGGCGGCGGTCGGCGCGGGTCTGTTCGGCGGCCGCGGCTCCGTAGACGGCCTCGACCGTGCCGCGACCGGCGGCGAGTTCGTCGAGGTGGGGGTCGGAGACGGAGGCGAGCACGACCTCGTGCCGCTTGGTGAGCAGGGGCAGCAGCGGGAGCAGGCCGTCCTCGACCGGGGCCGCGTCCAGGCCGGTGAGCAGGACGATCAGCGAGCGGTGCGGCGCCATCTTGAGCGCGGTGGCGACCAGCGAGCGCATGTCGGTCTCGTAGAGGGCGGGCTCCAGCACGGCCATCGCGTTGGTGAAGGCCGGGAGGATCTCGTTCGGGGAGCGGCCGGCCACCGAGACCCGGGTGCGCAGGTCGTGGGCGAGCAGGTCGACCCGGTCGCCGGCCTTGGTGGCGAGGGCGGTGAGCAGCAGTGCGGCGTCCAGGGAGGCGTCCAGGCGGGGGGCGTCGCCGACCCGGCCGGCCGAGGTGCGGCCGGTGTCGAGGACGACGAGGATGTGCCGGTCGCGCTCCGGGCGCCAGGTGCGCACGGCGACGGTGTGGCGGCGGGCGCTGGCCCGCCAGTCGATGGAGCGGACGTCGTCGCCCGGCAGGTACTCGCGCAGCGAGTCGAACTCGGTGCCCTGGCCGCGGGTCAGGACGGAGGTGCGGCCGTCGAGTTCGCGCAGCCGGGCGAGCCGGGAGGGCAGGTGCTTGCGGCTGGCGAACGGGGGCAGTGCGCGGACCGTCCAGGGGACGAGGTGCGAGCCCTGACGGCCGGCCAGGCCGAGCGGGCCCAGCGAACGGATCGTCACCTTGTGGGCGTGGTGGTCCCCGCGCCGGGCCGGGGTGAGGACGGTGGTGACGCGGCGCCGTTCGTGGCCGGGCACGGGCAGGGTGTGCCGGGAGGCTGCGGTCTCGGTGCCGGGGCGCCAGGCGGACGGGGCCCAGGCGTCGCGGATCCGGGCCCGCAGGAGGCGTCCGGACGGGTTGGTGACGGTCAGTTCGACGCCGGCGGGCTCGCCGAGCCGCACCTTGGTGTCGCCGCCCCGGGTGATCCGCAGACTGCGGACGGGGGCGGCGAGCACCAGGTCGACGACGACGGCGAGCAGGACCGCACCGGTGACGGCGCCGATTCCGGCCCAGGAAGGCAGCAGCAGGCCCGTGACGAGGGCGCCGAGCGCGGCGAGCAGGGCGGTTCGCCCGGTGAGGGCCATGCGGTGCGTTCCTTCGTCGGGGCCGGGGGTGAGCCGGCCAGAGGTGCGGGCGGGCGGGGTGGGCTCAGCGCGGGGCGGGCGTCTGGGCGAGCACCGCCTGGATGACGGAGTCGGCGGTGACGCCCTCCATCTCGGCCTCGGCGCGCAGGGCGACGCGGTGCCGCAGGGTGGGCAGGGCGAGGGCCTTGACGTCGTCGGGGGTGACGTAGTCGCGGCCGGCCAGCCAGGCCCAGGCCCGGGAGGCGCCGAGCAGCGCGGTGGCGCCGCGCGGGGAGACGCCGATGGAGAGCGAGGGCGACTGCCGGGTGGCCCGGCAGAGGTCGACGATGTAGGCCAGGACCTCGGGGGAGACGGTCAGCTTGGCGATCTGCGCCCGGGCGGCCGTGATGTGCTCGGGACCGGCGACGGGGCGCACGCCCGCGGCGGAGAGGTCGCGCGGGTCGAAGCCGGCGGCGTGCCGGGCGAGGACCTGGAACTCCTGGTCGCGGTCGGGCAGCGGGAGGATCAGCTTGAGCAGGAAGCGGTCGAGCTGGGCCTCGGGCAGCGGGTAGGTGCCCTCGTACTCGACCGGGTTCTGGGTCGCGGCGACCAGGAACGGGACCGGCAGGGGGCGCGGTTCGCCGTCGACGGTGACCTGCCGCTCCTCCATGGCCTCCAGCAGGGCGGCCTGGGTCTTCGGCGGGGTGCGGTTGATCTCGTCGGCCAGCAGCAGGTTGGTGAAGACCGGGCCGGGCTGGAAGGAGAACTCGGCGGTGCGGGCGTCGTAGACCAGCGAGCCGGTGACGTCGCCGGGCATGAGGTCGGGGGTGAACTGGATGCGCTTGGTCCCCAGGCTGAGCGCGGTGGAGAGGGTGCGGATCAGCAGGGTCTTGGCGACGCCCGGGACGCCTTCGAGCAGCACGTGGCCGCCGCAGAGCAGGGCGACGACGAGCCCGGTGACGGCGGCGTCCTGGCCGACGACGGCCTTGGCGATCTCGGCGCGCAGGGCGGTCAGGGCCTCGCGCGCGTCGACGGTCGGAGCGTCGACGGGCCGGGCGTCGCCGATTCGCGGGTCGGTGGTGCCGGGGGTGGCGGGTGCCGTGCCGGGGGTGATGCGGAGCTGGGTGGTGGCCTTCTCGGTCACGGCTTCCGTACCTGCCTTTCGAGGGCGTCGAGGTCGTCGGCGAGCCGCAGCAGCGCGGCGTCGTCGGTCGGGGGCGGGCCGTACAGGAGGGCCCGTACGTCCCCGGCGGGCCGCTCGGGGAGGCGGTCGGCGACGGCCGCGCAGAGAGCGGAGGGGTCGGGCGCGCCGGCCACGGGCGGGACGCCCAGGGCCGGGGCGATGCGGTGCGCGGCGGCGCGGCGCAGGGCGTCGGCGGCGCGGCCGCGGGCCCTGGCACGGCGGTAGAGCCGGGCGCGGCCCTCGGTGGTCTCGGAGGCGCGGACCACCACGGGAAGGTTCTCGCTGACGACCGGGCCGAGGCGGCGGGCGCGCCAGAGCGCGGCGAGCACGACGGCGACGGCGAGCTGGTAGCCGGCCCAGGTCCAGCCCTCGGGGATGAAGTCCTGGAAGCTCTTCCGCCCGCCCTCGGCGACCGGGGCGGTGTAGTCGGGCAGGTGCCAGCCGATGTGCGGCTGGGCGCCGAGCAGGCCGAGCCCGAGGGCGGCGTTGCCGTCCTTCTTGAGCAGCTCGTTGGTGAGGAACTCGCCGCTGCCGAGGACCACGACGTCGGTGCCGCGGCCGGTGGGGACGGTGACCACGGGGTAGCCGTGGCCGCGCGGGTAGCAGCCCTCGCCGCGGCTGCCGGCGGTGTAGAGCAGGCCGCCGACGTGGGCGCTGCCGGCCCGGACGGCCTCCGGCAGCGAGCAGCCCGGGTCGGTGCTGCGGACGCGGGCGTAGGGGACGCCGCCGTTCTCGTCGGACATGCGGACGCCGGGGGCGAGCGCGCTGAGCGCGGCGGGGCCGGGGGAGATCAGGACCAGCCGGCTGTGCCGGGCGGCGGCGACGGCGGCCAGCTGCTCGGGGGTGAGCAGGTCGGGTTCGGGCAGCACCAGGGTGTCGGCGCCGGTGGGGCGGCCGGTCGGGTCGGTGGTGACGTCGACGGTGAGGCCCTGGCGCTCCAGCAGGGCGACCAGGGCGTGGCCGCCGGTGGAGTCGTAGGAGCGCGGGTCCAGCGGCGGGTACTGGCGCTCGTCGTTGGCGGCGGCCAGTACGACGGCGGCGAGCAGGGCCAGGACGATGGTGAGCAGGTACCAGCGGGCGCGCTGCCACAGGCCGCGGCCGGTGGGGGCGAGGCTGGTGCCGGTCGCGACGGGACCGGCCGCGGCGGGATCGGACCCGCCGGGGCCGGCCGCGGGCGCGGTCGGGTGCGACGGCGCCGGCGGGGCGGGGGTGGCGCTGGTCATGCGGCTCCTCCGGCGGCCGGGGCGAGGACCGGGCGGGCGCGTTCGAGGGTCCGGTCGAGGTCGCGCAGCAGTTGGTAGGCGGCCTGGTCGGCGGTGCGCTCGCCGTAGGCGATGTCGTCGAAGGCACGGGCGGCCGCGAGGAGCGCGCCGGCGTGCTCGGGCAGTGCGCGGCCGGCCTCGACGGCGGCCTCGTCGGCGGTGCGACCGGGCCGGGGGTCGAGCAGGGTGCGTTCCTCCAGCGCCCGGACCAGGGCTCGCATCTGCTCGCGGACGGCGTCCGCCCACTGGCCGGCGGCGGCGTGCCGCTCGGCGTCGGTCCGGTGCTCGGCGGCGCTGCGCGGGCCGGTGCCGCCGAAGACGCCGAGGTCGGTGCGGGCCGCCCGCTTGGGCGCGCCGAGGCGCCACCAGAGGGCGGCGCCGATCACCAGGGCGACCACCAGGAAGAGGATCAGCCCGGTGGTGCCGGTGGTGCCGCCGCCGGCGAGCGCGCCGAGCGCGTCGTCGATCCGGTCCATGACCCAGTTGACGACCCGCTCCTGGATGCTCGGGTCATGGCGGTGGTAGTCGGCCTTGACCAACTCGTCGCGGGCCGCGTCGCGCGCCGGGTCACGCGGCGTCGTGACCGGGGCCCCGCCCGCGAGCACGACGATCTCCCCCCAGGTCGGCATCGGGCTCAGAGCCTTGCCGGGGCGGGGCCGCCCTGACCGCCCCAGCCGGTGCCGCCGTACTCGGGCAGGCCGGCGGCGCGGGCGAGCTCGATGTCGAGGGCCTCGCGGCGGATCCGCTGGTCCACGTAGAGCAGCACGCCGATGGTGGCGGTGAAGGGGAGCGTGATGGTGGACGAGAGGATGCCGCCGATGGCGAGGGTGACCAGCATCGCGGCGGGCATGGAGGCGGAGTCACCGGCGTCGAGTTGGCTGGTGAGGTCGCTCCAGCCCAGCATCATGCCGATGACGGTGAACGGGGTGTTGATCACGCTGGAGACGACCCAGGCGATGACCGTGCTGAGCAGGGTGATGCCGAAGATCCGCCACCAGGAGCCGCGGACCAGACGCCGGGAGCGGGAGAGGGCGGCGATGACGCCCTGCTTCTCCAGCATGAGCGCGGGCGCGGCCAGGCTGAGCTGGATCCCGAGCCAGACGGCCACGGGGAGGCTGAGCATGCCCACGATGACGAGCAGGGCGGTGATCGCCGGTTCCGCCGCGCCGGACAGCGCGTAGCCGATCAGCGGGGTGAAGCCCAGCAGGACGATGCCGCCGAGGATCAGGGCGTTCAGCAGGGTGAGGCCGATGAGCTGGAGCGTCCGGGGCCGGGCGTCGCGCCAGGCCTCCCGGAGCGTGACGGACTGCCCGAGGATGGCCCGGCTGACCACCATGGTCAGCAGGGCCGAGGCGATCACGCTGAGCAGCCCGGCGAGCGGGAGGCTGACCAGGGAGGTCAGCACCGGGGTGAGCTCGCCGGTGTCGCCCTGGACGGCGAGCTGGGCGCCGAGCGCGACGCCCTGCTGGACCACGGCGACGCCGAAGGACAGGCCGAGGGCGACCCGCCAGTGCTTGCGGACGGTGGAGACCGCGCCGTCGAGGATCTCGCCGAGGCCGAGCGGGCGCAGCGGGATGACGCCGGGCTTGGGACTGGGCGGGGCACCCCATCCGAACTGCCCGCCGGGCGGCCCGTACGGCGGCGGCTGCTGTCCGAACGGCGGCTGCTGGCCGTACAGGGGCTGCTGCCCGTACGGGGGCTGCGGTGCGCCGGGGGCGGTGCCCCAGGCGGGCGGGGCGTCGTGGGGCGGTGCCGACTGGCCGGGCACGGCGGCGGGCGCGTCGGCCGGGGGCCGGGCACCGTCGCGGGGCGGCTCGGACGAGCCGGGCGAGGCCCAGCCCGGGGTGTCGGTCATCACTGCTCCTCGGAGGGCGTCAGGGTTCGCGGCGCCGGGTGGATCTTCACATGGGCGCAGCGCCCATCGTGCCATGGTGGTCGGACGCGCCCCAGGGGGATCCGGTTGCTGAACGGCAACGGCCGCTCCGCGGACGGCCGGTGGTCCGCCCCGGGGTCTCCGGGGCCGGGTCGGGCCGGGGCTTTCGCCCGGTATGGCCGGAATTCGCCGGGCCGCCAGTTGGCCGATCTGGAGCAATGGGACTGCTGTGCGGCAGGTCACAATCCGGTAATGAGAAGATGGACCCATGAAGGGACGCGTCCTCGTCGTTGATGACGACTCCGCACTGGCCGAGATGCTCGGCATTGTGCTGCGTGGTGAGGGTTTTGAGCCGTTTTTCGTCGCGGATGGGGACAGGGCGCTAGCCGCGTTCCGGGAGACCAAGCCCGACCTGGTCCTGCTCGACCTGATGCTGCCCGGCCGGGACGGCATCGACGTCTGCCGGCAGATCCGGGCGGAGTCAGGGATCCCGATCGTCATGCTGACCGCCAAGACCGACACGGTGGACGTCGTGGTGGGTCTGGAGTCGGGTGCCGACGACTACGTGACCAAGCCGTTCAAGCCCAAGGAACTGGTGGCCCGGGTGCGCGCCCGGCTGCGCCGTGCCGAGGAGCCGACCCCGGAGCAGCTGACCATCGGCGATCTGGTGATCGACGTGGCCGGCCACTCGGTGAAGCGGGACGGGCGGGGCATCCCGCTGACCCCGCTGGAGTTCGACCTGCTGGTCGCGCTGGCCCGCAAGCCCTGGCAGGTGTTCACCCGTGAGGTGCTGCTGGAGCAGGTGTGGGGTTACCGGCACGCGGCGGACACCCGGCTGGTGAACGTCCATGTGCAGCGTCTGCGCTCCAAGATCGAGAAGGACCCGGAGCGCCCCGAGATCGTGGTGACCGTCCGCGGCGTCGGCTACAAGGCCGGGCCCAGCTGACGTGAGCGACCAGTCCGACGAGACCCCGGCGGCCGGCGCGAGCGACGGGGGCGGCTCCGCCGTGCGCGGGGACGTGCTGAGTTCGACCGTCCGCAACCGCCGGCGGCGCGGTCTCGCGGCCCCGTTCGCGCCGGTGGTCCGTCAGCTGCGCCGCCCCGTGCACCGGGTGGCGGCGCTGTACCGGCGGTCGATCCAGCTGCGGGTGGTGGCGGCGACCCTGCTGCTGTCGGTCCTGGTGGTGCTGGTCCTGGGCGTCGTCGTGGTGGCCCAGGTACGGACCGGGCTGCTGGACACCAAGCGGGCCGCGGCGCGCGACCAGGCGATCGCGGGCTTCCAGACCGAGCTCAAGAAGATCGACGAGGCGAAGGACCTGCGGGTGCGCACCGGCGCGGCCGCCGACCCGGCGCCCGAGGAGCCCGGGACCTGGCTGCTGCGGCAGGTCGGCGAGCTGGCGGCCAGCGGGCAGAACGTCTACTCGGTGATCGCGATGCTGCCGGCCACCGGTCAGACGGTGCAGCCGGCGAAGGACCGGATCAGCTACGGCCCGCGCTACTCGGGCGACATCTCGCCGGACAGCGTCCCGGCCGCCCTGCGGGCCCGGGTCGCGCAGGAGGCCGGTCAGACCTTCAGCCAGCCCACCCGGATCCAGCGCTCCGTGGAGAGCGGCGGGAAGACCGAGCCGGGCCTGGTCTTCGGCCAGCAGTTCACCGGCCCGGACGGCAGTAGCTACCAGCTGTACTACGTCTTCTCCTTCGGCCAGGAGACCAAGACCCTCAACCTGATCACCGGCACCCTGGCGACCGCCGGCGTGTTCGTGGTGATCATGATGGGTGGCATCGCCTGGCTGGTGGTGCGCCAGGTGGTGACGCCGGTCCGGATGGCCGCCGGAATCTCCGAGCGGCTGGCCGCCGGGCACCTGGAAGAACGGATGAAGGTCACCGGCACGGACGACATCGCCCGGCTCGGCGAATCGTTCAACCGGATGGCCAACGCGCTGCAGGCGCAGATCCGCCAGCTGGAGGAGCTGTCCCGGGTGCAGCGGCGCTTCGTCTCGGACGTCTCGCACGAGCTGCGCACCCCGCTGACCACCGTCCGGATGGCCGCCGACCTGATCTACGACAGCCGCGAGGACCTCGACCCGATGGCGGCCCGGTCCGCCGAGCTGCTCCAGGGGCAGCTGGACCGCTTCGAGTCGCTGCTCGCCGACCTGCTGGAGATCAGCCGGTTCGACGCGGGCGCGGCCGTGCTGGACGCCGAGCCGGTCGACCTGCGCGACATCGTCGGCCGGGTGGTCGAGGCCGCGGACCCGCTGGCGCAGGCCAAGGGCAGCGCGGTGGTGATCCGCGGCGACGGCGAGCCGGTGGTGGCCGAGGTCGACTCCCGGCGGATCGAGCGCATCCTGCGCAACCTGGTGGTCAACGCGCTGGAGCACGGCGAGGGCCGGGACGTCGTGGTCCGGCTGGGCTCGCAGGACGGCGCGGTGGCGGTCGGCGTGCGCGACTACGGCATCGGCCTCAAGCCGGGCGAGGCGTCCCGGGTGTTCCACCGGTTCTGGCGGGCCGACCCGTCCCGGGTACGGACCACCGGCGGCACCGGCCTGGGCCTGTCCATCGCGGTCGAGGACGCGCACCTGCACGGCGGCTGGCTCCAGGCCTGGGGCGAGCCGGGCGGCGGCTCGCACTTCCGGCTCACCCTGCCGCGCACCCGCGGCGGCGAGATCAACCGGGCGCCGTTCCGACTGGAGCCGGAGGACTCCCGCAACAACCGGGGGCTGGGCACGTACGGGACGCCGTACCGGCGGGCGATCCGTCCGGGCGGCTCGACGGCGCTGAGCGCGGCGGAGGAGACGGCCGTCCCGGAGACCCCGGAGGCCTCCGGCAGCGGTTTCGGCAGCGGGCTCGGCGGCGTGCTGAGCATCGGCCCGGGTCTCGGCCGCCGCTCGCCGGACGCCCCGCGGGCCGACCCGTCGGACGTGCTGCCGGCCGGTGCCGGGTACGGTGCGACCGGCGCGCAGGTCATGGTGGACACGGCGCCGGGCCGGCCGTCGGTGGCGCAGCGCACCGCGGGGCCGGACGAGGCCGCCGGGGTGGACGGCACGGGTGGAACCGACACGGAGGGGTCGCGGGGTGCGAAGGACCAGCGGCAGGACTGAGCCTCGGCTGGCCGGGGTGGCCGGTGCCCTGCTGGGCAGCCTGCTGGCCGGCGGCTGCGCGGCGATGCCGGATTCCGGGGGCGTCACCAGGATCGAGCAGTCCAAGAGCTCGGCGGAGAAGAACCTGCAGGTCAGGGTCTTCCCGGTGGAGCCCGCCAAGGGCGCCAAGCCGCAGGAACTGCTGACCGGGTTCCTGGACGCGCTCACCGCCGACGACAGCTACGGCACGGCCCGCAAGTACCTGACGTCCGCCGCCGCCGCGCGGTGGAACGCCGAGGCGGGCGTCAAGGTGCTCGGCGGCAAGCCGAGCCAGGCCGACGTGAGCGTGACCGACGCCGACACCGACGTCTCCATCCCGGTCAGCGGGCAGCTGGTGGCCGAGGTGGACGAGCGGCACTCGTACCGGATCAAGCCGACCAACCCGCAGCTCCAGTTCAACTTCTCCTTCGTGCGGGAGAAGGGCGAGGAGTGGCGGATCAACGAGCTCCCCGACGGCCTGATCCTCAACGAGGTCAACTTCCGCAACAGCTACCGCCAGGTCGACCGGTTCTTCTTCGCCGCGCCCGACCCGTCCGCGCCGACCGCCACGGCGGTGACCAACCAGGACGTGCTGATCGCCGACCCGGTCTACCTGCGGCGCCGAATAAACCCGCTGGGTTCGGCCGCCGACGCGCTGGTCAGCGGGCCGTCGAGCTGGCTGGAGCCGGTGGTGCGCTCGGCCTTCCCGGCCGGGACGAAGGTGGAGTCGGTCACCGTGGACGACAACCACACCGGGCACGTGGGGCTCACCGGGGTCGATCTGGGCAGTGCCACCGCCTGCCGGCAGATGGCCACCCAGCTGCTCTACACCCTCGCCGACCAGGGCACCGGGCAGGTGGACAAGCTGGAACTCAAGGGGCAGCACGGCGGCCCGAGCTGCCTGGCGACCCGCATCGACGAGCCCGCGATCGGGCCCGGCTCGCTGGCCGGCCAGATGGCCACCCGGCAGTTCTACCAGCGGGAGGACAACGGCGTCCTGTACGAGACGCGCGCGGCCGATGACGTCTCCGATCCGGTGCGCGGTCCGCTGGGGCGCCCGCAGCAGAGCGGTCGGCGGCTGGGCGCGATCGCGGTGGCCCGGGACGGTGAGCGAGCCGCGGCGATCAGCGGGGACGGCCACCAGCTCTACACCGTGCCGTTCGCGGAGAACACGGCGGCGGGCGCGATGCCCCAGCCGGTGCTGACCACCACGGCCCGCCCGGGCGCGAAGGCCGAGGACGGGCTGACCTCGCCGACCTGGGACGGGCGCGGCGACCTCTACGTGGTGGACCGGGACCCGCAGGGCCCGAGGGTGCTGATGGTCCGCGACAAGACGGTCGTCGAGGTGCCGGTGGCGAAGCTGGACGGCCGCTCGGTGCAGGGCATCAAGGTCTCCTCGGACGGGGTCCGGGTGGCCCTGCTGCTCAAGGAGGGCAAGGACGGCAAGGACCAGAAGCTCTGGCTGGGGCTGCTGGTCCACGGAGGCACCAAGGAAGCGCCGACCGTGCGGATCACCGGCCTGCAGGAGGCCAACCCGGCGTTCCAGGAGGTGGCCTCGGTCTCCTGGGCGGAGGCGGACCAACTGCTGGTGCTGGGCAAGGAGAAGGACAAGCTGCAGCAGCTGCACTACATCAGCACGGACGGGTCCCCGAACTCGGACGCGCGGTTGCAGAGCGGTGGCGAGATGGTCACGGTGGCCGCGTCGGAGTCGCGGGTGAACGGCGGCGGCACTACGCCGGTGGTGCCGCCGGTGCTGGCGCTGCAGGGCGCGGGAGGCAAGCCGTACCGGCTGGTCAACAACCAGTGGCGGGAGCTGGGGGGACTGCTCTACGGGGTCTCCTCGTTCATCTACCCGGGCTGATCCAGGGCTGATCCCGGGCTGATCTCCGGGCCGGTGCTCGGGCTGCTCTCAGAGGTAGTCCTCGGACCGGTGCTCGGGTGTGTGCGGGTCGCCGCAGGGGTGCCGGTCCGCGCCGGCCGCCGCGACGGTGGCGGCCGCGCAGGGCGGCAGCCCGGCGGCCGACAGCGCCCGGGCCGCTTCGGCGAGGCTGGCGCCGGTGGTCACCAGGTCGTCCACCAGAACCGGCCGGAGCGCGGGCGGGCGGTGTGCGAGCGGCCGTACGGTGAGCGCGCCGTGCAGGTTGCGCCGGCGCTCGGCGGCCGGGAGCCCGGCCTGGTCGGCGACCGGGCGGGTGTGCCGCAACAGCGGTGCGGCGCGGGCGTCCAGGCCCTCCCGGCGCAGGACGCGGGCGGCGGCGCCCGCCAGCCGCAGGGTCGGGTCGTGCCCCCGGGCGCGGACGGCCGCGCGGGCCGAGGGCACCGGGACGAGCAGCAGCGGGGCCTGCCCGGCCCGCGGGCCGAGCGCGGAGCGCACCGCGCGGGCGAGGACCTCGCCGAGCGGGCCGGCCAGCCGGAGCGCGCCGCGCTCCTTGTGCGCGAGCAGCAGCCGGCGGACCGGGCCGTCGTACGGCGCGCAGGCGTGCGCCCAGGGCAGTGCGGCGCAGGGCGCGGGCCGGGCGGCGGCGAGGACACGCCGACAGTCCGGGCAGAGCTGGCCGCGCTCGGTGCCGCAGCCCGCGCAGGGCGACGGGACCAGCACGTCGAGCAGACCGGCCAGGGCGTGGGCGAACGGCCCTTGGGCGGACGGCGGTCGGGGCGGTGCGGAGGTCGGCGGCACGGCTGCTCCTCCCGGCTTGCGAACGGAGAGTGAGCAAAGAATGCGCCGTACGGGGGGTGTTGTCCAGGTATTTACCTGTGTTTCACTCGCAGGAGGGTAGACAGGGGGCTACGGCTTGACCGCCGCGCCCCATTAGTCCGTCATACCCCAACTCTCCGCTGGGGAGGCGAAAACTCCGTGTGAGGTGTTCGATGAGCCCCAGGGGGTTTCAACCGTCCCTGGTGGGGAGGAAGTGAGGTGAGGGCCAGTCGTTCCCGCCGTTGCCGGTGGGACGGAGGGCCGGCGGAAGGATTGGCTGGTCCGGCTGGTCTCAGTCCGGTCCGGTAGCACCCGGACCGGCGACAGAACGAGGGATCGGAGTTCTGCGTGGACATCGTTGTCAAGGGCCGCAAGACCGAGGTGCCCAAGAGGTTCCGGGATCACGTGGCCGAGAAGCTGGAGAAGGTCCAGAAGTTCGACACCAAGGCGATCAGCCTCGATGTCGAGGTGTCCAAGGAACACAACCCGCGGCAGGCCGACCGGTCCGACCGCGTGGAGATCACTCTCCGTACCCGTGGCCCGGTGATCCGGGCGGAGGCCGCCGCCGCGGACCCCTATGCGGCGCTCGACCTGGCCTCGGCGAAGCTCGACGCCCAGCTGCGCAAGTCCGCGGACCGGCGTCGGGTCCACAAGGGCGGCAACGGCCGCACCCCGATCAGCGTCGCCGAGGCGACCGCGGCCCTGGCCGCGCTGCCCGAGCCGAAGCCGTCGGAGAGCAGCACCAACGGGGCCGTCCGCAAGACCATGATGGGAACCCTGGAAGTGGAGGGCGAAGGCCCGCTGGTGGTCCGGGAGAAGACGCACCCGGCCGCCCCGATGGCGCTCGACCAGGCGCTCTACGAGATGGAGCTGGTCGGCCACGACTTCTACCTCTTCGTGGAGAAGGACAGCGGCCTGCCGAGCGTGGTCTACCGCCGGCACGGTTACCACTACGGCGTGATCCACCTCAAGGCCGACGGCTCGACCGTCGAGGGTGGTGGCGCCGGCGGTGCGATCGGCGCGGGTGACGACGAGGACTGACCGTCCGAGCAGCATGGGAGGGTGACCCCGGTGGCCGGTGCCGCCGGGGTCACCGGCGTTCCGGGGCGGGTCGGTGTGCCGTCGGGCCGCCCCGCAGGTCACCCGATGCGGGGCGATCGGCGCCGGAGGGTGACCGGAGGGGGCTCCGGCCGTGGAATGATTGGCGCACGACGACCGGCGACGGGGGAGGAGCGGATGGGGGATCACTTCGGGTTGGGGCCCGCGGCGGGGCCGGTCGCGGGGGGGCCACCGGGCCGGGGGGAGGACCCCGGCTACGGCACCCGCCGGGGGGAGCCGATCCGCGTCCTGGTGGTGGACGACCACGCGCTGTTCCGCCGCGGCCTGGAGATCGTGCTGGCCGAGGAGGAGGACATCACCGTCGTCGGCGAGGCCGGGGACGGCGCCGAGGCGGTGCTCAAGGCCGCCGACCTGCTGCCGGACATCATCCTCATGGACGTCAGGATGCCGCGCCGCAGCGGGATCGAGGCCTGTACCGCGATCAAGGACGTCGCGCCCAGCACCAAGATCATCATGCTGACGATAAGCGACGAGGAGGCCGACCTCTACGAGGCGATCAAGGCGGGCGCCACCGGGTACCTGCTCAAGGAGATCTCCACCGACGAGGTCGCCACCGCGATCCGCGCGGTCGCCGACGGGCAGTCCCAGATCAGCCCCTCGATGGCGTCCAAGCTGCTCACCGAGTTCAAGTCGATGATCCAGCGCCGGTCCGACGAGCGCGAGTTGGTGCCCGCGCCGCGGCTGACCGACCGGGAGCTGGAGGTGCTGAAGCTGGTGGCCACCGGGATGAACAACCGGGAGATCGCCAAGGAGCTGTTCATCAGCGAGAACACCGTGAAGAACCACGTGCGCAACATCCTGGAGAAGCTGCAACTGCACTCCCGGATGGAGGCCGTGGTCTACGCGATGCGGGAGAAGATCCTCGAAATAGGGTGAGCGGCGGGTCCCTCGGGGTGCGCTCAGCCGAGCAGCTTCTCCAGTGCCGGGCGGAGCGCCTCGTCGTGCAGCGTCTCGACCCGGACGGCGTCGCAGCCCACCCAGGAGGCCGCCTCGCGCAGCGCCCCGGCCAGCGCCTCCAGGTGCCGGGGGGAGTCCAGCGAGACCTGACGGGCCACCAGCGTCCGTCCCTCGCGGGCCGGATCGACCCGGCCGACCAGCTGCCCGCCGGTCAGCAGCGGCATCGCGAAGTAGCCGTGCACCCGCTTGTGCTTGGGCGTGTAGGCCTCCAGCCGGTGGGACATGCCGAAGATCCGCTCGGTGCGCGGGCGGTCCCAGACCAGCGAGTCGAACGGCGAGAGCAGCGTGGTGCGGTGGCGCCCGCGCGGCGCCGCGGCGAGCGCCGCCGGGTCGGCCCAGGCCGCGCCGGGCGAGCCGTCCGGGCCCCAGCCGGCCACCTGGACCGGGACCAGGCCGGATTCGGGCAGCGCCGCGTCCAACTGGTCGGCGCGCAGCCGGTGGTAGTCCAGCAGGTCGGCCCGGGTGGCCACGCCGAGCGCCGCGCCGGACTGCGCGACCAGGGTGCTCAGGCACTCCGCGTCGTCCGGCTCGGCAGCGAACAGCTCGGCGGGGACGGCCTGTTCGGCCAGCGCGTAGACGCGCTTCCAGCTCCGGCGATCGGTGCAGACCACATCGCCGAAGGCCAGCGCCCGCTCCACCGCGATCTTGGTGTCCGACCAGTCCCACCAGTCGGCGGTCCGCTTGGCTCCGCCCAACTCGGTGGAGGTGAGCGGGCCCTCGGCGCGCAGCTTGTCGAGCACGGTGCGGTACGTCGCCGCGTCGACCTGCTTGCCCCAGACGTGGGCCTTGGCCCGGTAGCTCCGCCGCCGGAAGGCGAACAGCGGCCACTCCTCGACGGGCAGCACGCAGGCCGCGTGCGACCAGTACTCGAAGCTCGCGCCGGAGCCCCAGAACGCCGTCTCGACCGCCGGGCGGCCGACCGCGCCGAGCCGGGCGTACGGGACCAGTTCGTGCGAGCGGGCCAGCACCGAGATGGTGTCGAGCTGGACGGAGCCGAGCCGGCGCAGCACCCCGCGCACCCCGCCGCGGCGGTCCGGGGCACCGAGCAGTCCCTGGGCGCGCAGGGCGATCCGGCGGGCGTCGTCGGCACCGAGGACGGTCACCGGGGCGGGGGTCGCGAGCGTGGGGCCGGCGGCCCGGCGCGGGGTCGAGGCGGTCATGCCGGCGAGCCTAGACGGGGGCACCGACAACCGGCCCGGGCCGGCCGGCCGCCGGGGCCGCGCGGTCCGTGGGCCCGCGCGGTCCGCGGGGCCGTCCGCCCGGGGCCTGGCGGTTCAGTCCGCGAGGTCCTCGGCGAGCAGCGAGGCGATCCAGGTGTCGAGGAACCGGCCGCGCTGCTCGGAGTAGGAGCGCAGGGTGCCCTCGAAGCGGAAGCCGACCTTCTCGGCCACCGCGCGGGAGCCCTCGTTGCCCGTGTAGGCGAGCCACTCCAGCCGGCGCAGCCCCAGTTCGCGCAGTCCGTAGCGGGCCACCGCGGCGGCGGCCTCTGCGGTGTAGCCGCGGCCGCGGAACTCCTTGGCCGCCCACCAGCCGACCTCGGCGGTGCCGGGCCGGCCGGGGACGGCCGTCAGCCCCTGGCTGCCGACCAGCGCTCCGGACTCGCGCTCGAACACGCACCAGACCCGGTTGCCGCCGGTCCGCCAGCCCTCGGCGGCGAGGTCGTGGACGAAGTACTCGGCGTCCTGGCGGCGGTACGGGACCGGGACGACCGTCCAGCGCTGGATCTCCTCGTCCTGGCAGGCGGCGAAGAC
Organism: Kitasatospora sp. NPDC058032; assembly: GCF_042885845.1. NCBI lineage: Bacteria > Bacillati > Actinomycetota > Actinomycetes > Kitasatosporales > Streptomycetaceae > Kitasatospora > Kitasatospora sp. NPDC058032. The sequence continues at coordinate 20,593 of NZ_JBHVRK010000044.1, read as the reverse complement.
CGCGTCGACGTCGCCCTCGTTCGGGGCGCGCAGGACCAGGCGGTCGGTGGTGAGGACGACGGGCTCCGTCGGGTCCGGCCCGTTCTGCTGCCCCGACTGCTGCGACTGCTTCGGCTGCTCATCCATGGACGGATTATTCCGTGCAGAGAGAAAGCAGAGCATCCGATTAACGGATCGACTCGTTCAACCAGCCGGACATCCGCCCGGTTTGCCCCGGTGCGAGCGACTATCGTCGGATGTGCTCGCGCGGGTGACACGGGAATACCGTGCTGACGCACCTCCCGGGGCATTGGGCTCCTCGCATACGATGGCCCGTGCGGTGGGGTGGATCCACCGTGCAGTCGTCCAGTGCCAATACAGGCAAGGAGCCCGCTCACGTGTCCGTCTTCGACAAGATCCTGCGCGCCGGCGAAGGCAAGATCCTTCGCAAGCTGCAGCGGATTGCCGCCCAGGTCAACTCCATCGAAGAGGACTTCGTCAACCTCACCGACGCCGAGCTGCGCGCACTGACCGACGAGTACAAGCAGCGGATCGCCGACGGCGAGAGCCTGGACGACATCCTCCCCGAGGCGTTCGCCACCGTCCGCGAGGCCGCCAAGCGCGTGCTGGGCCAGCGGCACTACGACGTCCAGCTCATGGGCGGCGCCGCGCTGCACTTCGGCTACGTCGCCGAGATGCGCACCGGTGAGGGCAAGACCCTGGTCGGCACGCTGCCCGCGTACCTCAACGCGCTCACCGGCAAGGGCGTGCACCTCATCACGGTCAACGACTACCTCGCCGAGCGCGACTCGGAGTGGATGGGCCGGGTGCACCGCTTCCTCGGCCTCGAGGTCGGCGTGATCCTCGGCAACATGACGCCTGCCGAGCGCAAGCGCCAGTACGGGATGGACATCACGTACGGCACCAACAACGAGTTCGGCTTCGACTACCTGCGCGACAACATGGCCTGGTCGAAGGACGAACTCGTCCAGCGCGGCCACTACTTCGCGGTGGTCGACGAGGTCGACTCGATCCTCATCGACGAGGCCCGTACCCCGCTGATCATCTCCGGCCCGGCGGACCAGGCGACCAAGTGGTACGCCGACTTCGCCAAGCTGGTGCTGCGCCTGAAGATCGACCGCGACTACGAGGTCGACGAGAAGAAGCGCACCGTCGGCATCCTCGAGGAGGGCGTCACCCGGGTCGAGGACTACCTCGGCATCGACAACCTCTACGAGTCGGTGAACACCCCGCTGGTCGGCTTCCTGAACAACGCCATCAAGGCGAAGGAGCTCTACAAGGCGGACAAGGACTACGTCGTCATGAACGGCGAAGTCATGATCGTCGACGAGCACACCGGCCGCATCCTGGCCGGCCGCCGCTACAACGAGGGCATGCACCAGGCGATCGAGGCCAAGGAAGGGGTGGAGGTCCAGAACGAGAACCAGACGCTGGCCACCATCACCCTCCAGAACTTCTTCCGCCTGTACGACAAGCTGGCCGGCATGACCGGTACCGGTACCACCGAGGCGGCCGAGTTCCACCAGATCTACAAGCTCGGCGTGGTGCCGATCCCGACCAACAAGACGCCGCTGCGCATCGACCAGCCCGACCTGATCTACAAGTCGGAGCCGGCCAAGTTCGCCGCCGTGGTCGAGGACATCGCCGAGAAGCACGAGAAGGGCCAGCCGGTGCTGGTCGGCACCGTGTCGGTCGAGAAGTCCGAGTACCTGTCGCAGGAGCTGCGCAAGCGCGGCATCCCGCACGAGGTGCTGAACGCCAAGCACCACGAGCGCGAGGCGCAGATCGTCGCCCAGGCCGGCCGCAAGGGCGCCGTCACCGTCGCCACCAACATGGCCGGCCGCGGTACCGACATCATGCTCGGCGGCAACGCCGACCACCTCGCGGCCGCCGAGCTGGCCCAGCGCGGGCTCTCCGCGGTGGACACCCCGGAGGAGTACGAGGCCGCGTTCCCGGCAGCGCTGGAGAAGGCCAAGGCCGCGGTCAAGGCGGAGCAGGACGAGGTCAAGGAGGCCGGTGGCCTCTACGTCCTCGGCACCGAGCGCCACGAGTCCCGCCGGATCGACAACCAGCTGCGCGGCCGTTCCGGCCGTCAGGGCGACCCGGGCGAGTCCCGCTTCTACCTGTCGCTGGGCGACGACCTGATGCGCCTGTTCAAGGCCGGCATGGTCGAGCGCGTGCTCTCGATGGCCAACGTGCCCGAGGACGTGCCGATCGAGTCGAAGATGGTCACCCGGGCCATCGCCTCCGCGCAGACCCAGGTCGAGCAGCAGAACTTCGAGATCCGCAAGAACGTCCTCAAGTACGACGAGGTGCTGAACCGCCAGCGCGAGGTCATCTACGGCGAGCGCCGCCGGGTCCTGGAGGGCGAGGACCTGCAGGAGCAGGTCGGCCACTTCATGGACGACACCGTCGAGGCGTACGTCCGGGCCGCCACCGGCGAGGGCTTCGAGGACGACTGGGACCTCGAGAAGCTCTGGACCGCGCTCAAGCAGCTCTACCCGGTCACCCTGGACCTGGAGGAGCTGGAGGAGGAGGCCGGCGGCACCGCGGGCCTCACCCCGGAGTTCCTCACCAAGGTCGTCCAGGAGGACGTCCAGGCGCAGTACGGCGCCCGCGAGGACCAGCTCGGCACCGAGATCATGCGCGAGCTGGAGCGCCGGGTCGTGCTGTCGGTGCTGGACCGCCGCTGGCGCGAGCACCTCTACGAGATGGACTACCTCCAGGAGGGCATCGGCCTGCGGGCCATGGCGCAGCGCGACCCGCTGGTCGAGTACCAGCGCGAGGGCTTCGACATGTTCACCGCGATGATGGAGGGCATCAAGGAGGAGTCCGTCGGCTACCTGTTCAACCTGGAGGTCCAGGTCGAGCAGCAGGTCGAGGAGGTCCCGGTCGAGGACGCCCAGGTCGTGCTCGACAAGCTGGAGAAGGACGCCGCCCGTCCGGAGATCAAGGCCAAGGGCCTGGAGGCCCCCAAGCCGCAGCGGCTGCACTACACGGCCCCCTCGGACGAGGTCGGCGGCGGTGTGGTCGAGGGCGACTTCGAGGACCTCGGTGCGGAGGACGAGGGCGACGGGCTGACCCGCGCCGAGCGCCGCAAGGCCGCCAAGTCGGCCAAGGGCCGCCGCCGCAAGGGCTGAGACGAGGCCGGTGGCCGGTCCGCGCGTCGGACCGGCCCGCCGCAGGGTCGGGCGCCGCTCCCGTACGGGGGCGGCGCCCCGCGCCGTTTCCGGGGGCGTGCCCAGCGGACCGCGGGTCGGCGGCGGGACGGCGGGCGGCGGCGCGGTGCGGGCGACGGCGGTCACCGGGCCTCCACGGCGGTGCACTGCCACTGGCCGGAGGGGCCGCGCGGCTCCAGCCGGAACGCCACCATGTGGTGCCGGGTGCCGAGGTCGACCCGGACGCAGGCCTCGACGGCGCCCGGCGAGGCGGAGCGGTCGTGCACCGGGCCGAGCCGGGGCCGCTCGCCGGCCCGCGCCCGGCGCAGGGTGCCGGCCCGGACCAGGGCGGAGAGCTGGCCGTAGCAGTCCAGTGTGGTGTGGCGCAGCAGCTGGCCGGACGGCCGGGCGCCGGTGAGCACCTCGACCAGCCGGTGGGCGAACCGGGTGCTGAGGCCGTCGAGCGGCTCGCGGTCCGCACCGCCGGTGCACGCGGTCCGGGGGTGACGGGGCCGGCGCGGGGGCGCCGGGTGGTGGTCCCGGGCGGTGCCGCGCGAGCGGTAGGGGCGCGCGGAGAGCACGGCGGGCGGTGCGGCGCGGTTCGGGCACGTGGTCATGGGCCTTCCTCGGGGGCGGTCGGCGCGGGGCCTGGGTGGGGGCTGTCGCCGGGGGTGGCGACGGGGTCGGGAAGCAGGCTGGTGCGGGTACGGACGGGTCCTTGCTAGTGGCCCCCGCACGGGGCGGCAACGGGTTTCCCACGGCCTCCCCGACGGCCTCGAAGTTCACCTATCCGGGTGAGTCGGCCCGTGCGGTGGCAGGCTTCCGGGCACCCCCGTCGGCCCGGGGTTGACGCGCCGGGGAGGCCGGGAGGGCCCGAAAGGGGACGGTCCGTTCGCCAGGACGGACGTTGCGCCCCCGGCCGGTCGGCGCGCACGATCGAAGGCCGGGCCGTACGCCTCGCGGGCCTCGTGCGGCGTCCGCCCGGCAGCGCACCAGCACCGCCCCGACGAGGACAGGCGGCCGGTATGACGACATGGGTATCGGGGACGCGTCCGGCAACCCCGGGGACCGGGGACGCTCCCCGGCGCGGCCTGGTGCTGGGTGGCGGCGGCATGCTCGGCGCGGCCTGGACGGTCGGTGCGCTGCGCGCCATCGAGGAGGCGACCGGGCGGCCGCCGGGCGATGCGGAGGTGCTGCTCGGCACCTCGGCGGGTGCCATCCTCGGCGCGCTGCTGGCGGCCGGGGCGGACACCGGCCAGCTCCGCGACCACCAGTGCGGCCTGCCGATCGGCTCCGGTCCGCTGGCCGGGATCGAGTTCGACTACGACACGGCGGTCGGCGGCGCGCTGCCGCCGCGGCCCCGGGCCGGCATCGGCTCGCCGGGCCTGCTGCGGGACGCCGTCCGGCACCCGCGCACCTACCCCTGGCTCACCATGGTCTCGGCGATGGCGCCGCACGGCCGGGGCTCGCTGGCGTCGGTCGGCGCGCTGGTCGGCGGCCTGTTCGACGGCGCGGACGGCTGGCCGGCGGGCTCGGCGCTGCGGGTCGTCGCGGTGGACTACCGCACCGGCCGCCGGGTGGTCTTCGGCGACCCCGGCGCACCCCCCGCCCGGGTCGACGAGGCGGTGACGGCCTCCTGCGCGATCCCCGGCTGGTTCGCGCCCGTCCCGGTCGGCGGCACCGCGTACGTGGACGGCGGCTGCTGGTCGGCCACCAACGCCGACCTGCTGCTGGACCGGGGCCTCGACGAGGTCTACGTGCTCGCCCCGATGGCGCTGCGCCCCGACCCGCCCGGGCGCCCGGAGTCCGACGACGGCGCGTCCGCCGCCACGCGCGCCCGGCGCGTGCGGGACTGGCTGCACGCCCCGCGCGAGCGGGACCGCCCGAGCGGGGTGCTCGCCCAGCTGGTCGCCCGTTACCGCCGGACGGTGACCCGCCGGCTGCTGCGCGAGGCCGGACTGCTGCGGGCGAGCGGCGTGCGCGTGCACCTGCTCGCTCCCACCCCCGCCGACCTGGCGGTGATGGGCCCGAACATGATGGACCCGGCCCGCCGCGGAGCCGTCCTGGAGAGCGCGCTGGACACCTGCCGCCGCACCCTGGAGGCCGCCCGCTGACCGCCTCCGGAGGGGCCGGCGCCCGGGCCGACGGCGTGCGGGTGATCACGGCCCGCCGTCCGGCGCTTATTCTTGGGGCGCTGGAAGCTGTGCCGCTGGACGAACCGGAGAGTGCCACCGATGCGCGTGTACGTGCCCACCACCCTGACCGGCCTGGCGGCGGCGCACGCGGGCGGCGCGCTGGAGCAGTCCGCGGCGTACGCCGTGACCCCCGCGCTGCGCGAGTGGTACGTCAGCGACGACCTGGAGGAGCTGGAGTACGCGGCGCTGAACCGGGCCGCCCAGTCCTCGCTGCGCCTGCTGGCCGCCGAGCCGGACGCCCCGCGCCGCCGCGTCGTCGTGGCGCTCGACGTCGCCGACTCGGCGGTGAAGCCGTTCCCCGGCGACGAGTACCAGGACCAGGCCTCGCTCGGCCGGGTGGTGCTGGCCGGCCCGGTGAAGCTCGCCAAGGCGGCCTCGGTGCACGCGGACGTCGCCGACGTGGACGTGGTGGCCGACGTGGCGGCGGCCGTCGAGGCGGTGACGGCGGCGGACGCGGGCGACCAGGACGCCCAGTTCACCGTGGACGGCGCCGAGGACCACGACCTGCTCTGGTTCGCCACCCAGGAGATCGCCGCCCTGCTGGCCTGAGGCCCTGCTCACCGGTCCGTGCGCGGAGGTCCGTGCTCGGCCCGGGGGTGAGCCCCGTCCTACCGGTCCGGCACCGCCCGGCGCTACCGTTCAACACGTGCGCACTCATATCGTCTGGGACTGGAACGGAACGCTCTTCCACGACATGGAAGCGGTGCTCGGCGCGAGCAATGCCGCCTTCGCGACCATCGGCGTCGGCCCGATGACGCTGCAGGAGTACCGCGAGCAGTACGAGATCCCGATCCCCCGGTTCTACCAGCGGCTGCTCGGCCGGCTGCCCTCCGACGCCGAGTGGCTGCGCCTGGACGACGCGTTCCACGACAGCTACCGCGAGCTGAGCACCGCCTGCGGCCTCACCGAGGGCGCCCGCGAGCTGCTGGACGGCTGGCGGGCGGCCGGGCGCAGCCAGTCGCTGCTCTCCATGTACGAGCACGACCGGCTGCTGCCGGTGGTCGAGGGCTTCGGTCTGACCCCCCAGTTCCTGCGGGTGGACGGGCGCAGCGGCCCGGCCGGCGGGCAGAAGGCCGAGCACCTGGTCCGGCACCTGGCCGCGCTCGGCGAGCGGGTGGACCCGGCCCGTACGGTGCTGATCGGCGACGCGGCGGACGACGCGCTGGCCGCCCTGGACGCGGGCGCGCACGCGGTGCTGTACACCGGTGGCTCGCACACCAGGGAGAAGCTGGAGCCGGTCGGCGTCCCGGTGGTGGACACCCTGGCGGAGGCGGTGGAGCTGGCCGGGCGGCTGGCCGGCTGACACGCCCGCCGGGCCCGCACCCGGCGCCGGGCGTGTCGCGGACCACGTCCACCGTTGGCGTGTCCGGGCGGGCGAAGCGGCCCGCCGCTGGTCAGGCTGGACGGGTGCCGGGCCCGTCGTCGGAACGGGCCGGCCGCCGTGACGAGGAAGCGGAGCCAGCCATGCCCATCGACGCAGTCACCCAGGTCCCGGTCCCGGGCAACGAGCCGGTGCTCGGCTACGCGCCCGGCAGCCCGGAGCGGGAGCGTCTGGTGCGCCGGCTGGACGAGCTGGCGGCCGAGCAGATCCCGCTGCCGATGACCATCGGCGGCGAGCAGCGCTTCGGCGGCGGCGAGCGGATCGACGTCGTCCAGCCGCACCACCACGCGGCCAAGCTGGGTGTGCTCGGCAACGCCACCCGGGAGGACGCCCGAGCCGCGGTGGACGCCGCGCTGGCGGCCGGGCGGGAGTGGCGGGCGCTGTCCTTCGACGACCGGGCGGCGGTGTTCCTGCGCGCCGCCGACCTGCTGGCCGGCCCGTGGCGGGAGACGCTGAACGCGGCGACCATGCTCGGGCAGTCCAAGACGGCGCAGCAGGCCGAGATCGACTCGGCCTGCGAGCTGATCGACTTCTGGCGCTGGAACGTGCACTTCGCCCGGCAGATCCTGGCCGATCAGCCGGTCTCCTCGCCGGGGGTGTGGAACCGCACCGACCACCGCCCGCTGGAAGGTTTCGTCTACGCGATCACCCCGTTCAACTTCACCGCCATCGCCGGCAACCTGCCGACCGCGCCCGCGCTGATGGGCAACACGGTGGTGTGGAAGCCCGCGCCGACCCAGACGCTGGCCGCGCACCACCTGATGCGGCTGCTGGAGGCGGCCGGGCTGCCGCCCGGCGTGGTCAACCTGGTCACCGGTGACGGCCAGCAGCTGTCCGCGGTGGCGCTGGCCGACCCCGCGCTGGCCGGACTGCACTTCACCGGCTCCACCAAGACCTTCCGCTCGCTCTGGCAGACCGTCGGCGCCAACATCGGCGGCTACCGGACGTACCCGCGGATCGTCGGCGAGACCGGCGGCAAGGACTTCCTGCTGGCGCACCGCTCGGCGGACCCGGAGATCCTCAAGGCCGCCCTGATCCGCGGCGCCTTCGAGTACCAGGGCCAGAAGTGCTCGGCGCTCTCCCGCGCCTACCTGCCGCGCAGCCTCTGGCAGCGGATCAAGGACGACTTCCTGGCCGAGGTGGACGCGCTGGCCGTCGGCGACGTCACCGACCTGTCGAACTTCATGGGCGCGCTGATCGACCGGCGCGCGTTCGAGAAGAACCGGGACGCCATCGACCGGGCCAAGGCCGACCCGACGGTGGAGCTGGCGGCCGGCGGCCAGTACGACGACGCGATCGGCTGGTTCGTCCGCCCGACCGTGCTGGTCTCCTCGGACTTCCGCAACGAGATGTTCCGCACCGAGTACTTCGGCCCGATCCTGGCCGTGCACGTCTACGAGGACTCCCGCTGGGACGACGTGCTCGGCCGGGTCGACGCGGGCGCGCCGTACGGGCTGACCGGCTCGGTGGTGGCCCAGGACCGCTACGCCATCGCGCAGGCGGTGGAGGCGCTGCGGTTCGCGGCCGGGAACTTCTACATCAACGACAAGCCGACCGGCGCGGTGGTCGGCCAGCAGCCCTTCGGCGGCGGCCGGGCGTCGGGCACCAACGACAAGGCGGGCGCCGCGCAGAACCTGCTGCGCTGGACCTCGGCCCGGTCGATCAAGGAGACGTTCGTCCCGCCGACCTCGCACGTTCACCCGCACATGGGCTGAGCGTCCACGCTCCGCACACGGATTCCGCACGCCACTCCGTACGAAGGTTCGGCTTTCGGCGCAAACCGGCAGGCTGATTGGACAAGCTGTCCAGGACGGCTCCATGTTCCTGCAGGTTTGCGCCTGGTTGTCCCCTGACACCTTCGATTGATCCCGTTAGGCTGGCTGGCGTCGTCGGGTGACTCCGCAGGCCGAACGTCTCGTCCTACCCGCTGCAGAGGTGTTCCATGCGTGCCATGGAGCCCTTTCAGCAGGACGGTGCGGCAGTATTTTGCGGGAGACCCGGCGGTGTGAAGCGAGACCATCACCGAGTCACGCAACGGCGCGCGACAGGAGCCAAGAAGTCATGCAGACCAAGCTGGACGCAGCCAAGGCCGAACTGCTCAGGAAGGCAGCAGCAGCCGCTGAGAACAGCCAGGTGGGGGGAGCGGCGCCGGGGGAGGGACTGAGCAACGGCGCTCTGTCCGCGTACCTGCACCACTACTACCTCCACACCGCGCCCGAGGACCTGGTCGACCGCGACCCGGTCGACGTCTACGGCGCGGCAGCCTCGCACTACCGCCTGGGCCTCAAGCGCCCGCAGGGCACCGCCGAGGTGCGGGTGCACACCCCCTCGGTCGAGGAGAACGGCTGGTCCTGCGGCCACACCGTGGTCGAGGTCGTCACCGACGACATGCCGTTCCTGGTCGACTCGGTCACCAACGAGCTGTCCCGCCAGGACCGCGCGATCCACATCGTCATCCACCCCCAGCTGGTCGTCCGCCGTGACATCACCGGCAAGCTGCTGGAGATCCTCGACGTCGACGCCTGCGCCCGCAGCCAGGCCGCCGGCACCGAGTGGCCGGCCGACGCGACCGTCGAGTCGTGGATGCACATCGAGATCGACCGCGAGACCGACCGCGACGACCTGCGCGAGATCGAGACCAACCTGCGCCGCGTGCTCGGCGACGTCCGCGAGGTCGTCGAGGACTGGACCAAGATGCGCGACTCCGCGCTGCGCCTGGCCGACGAGCTGGCCGAGCAGCCCCCCGTCGGCCTGCCCGAGCAGGAGGTCGGCGAGGCCTGGGAGCTGATGCGCTGGCTCGCCGACGACCACTTCACCTTCCTCGGCTACCGCGAGTACGACCTGGTCGAGCACGAGGGCGAGGAGGTCCTGCGGGCCGTCGCCGGCACCGGCCTCGGCATCCTGCGCTCCGACCCGGTCACCCGCGACGAGCAGCACCACGCCGTCAGCGAGGCCTTCGGCCGGCTCTCCGCGCCGGTGCGCGCCAAGGCGCACGAGAAGAAGCTGCTGGTCCTCACCAAGGCCAACAGCCGGGCCACCGTGCACCGCCCCTCCTACCTCGACTACGTCGGCGTGAAGAAGTTCGACGCCAACGGCGAGGTCATCGGCGAGCGCCGCTTCCTGGGCCTGTTCTCGGCCGCCGCCTACACCGAGTCGGTCAGCCGCATCCCGGTGGTCCGCCGCAAGGTGCAGGACGTCATCGCCGACTCCGGCTTCTCCACCGAGAGCCACGACGGCCGCGACCTGCTGCAGATCCTGGAGACCTTCCCCCGGGACGAGATCTTCCAGACCCAGGCCGACGAGCTGCTCCAGATCGCCACCAGCGTCCTCTACCTGCAGGAGCGCCGCCGGCTGCGGCTGTTCCTGCGCCAGGACGAGTACGGGCGCTACTTCTCCGCGCTGGTCTACCTGCCGCGCGACCGCTACACCACCCGCATCCGGCTGCGCCTCATGGACATCCTGATGCAGGAGCTCAACGGCGCCTCGATCGACTACACGGTCTGGTCGACGGAGTCGGTGCTGACCCGTCTGCACTTCGTCGTCCGGGTCACCCCCGGCAGCGAGCTGCCGCACCTGACCGAGGCCGAGGTCGAGCGGATCGAGGCCAAGCTTGCCGAGGCCGCCCGGTTCTGGATGGACGGCTTCAACGACCAGCTGCACGTCGAGCTGGGCGAGGAGAAGGCGGCCGAGCTCTCCCGCAAGTACGCCAACGCCTTCCCCGACGGCTACCGCGCCGACTTCACCGCGCGCACCGCCGTGGCCGACCTCAAGCAGATCGAGTCGCTGCACGGCGAGGGCGACTTCCGGCTCAACCTGTACCAGCCGGTCGGCGCGGGCGACGACGAGCGCCGCTTCAAGATCTACCGGGTGGGCGGCCCGATCTCGCTCACCGAGGTGCTGCCGGTCCTCCAGCGCCTGGGCGTCGAGGTGCTCGACGAGCACCCGTACGCGCTGACCCGCTCCGACCAGACCACCGCCTGGGTCTACGACTTCGGCCTGCGGCTGCGCGAGGCCGTCGAGCTGACCGACGAGGCCCGCGACCGCTTCCAGGAGACCTTCGCCGCCACCTGGACCGGCAAGGCCGAGAACGACGGCTTCAACGAGCTGGTCCTGACCGCCGGGCTGACCTGGCGCCAGGCGATGATGCTGCGCGCGTACGCCAAGTACCTGCGCCAGGCGGGCTCCACGTTCTCCCAGGACTACATGGAGGACGCGCTCCGCAACAACACCCACACCACCCGCCTGCTGGTGAACCTCTTCGAGGCCCGGCTGAGCCCCAGCCACCAGCAGGGCGCGCTGGAGCTGACCGAGGGCATCCTGGAGGAGCTGTCCGGCGCGCTGGACGAGGTCGTCTCGCTGGACGAGGACCGCATCCTGCGTTCCTTCCTGCACCTCATCAAGGCCACCCTGCGGACCAACTTCTTCCAGCACGACGGCTCGGGCGTGTGGCACTCCTACGTGTCGATGAAGTTCGACCCGAAGGCCATCCCGGACCTGCCGGCCCCGCGCCCGGCGTTCGAGATCTGGGTCTACTCGCCGCAGGTCGAGGGCGTGCACCTGCGCTTCGGCAAGGTCGCCCGCGGCGGTCTGCGCTGGTCCGACCGGCGTGAGGACTTCCGCACCGAGATCCTCGGCCTGGTCAAGGCGCAGATGGTGAAGAACACCGTCATCGTGCCGGTCGGCTCCAAGGGCGGCTTCGTCGCCAAGCAGCTGCCGGACCCGTCGGTCGACCGCAACGCCTGGCTGGCCGAGGGCATCTCGTCCTACAAGACGTTCATCTCGGGGCTGCTGGACATCACCGACAACCTGGTCGGCGGCGAGGTCGTGCACCCGGCCGACGTGGTCCGCCACGACGAGGACGACACCTACCTGGTCGTCGCCGCCGACAAGGGCACCGCGACCTTCTCCGACATCGCCAACGGTGTCGCCGAGTCCTACGGCTTCTGGCTGGGCGACGCGTTCGCCTCCGGCGGCTCGGCCGGCTACGACCACAAGGGCATGGGCATCACCGCCCGCGGCGCCTGGGAGTCCGTCAAGCGCAACTTCCGCGAGCTGGGCCACGACACCCAGGCCGAGGACTTCACCGTCGTCGGCATCGGCGACATGTCCGGTGACGTCTTCGGCAACGGCATGCTGCTCAGCGAGCACATCCGCCTGGTGGCCGCCTTCGACCACCGGCACATCTTCCTCGACCCCAACCCGGACGCGGCCGTCTCCTACGCCGAGCGCCGCCGCCTCTTCGAGCTGCCCCGCAGCTCCTGGGACGACTACGACAAGTCGCTGATCTCGGCGGGCGGCGGCGTCTTCCCGCGCAGCGCCAAGTCGATCCAGCTCTCGCCGCAGGTCCGGGCCGTGCTGGGGGTCTCCGACACCCGGCTCACCCCCGCCGAGCTGATGAAGGCCGTGCTGCAGGCGCCGGTCGACCTGTTCTGGAACGGCGGCATCGGCACCTACGTCAAGTCCTCCACGGAGACCAACGCCGAGGTGGGCGACAAGGCCAACGACGCCATCCGCGTCAACGGCGAGCAGGTCCGCGCCCGCGTCGTCGGCGAGGGCGGCAACCTCGGCTGCACCCAGCTCGGCCGCATCGAGTACGCGTCCAACGGCGGCCCCGAGGGCGTCGGCGGCTGGATCAACACCGACGCCATCGACAACTCGGCCGGTGTGGACACCTCGGACCACGAGGTCAACATCAAGATCCTGCTCAACCAGGTGGTCACCGACGGCGACATGACGGTCAAGCAGCGCAACACCCTGCTCGCCGAGATGACCGACGAGGTCGGCCACCTCGTGCTGCGCAACAACTACGCGCAGAACGTGGTGCTGGCCAACGCGGTCGCCCAGGCGCACAGCATGGTCAACGTCCACTCCCGGATGATCAACCGCCTGGAGGCGGAGGGCCGGCTCGACCGGGCCCTGGAGTTCCTGCCCACCGAGCGGCAGATCCGCGACCGCCAGCAGAGCGGCCGGGGCCTGTCCCAGCCCGAGATGTCGGTGCTGCTCGCCTACACCAAGATCACCCTGGCCGAGGAGCTGCTCGCCACCGATCTGCCCGACGACCCGTTCTTCCGCACCGCGCTGCACGAGTACTTCCCGAGCGCGCTGCGGGCCCGGTTCGCCGAGCAGATCGACCGGCACCCGCTGCGCCGCGAGATCATCACCACGCTGATCGTCAACGACACGATCAACCGCGGCGGCTGCACCTTCGCCTTCCGCCTGAAGGAGGAGACCGGCGCGACCTACGAAGAGGTCGCCCGCACCCACGCCGCCGCCCGGGCCGTCTTCGGCCTGGAGGAGATCTGGTCGGAGATCGAGGGCCTGGACAACCGGGTCCCGGCCCCTGCCCAGACCAAGATGCGCCTGCACGCCCGCCGTCTCGTCGAGCGCGCCACCCGGTGGATGCTCAACAACCGGCGCCAGCCGCTGGACATCGCCGGCACCATCGAGTTCTTCCACGACCGGGTCAACCAGGTCTGGGGCTCGCTGCCCAAGCCGCTGCGCGGCGACGACCTCGTCTGGTTCGAGAAGGTCTACAACGAGCTCACCGAGGCCGGCGTGCCGGAGGAGCTCGCCACCCGGATCGCGGGCCTGTCCTCGACCTTCCCGACCCTGGACATCACCGAGGTCGCGGACCGCTCCGGCAAGGACGTCGCCCAGGTCGCCGAGCTCTACTACGACCTCGCCGACCGCCTGCAGATCACCCACCTGCTGGACCGCATCATCGAGCTGCCGCGCACCGACCGCTGGTCGTCGATGGCCCGTGCCGCCATCCGCGAGGACCTCTTCGCGGCCCACGCGGCGCTGACCGCCGACATCCTCGCCTGCGGCCCCGAGGCCGCCGTCCCCGAGGAGCGCTACACGGCCTGGGCGGACCTCAACTCCACCCTGCTGAACCGCGCCAAGAGCACCCTCGACGACATAAGGGGTTCGGACAACTACGAGCTGTCCAGCCTCTCCGTCGCGATGCGCGTCATTCGCACCCTGCTCCGCACGGGCTCGATGCGCTGACAGCCGGCTGAAACAGCGAACGGCGGGCCCGCGTCCCTGGTGGACGCGGGCCCGCCGTTATGCTGTTCGCCCGCTCGGAGGGGGAGGCGTCGTGCACGGGTTCGACGAGGGTGTGGAGTTCTCGCTGGAGTGGGAGGAGCTGCCGGAGCCGGCGGCGTCCGCCCGGGGGCGGTACGAGGACTGCCTGGAGCACCATCCGGAGTGTCCGCACGCGCCGCACTGCCGCGAGCCGTACGAGGCGGCCGTCGGGGAGTACCGGATGGTGCTGGACGGCCACCAGTTGGGGGTCTGCCGGGAGGGGATGCGGCGGACCGGGATGAGCTACCCGGCGGAGGAACCGGAGTTCCCCGACTGGCCGTTCGCCACCACGGCCGAGTGGTACGCCGCGCCGCAGGACGTGCGCGACGCCCACAAGGCCGCCGACCGGGCGGCCCGGGTGTACCGGGTGCCCGGGATGGCCGGGATCCCGGAGTTCAAGGTGCGCGAGAGCGGCCCGTGGTCGGTGGGCCCGGAGGAGATCGGCGAGGCGCTCGGCCGGTACGAGGCCGCGCCCGCGGGCGTGCGCGCCGAGCTGGAGGGCGGCGGCGTGGTCTGGCCGCTCTGGCTCGACTGGCTCCGGGACCCCGCGGGCCGCGGCGGCTTCCGCGTCGACTGAGTCCGGCGGGGGCGCCGGGGAACTCGCTCCGGCCCGCGGACAGGTGGAGGTGTGGAACTGTCGCAGCGGGGACGGATACGGGATGGCGATCAGTGGGCGTTCGGGGAGCTGTTCGACGAGGCGGCGGGTGATCTCTACCGGTACGCCGTGCGGGCCACCGGGGACTGGGCGGTCGCGGAGGACGTCGTCCAGCTGACCTTCCTGGAGGCGTGGCGGCTGCGGCACAAGCTGCGGGAGGACGACGGGGCGGTGCGGCCCTGGCTGTTCGGGATCGCCGCGAACGTGCTGCGCAACACCGCCCGGGCGGCGCGCAGGCACCGGGTGGCGATGGAGCGGCTGCCGGCCCGGGACACGGTGCCGGACTTCGCCGACGAGCTGGTGGGGCGGCTGGACGACAGCGCCCAGCTGGCCGCCGCCCGGCGGGCGCTCGGCCGGCTGCGGAAGGCCGAGCGGGAGGTGTTCGGGCTCTGCGTCTGGGCGGGGCTGGACTACGCGAGCGCGGCCGAGGCCCTGGGGGTGCCGATCGGCACGGTGCGCTCACGGCTCTCGCGCGCCCGCACCAAGCTGCGCGCGCTCGCCGACGAGGAGCTGAGGAACGGCCGGGAACTGCGCCCGGTCCCCGGACAGGTACGGGGTGGCCGCGTCGGAGCGGCCCGGTCGATACGGGAGACGAACCGATGAACGAGGACGAACGCGCCGAGCTGGACCGGCTGGTGCCGGGCCCGGCGAGGCCCGAACTCTCCGCCGACCGCCACCGGTTGTTGAGGGGACATCTGATGAATGAGATCCGGGAGACGAAGCCCGCGCGGGCCCGTCGCGGCAGGCTCGGCTGGGTGGCGGTGCCCGCCCTGGCGGGCGGACTCGCGCTGGCGCTGGTGCTGAGCAACGGCGGCGCGGACGGCACGCCCGCGCCGCCGCAGGCCCAGCAGACCGCGCAGCAGGGCACCACCACGCTGGACGCCGCCCCCGTGGGCGCCGTCCAGCTGCTGACCCAGGCGGCCGACACCGCCGCCGGGAAGCCCGACCCGAAGCCGGGCAAGAACCAGTTCGTGTACGTGGACAGCCTGGTGGCCTTCTCCGGCGTCAACATGACCACCGGTGAGTCGAAGGTCGACCCCGCGCACCGCCGCCAGATCTGGCTCTCGGTGGACGGCAGCCAGTGGGGCGTGCTCAAGGAGGAGTGGGAGCAGGACGGCAAGCCCTACGCCCCGGAGAAGGTCAAGCCCGGGGAGCCGGCGCCGCGCACCGACGGCGGAATGTGGCTCGACCCGAACACCAAGCCGGGCCTCAACGCCCCGACGTATGCGTACCTGGCCACGCTGCCGACCGACCCGGACGCGCTGCTGAAGAAGATCTACGCCGAGACCAAGGGCATGGGCCCGGGCCCCGACGAGGAGGCCTTCGTGACGATCGGCGACCTGCTGCGCGAGCAGCTCGCCCCGCCGGCCGTCAGTGCCGCGCTCTACCGGGCCGCCGCGAAGATCCCCGGCGTCACCGTCGTGGACGACTCCGTGGACGCCTCCGGCCGCCACGGCGTGGCCGTGGCGCGCGTGGACGGCGGCATCCGCACTGAGTGGATCTTCGACCCGAAGACCCACGAGTTCCTGGGCGAGCGCACCGTCGTCGCCTCCGAGGGCAACGCGTTCGGCAAGCCGGGCACCGTGACCGGCCACTCCGCCGTCCTCGCCCGCACCGTCGTCGAGCAGCCCGGGGAGGAGCCCCAGCAGAAGAACGCCTGAGCCGGAAGGGCTCGTGCTGAGAGACAGGTGACGCTGTGGGGCCCGGTGCAAGCGGGCCCCACAGCCGTTTTCGGGCACCTCGATGCTACGGGTGTGTCCCGGGGGTGGGCGCGCAACCCGAACGCTACGTTGAGTGGCGGGCCGCATGCGAACAGTTAGGATGGGCCTCACTCTCGAAAGGAGGCTCCATCATGACGACGAGCCCCGAAGCCGATCTGAATCTGAAGATCGCGGAAGTCATCAAGAACTCCGACCCCAGTGACATCGTCGACGTCCTGTCGAATCCCTCCGGGAAGGGACTTCTGGCCGACACCAACAACAACAACGGCCCTGTCAACAACAACAATCCCCCCAAGAAGCTGGCGCAGTAACCTCCGCAATGGCCGGGCGTGCCTGCCCCGAAGTGTCGACGGCTCCTGCGCACCATTCGCGCAGGGGCCGCTCTCGTGAACGGACCGAAAACGTGCTGGACACGCTCCTCGTCTTCCCGCCGCAGTGGAGTGCATTTCAGCCCTCCCTTTCCCTGCCGTCGCTCTCCGCGTGGCTGAAGCGCGCGGGTTATGACGTCCACTCCCTCGACCTGAACGTCCTCTTCTACGAATGGCTGCTCTCCGAGCGGTGCGCCGACCTGCTCGCCCGGGAGGTCGCCGGGCGGGACATGCCCCCCGACGTCAAGGAGGCCTACCTGGCGGTCTTCGCGAACTCCGCGGACTTCCGCGCCGACCTCGCGAGGATGCGGGGCGCCGGCACCGGCGAGGGGGAGGAACGTGAGTACTTCGACCGCCACTACCTGGGCGTGCGGTCCCTGGGGACCTACCTGAACGCCGTCTCCCAGGTCTGCGAGGAGTTCACGGTCGCGCCGTACAGTTTCTCCCTCGCGGCGGGAAACCTGTCGTCGGCGACGCTGGAGCGGATGGTGGAATCGCCGCCGCCGCTGCTCCTGGAATTCGCCCGCGAGATGGTCGAGGAACACCTCCTCGCCCGGCCGGCCCGTTCCATCGGATTCTCCTGCATCGGGCAGGAGCAGCTCTACTTCACCCTGCTCCTCGGGTCCGTCCTGAAACAGCGGTCGGACGTGCCGATCCTGGTCGGCGGCACGATCTTCTCCCGGATCTTCGAGCGCGGTGTCCTCAAGCCGGAGTGGTTCGAGCGGTACTTCGACGTGGTCGTCCGCAATGAGGGTGAGCGGCCGGCGGAGCACCTCCTGCGCAACCTGCGCGAGCGACTGCCGCTGACGGAGGGCGTGCCGGGCGTGGTGTACCGCAGCGGCGGGCGCGTCGTCTCCTCGAAGCCGTCCGCCCCGCTGAGGCCGCAGGAACTCCCGGTGCCGGACTTCGACGACCTGCCGCTCACCCGGTACCTGCTGGCCGAGGTCACCCTGCCGCTGCTCTCCTCGCGCGGCTGCTACTGGGGGAAGTGCGAGTTCTGCCACCACGGGATGGTCTACGGCGAGAAGTACGCCGGCTACCAGGTCGACACGGTCGTCGACACCATCAGGAGCCTCTCCGACCGGTACGGCGTGCGGCACTTCTCGTTCAACGACGAGGCGATCCCGCCGAAGCTCGCCCGCCAGCTCGGCGACCGGGCTCCCGCCCGGGACGTCACCGGCTGGCACTTCACCGGGCTCATCAAGTTCGAGGACTTCTTCCAGCGGGAGGACTTCGCCAACCTCCACCGGATGGGCTTCCGGTCGCTGTACGTCGGGCTGGAGTCGGCGTCCGAGCGGGTGCTGGAGCTGATGCGCAAGAACACCCGCCGGGAGGTGATGGTCCGTAACCTCTCCGACGCCACCCTCGCCGGGATCTGGATGCACTGCTTCCTGTTCTTCGGCTTCCCCGGGGAGAGCGAGGCCGACGCCAGGGAGACCTACGACTTCGTCCTGGAGAACCAGGAGATCGTGGGCTCCTTCGGGGCCGGCACCTTCTCCCTGGAGCACAACGCGCCGATCTTCCGCCACCTGGAGGACTTCGGCCTGCGCCTCAAGCGGGCCGCCGACGAGGACATCGACGTCTACTACGACTACGAGGTCTCCGAGGGGCTGACCCCGGAACGCGCGTCGGAGTGGGTCGAGCAGCTGAACGGCGCAGCCGCGGACATCCCCGGCTACTACAGCGCGAGCTGGGTGCCGCGTGAGCTGCTGCTCGGCATGCTGTCCCGGATGAGCCCGGCCGAACTCATCGAGCGGGGGACGGAGATCCGCCGCGACGCCGGCTTCCCCGCCGCCGTCCCGCTGCGCCACGTGGCCAGTTGCTCCCCGCGCCCGGACCGGCCCGACCAGTCGATCGCCGTCAACCGGATCAACGGCAACGTCCTCATCGTGGGCGGCGGCACCCGACCGCTCCTGGACGCCTGCCTGGAGTCCGATGTGGACCTCGGCACCCTGCGCACCCTGGCCCCGGTCCTCCTCGACCGCCTCTGCCCGCCGATCCCCCCGGCCACCGCCCCGGAGACCCCGGCTGCCGCTCCGGTCGTCGCTCCGGCCGCGCGCGAGCCCGTTCCGGCCGTCGTCGAGTAGCCGAATGCGACGGTCCGCCCCCGCCGCGAGCACCTTGCGACGGGGGCGGACTCTTGCCGGATCCTGTCGGCCGTCGAGCGGCGATTTCGTGGGGCGTGCGCCTCGCTGCGTGCGCCGTTGAATCAGACCGCCGCCGCGTGTCAAGCGGCGGCGATCACGCCATCGAAGGTCAGTTTCCGGTCTGTTGATAGATCCCAAGGCCGATCAACTGCGGGACCTTTGCAATGCGTGTCAGAGTAACCGCCATGGCATAGATGAAATGTCATATATGGCATTTCTTTTGCCTCGATATTCCGAAGACGAAGCAGAGGAGGAGTAGGACGATGCGAACGAACCGACTCGCCCTGACGCTGGCCGGTGCCGCCGGTGCGGTGGCGATGCTGGCGGCGCCGACCCAGGCGAGTGCCGCTCAGGCCGGCGCTACGGGCACGACCACCACCACGGAGATCTGCAGCTCGACCAAGCTGCAGGCCGGGCTGGCGACCTGGCTCTGTGCCGAGGTGACCGGCAGTGACGTGCAACTGGTGGGTTGGATCTACCTGGCCGGTCCGCCGAGCCCGGGCGGCCCTTACCCGCAGCCCGAGGACCTCGTGACCGTGCTCGACGGCCAGGTGGTGGGCGGCGCCTCGCTCGGCTCGGTCAACAGGTGGACGCGGTTCAACCTCACCAGGACCGACGTGCGCGGCGTCGGCGGGACCGTGGCGTGCGGCTCCACCGTGCACGGCAGCTTCAGCGTGACCAAGCCCGGCTGGGGATCGACGCCGGTCACCCTCGACGCCGTGGTGCCGTGTTGATCTGATCAGCGCACGCGGGCCCGGGGATCGGGGGACCCCGGGCCCGTTCTCAATGGCCGGGCGCCGCGGTGAGGGTGCGTTGGCTGCGTAGGGCGGCGCGGGCGCGGGCGGCGCCGGTGCCGGTGGTGTCGGTGGGGGCGGCGGCGGGTCTCGGAGCGAGGCCGGCGCAGGGGCGGCAGAGGCCGGGGCGCGGGACCGGATCGTGGCAGCCGGAGCACTCGGCGTAGGCCGGGGGAGGGGCCTCGGCGCGTGGCGGCGGGAGCTTGCGCTGGAGGCGGTCGCGCAGGATCGCGACGGGCGAGTGCAGGGGCACGGGCAGGCCGGGGATCAGGGCGTGGGCCAGGTCGGCTGCGGTGCTGCCGCGTTCGAGCCACTGGCCGACGAGCGGCGCGAGCGTCCGCGCCTCGGCGAGCCCGAGCCGCAGACGCGGTTCGGGCCGGATCGCGCGGAACAGCGTCGCCACCGCCGCCCGGGTCTGCTCGTCGGGCAACTCGCCGGGGAGGGTGGGTACTTCTTCCGGGTTCTTTTCGGGAGGGGCGTCAGGGCGTCCGGTCTCCCGTCCACCGGCGACCGGACGGGGGACACCCGGTGGCGGCGGGAGCTGCGGGACGTCGAAGACGTGGGCCTCGGAGCGGATGGTCCCGTCGGGCAGCCGGACACGGACGACCCGGTAGTACCCGGCCTCGGTGAGCTCCTTGAGCGCCCGCCGAACGGCGCCGCGCCCCTGGGTGCTGGTGTCCGCCATGTGCCGGCCGTCCTCGCGCCACCCGTCGGGGCGCGAGAGGAGGTCGACGAGCAGTCCGCGAGCGGTGAAACTGAGGCGGCGGTCCTGCAACAGGCCGTTGGGAAGCACGGTGAACGAGCGCGCGTGGGCGCTACGATGAATCTGCATCTGGAGTTGCTGCTCCTGGTGCCGGGCCCCGGGGTGTTGGTAGCACCGCCGGGGTCTTCTTTGTTCTGTTGATAATGCGGAACGTAGCACATCAACCACGCAGCGTGCGAAGCGTTCGGATTGTGCCCACCGCTTCGTATCCCTCGAACCTGACTTTCAACGGCCGTCCGCCCCCGCCGCGGTAACTGTGGCGGCGGGGGGGGGCGGCCGGTGCCCCGCATGTAGGTGACCGCGCCGCGGCGGGCTGGAGGGCGCT
>NZ_JBHVRK010000043.1:0-40339 GCF_042885845.1 Kitasatospora sp. NPDC058032 | reverse complement strand
CGGAAACGCCGTAAGGCCCTTCGCTCTCGCGACGGGCCTTCCGGCTGTCTGTGCGCCGCCAGGGACTCGAACCCCGGACCCGCTGATTAAGAGTCAGCTGCTCTAACCAACTGAGCTAGCGGCGCCTGCTGACAGAGAAGACTCTAGCAGCGGGGCGGGGTCCGGCCAAAATCGAATACCCGCACCTCCCGGGCCCGCCGCCGGCCCGGGAGGCTCAGAGCGCGTCGACCGGCTCGCGGGCCGCCCGCACACAGGCCCAGAGGACGACGGAGGCCCCCGGCAGCCACGGCTCCCGGCTCTCGGGGGCGACGATCCACCGCCCCGGGCCGTGTCCCGGCGCGTCCGGGCCGCCGACCGTCCGCTGCACCGGCGGCACCGTCACGGTGTCGCCCTTGCCGTGGCAGAGCAGCGGCGGCACGTCCCGGGCCCACTCCTCCCAGGCCAGCAGTCGGCGCAGCCTGGGCGCCGCCCCCGGCTGCACGAACAGCAGCGTCCGCCCCCGGACGGCCGCCACCGGCCCGCAGCCGGGCCCGGAGGCCCAGAGCTCGTCCAGGACCCGGCGGCCGAACAGCGCCGGCATGCTGATCACGTCGAAGGCCCGCCCGCAGGGCAGCACCGAGGGCGCCCACGGCCGGGACTCCCAGAGGGCGCGCATGCTGCGCGGGTACTCGCTGGCGGAGGCGAGCCAGGCCTCTCCGGCCACGGTCACGTGCTCCACCGACTGATAGGTCCAGATGTCCACGGACAGCAGAGTGGGGTGTCCGGGGCGGGTCCGGGAGGGAAAGAGCGGTTCGCCGGACAGCGGGCCGGGTGGGGGCGTACCCTTCCGCTTCCTCCGGCATATGCCAGCGGCGACGGAACCGGGCCGTGAACCCCTCCGGGCCGATCAGTCCTCCTGCCGCCGCGGCTGGAGCAGGGTGCGGCCGTACTCGACCATCTTGGCCGCGTAGTCCGGCGTCCAGTCCGCCCGGTCCGCGATCTCGGCGTCGGACAGCGCGTCGAAGCGGCGCGGGTCCGCCAGCTGCGCGGCCGCGACCGCCTGGAAGTCGGTGGCCCGCTCGGCGGCCGTCCGGAAGGCCAGCGCCAGCTCGGTGGAGCGGCGCAGCAGCTCCGCCGGGTCGTCGATCGACTCCAGGTCGAAGAAACGCTCCGGCTCCGGTTCGGCGGCCTGCGGCTCGAACAGCAGCTGCGCCGGGCGCTGCCGCCGGCCGGGCGCCGCACCGGCGCCCGTGCCGGGACCGGCCGGTGCGGAGAGGCCGCTCGGGTCGGACGCCTGCGCATGGGAGTCGGGCATGGACGGACACCTCCGGGTGCTCGATGGGTGCGGGCGACGGCTGCTCGGGTCGGGCGCCGCCCGGTCGTGGCCGTCGTCCATTGTCTCGCGGCGGCGGCCGGTAACGGAACGGTGCGCGTCCGGGCGCTATTCCCGCCCGGCGCGCCGGGGGCGCGCGTCAGCCGGGCCGGCCGGGTGCGCGCCTGCCTGGTTCCGTACGCGCCCGGCCGGCCCGTCGCACGCCCGTGCCGGTCCGCAGGCCCGCGCCGTCAGGCCCGGCCCAGTCGCACCCGGTGCCCGGACAGGTGGTGCAGCACCCGGTGGTTGGCCTCCCAGCCGTCGGGGAACGCCACCGGAACGCCCAACTGCACCGGCTCGGTGGCCGGATGCTCGTCCAGCAGCTCCGCGATCCCGGCCCGGGCCACCACGATGCAGGCGTGCCGGTGCCGGGAGGCCAGCACGCACAGCCGGCCGGTCTCCAGGTGGAACGCGGTCGCGTCCGGCCGCCCCGACAGCGGGTGCAGCACCACGGTGACGTCGTACTCGCGGCCCTGCAGCCGGTTCGCGGTGTCCACCGTCACCGCCGGCCCGGCCACCGGGTCCACCGGCACCCCGGCCCCGGCCAGCGCGGCCCGCACCGCCGCCGCCTGGTCCCGGTGCGCGGTGCCGACGGCGACCCGGTCCGCCGTGAGCGGGGCGGACCCCTGCTCGGAGTGCGCCGTCAGCCTGCGGTCCAGCAGCCGGCGCACGGTGGCCGCGACGGCCGCCACCGCCTGCGGATCGGTGCGCACCGTGTGCCGGGCCGGCAGCTCCAGCAGCGCCCAGCCGTGCTCGGCCGCCCGGTCGATGGCGGCGTCCACCGCCGAGCCGTCCGGGCGCACCGACGCGGTCAGCGAGCGGTCCCCGGGGCCGGTGCCCGAGCGGAACGGCGTGAACGGGTAGAACGCCCCGGAGATCAGCGGCGCCGCACTGGCCGGCAGCCGCCAGGACACCGGCAGCCGGTGCGGCTCGATCTGCGGGTTGTGCGCGAGCAGGGTGACCACCGCGCTGCTCGACGGGTCGTACGACAGACCCGCCCACTGCTCGGTGCCCACCACGGTGAACGGGTCCAGCTGACCCGGGTCGCCGACGAACAGGGCCCGCTCGAACAGCCGGGCCACCGCGAGCAGCGCGTCCGACCGCATCTGGTACGCCTCGTCGACGATCGCGTGCCGCCACGGCTGCTCGGCCCGCACCCACTGCCACTTGGCCGAGGTGGAGATCACCACGTCCAGCTCGGCCAGCTCGGCGACCTTGTCCGAGGGCGTCACGTTGGGGTGCCGCAGCACCTCAGGACCCGGGCGTGCGTCGGCCGCGTGCAGCCGGCCGATCGTCAGATCGGGGGCCTTGACGGCCAGTCGGTCGACCAGGTCGTCCACCTGGCCGTTGGTCTGGGCGACGATCATCAGCCGCTCGCCGGCCCCGACCAGCTCCCGGGCGGCGCGCACCACCAGGGTCGACTTGCCGGCACCGGGCGGCGAGTCCACCACCACGCCGCGCGGCGCTCCGGCGGCCGGTCGGACGGTCGCCTCCAGGATCCGCGCCACCGCGGCGTCGGCCGCCGCGCCGGGGCTCCGGCCGGCGTCCTGCTCGGTGCTCATCGGGCGGATCACTCCCAGTCCTCGGCGGCGCCGGCCACGGCCGGCAGCACGGTGACGACGGCGCCGGGCGGGCCGCCGTGGGTCCACGGCGTGTCGTCCGGCTCGGGCAGCGGCGCGGCCTGCCGGACCGTCAGTTCGAACAGCGTGAAGGTGACCCGCTCGCCCGGCTCCGGCAGGCTCCCCGGCTCGGGCTCCCGCTTGCGCCCCATGCCGGACAGCACCCGCACGGTGATGGTGCCCGCCTCCGGGTCGGCCGCCGCGATCACGGCCTTCTGCGCCGGACCCGCCGCGGCCTCCGGCGCCGCCGGCTCCCGGACCCGGTGCACCTCCCGGCCCAGGTCGGCGTGCGGGCGGTCGTCGGTGCGGACGGTCACCAGCGGGCGCGGCTTGGGGGAGCGGCCGGTGGTGTCGTAGTCCGGCACCACCTCGGTCACCACCCCGCTGAACGCCTCCCCGGCGAGCCGGTGCTCGGCCATCGCCAGCGGGTCGTCCAGCGCCTCCTGGACGTCCAGCCGGGCCTGCTCGCGCTCGCGCTGGGCGAGCTTGCGGGCGGCCGTCACGGCGTCGTCGAGCCGCGGCTGCGGCGGCTCGCCGGCCGCCAGCCGGTCCCGGTGGCCGGTGTACGACCAGCGGTCGCCGGTCCACCGCTCGGGCAGGTGGCCGGCCGGCGGCAGGGCGCGCAGCAGGTCCAGGCCCTGCCAGACGTCGTGCCAGGTCGGCAGCAGTTCCTCGTGCAGCACGGCGCGCAGCCGCTCGACGGAGACCCGCACCGCCTCCCGGGCCGCCTCGGCGTCCGCGCGGCCCGTCGGGCCGCCCGCCGCGCCGGGGCCCTCGGCCTCGCGCTGCGCCGCCGCGGCCGCGTCGTAGCGGGCGATCGCCGGGGCCAGCACCTTGGCGTCGAACACCGGGTCGGTGGTCGGACCGGCCGGCGGGTGGATCAGCCGGCCCTCGGAACCGCGCCCGGTCTCGGCCAGCTCGGCCGCCTCCGCACCGGTCAGCCCCTCCGGCGGGGCGTGCCAGGCCAGCCGGGCGGCCAGGTGCTGGTCCTCCAGATGGCTCTGGCCGGTGGCCCAGTGCCGGGCCAGCAGCCCGGTCATCGGCAGCAGCAGGCTGGAGCCCGGCACCATCGCGCGCTCGGCGAGGTGGGTCAGCCAGCGGCCGAGCAGCGGCACCCGGGCGGGGGCCGGGAACGGGCCGGGGTCCTCGTCCTCGGCGGTGCGGCGGAACCGGGTCGAGCGGCCGAGCAGCGCCAGGTACCGCACGCCCCCGCTGTTCGGCACGATCAGCTGCGGGGCGTCCGCGCACAGCTCCCGGACGACCGGCGACTTCTCACCGGTCTCCGGGTCCTTCTCGGAGCCCTCGATCAGCTCGACCTCGTCGCCGAAGGACTCCAGGTAGGGCAGCAGATCGGCGGCCAGGTCGGCCAGGAACTCCGAGCGCAGCGTCCGGTTGAGCGGCTGCGGCACGATGTGCAGCGTCGGCGCCTGCCGGTCGGTGCCCAGCAGCACCGCCAGCGGAGCGCCGTCCTCACCGGCCGATGTCAGCGGGACGAACACCATCGGTCGCTCGGACAGGTGCCGGTGGCGGACCGTGGCCAGCGGCTCGGCCCGGCCGCTGCGCACGGCCTCCAGCCGGGCCAGGGTGGACAGCAGGCTCACCGCTCGCCCCCCGCGGCGGCCGGCGCGGTGCGGCCGAGCGCCTCGGCGCGCAGCGCGGCGGCGTAGGCCAGCCGGGCGGCGGCCTCGTCGGCCCCGTCGCCGTCCTCGTTCCCGTCCTCGTTCGCGGCCCCGTCGGCGCCGGTCCGGCCGGCCCCGCCCGGGCCGGTACGGGCGACGGCCAGCGCCTCGGTCACCGTGCGGATGCTGCCCAGCTCGCCCCGCACACCCCGGCCGAGCTGCTCGACCCGGTCCCCGCAACGGGCCTGGGAACGGCAGTGGAAGCCGAGCTCGCAGGTGGACAGGCAGTCCGGGCTGTACGCGGCGGGCACCGTCCCGACCGTCTTCTCCAGCTCCTCGGCGGAGCGGACGGGCGTGCCGTCCGCATCGGGGGAGAGGTCGAAGTCCGCCCCCGGCGGCAGCACCGCCAGCAGCCGCTCGATGCCGGTCATCCGGCTCAGCTGACGGCGGGTGGTGGCCAGCTCGCGGCGCACGTCCACCGGCACGGCGGTCGGCCGGCTGCCGAAGTCCTCGGGGCAGACCAGCAGCACGCTGGTGCGGGGGCTGCCCGGCAGCCGCTGCTCGCGGTACGGGTCCGGGTCCACCGGCTGCCCGGCGAGCGCGGCGGCCGCCTCCTGCAGCGCCAGCACGTAGACGGCGGCCTGCCGGGCGGCGGCGCCCACCTTGCCCGGGTCCGCGCCGCCGTCCAGCACCGGGAAGGACTTGATCTCCACGACGGTGCAGCGCCCGCCGTGCACCACGACGGCGTCCGGCTCCAGGTAGGCGGTGGAGCCCGCCACCTCCAGCCGCAGCATCGGGTGGTCGAGGAGCGTCCAGGCCCGCTCCTCGGCGGCCGCCTCCGCCAGGGCGGCGGCCGTCCGGTCGGCCCGGACCGCCGGACCGGAGGAGCGGAGCAGGTCCGGCACCAGCAGCGGGCCGCCCTCCTCGGACATGCCGAGCCGGTGGCGCAGCGGCTCCAGCAGCGCCGCGTAGCCGTCCGCCTTCAGCCGGGCCTCGAACACGACGCCGCGCGCCAGCGCGAACGGTGAGCGGCCGAAGGGGGCGGGGCGGCCCAGCCGGGCGGCCAGCGCCGACTTGTCCACCCCGGCGGCGTCCAGCACGGCGCGGCGGTGGCACCCCGGATTGGCGGCCAGGGCGGCGAGGGAACGGGCGTTCAGACTGCGCTGCTGCGCCGGTCCGCGCAGCTCGGCGAGCCGCTGGGCGAGCGGCTCCGCCGGCCCGCGGAGCGGGGCGTTCGTCGAGACGTTCATGGTGCGGCCCAGTGTCGCATCCGGCTCCGACAATCCGCCCCGAACGGGCCGTTGACGGCGAACCCGCACCCGCCGGACCGGCCCCGGGCACCGTCCGGCGTCCCGTGACCGGCCCCGCCACGGGACGCGGGCCGGTCGCGTGCGAGGCGCACCGGTGGGGGATCATGGAGTCCGGTGCTCGCTGGCGAGGCCGACCGTTGACACCGCCCCGAGCGCGAGGAGCCTGCCCATGCCCGCCCGAATCCTGCTGGTCCGCCACGGCGAGACCGACTGGTCGGCCACCGGCCGCCACACCGGCCGCACCGACATCCCGCTGACCGAGGACGGCCGGGCGATGGCCCGCGCGCTCGGCACCCGGCTCGCCGCGGCGCCCTGGAACGGCCTGCCCGACGCCCGCGTCTACACCAGCCCGCTCGGCCGCGCCAAGGAGACCTGCGAGCTGGCCGGCCTCGGGGACCGGGCCGTCGAGCGCCCCGAACTCCTGGAGTGGGACTACGGACAGTACGAGGGCCGCACCGGCGCCGACATCCGCGCCACCGACCAGCCCGGCTGGCTGATCTGGCGCGACGGCGTCCCCGGCGGCGAGAAGCTCTCCGAGGTCGCCGCCCGGGTCGACTCCCTGCTCGCCGAGCTCAACACCGCGCACGGCGTGCCGGACCCGGACACCACGGTCATGCACTGCGCCGACTGCGACGTCGTGCTCTTCGCCCACGGCCACCTGCTGCGCATCCTCACCGCCCGCTGGCTCGGCCTGCCGCCCGAGTTCGCCCAGCGGTTCAAGCTCGGCACCGCCGCGCTCTGCGTGCTGTCCTGGGAGTACGGCGCACCGGCGGTGGAGCTGTGGAACGACCAGGGCCACCTGGAGACCCTGAAGCACTGACCCGCGACGGCCGGCCCGCGACGGCCGGTCGCCGTCGCCCGCTCAGGCCGCCGTCGCCGCGCCGTACTCGGCCAGGAACCGCCCCACCTCCGGCACCCGCCGGTGCTCCCGCAACCGCTGCGCGGTGTCCGCGAGCATGGCGCGGATCCGGGCCGAGCGGACGTCGCCGAACAGCGCGACGGCGGCCGACCCGTGCTCCGCCGCACCCGCCAAGTCCCCCCGGCCGAGCCGGTCGTGGGCGAGCTCGGCGGTGTAGAGCACCCGGTTGCGCACGAAGTGCGGCTGCTGGAGCGCTATGGCCAGCCGGGCGTGCTCGCTGGCCCGGTCCCAGTCCCCGAGGGCGGACCAGCACTGGGCCTGCAGCCCGGCGAGTTCGGCCTCGCCGAAGAACGACATCCACTCCGGGTCGGCCTGCCGGGGGCCCTGCTCGAACAGCCGGCAGGCCCGGACGATCGCCCGCTCGCAGGTGCCCCGGTCCCGCAGCAGCGCCCAGCCGCCGGCCTCGCGCATCGTGAGCAGGGCGAGCAGCCGGGGGGAGTCGAGGTGCCGGGCGGCGGACTGCCCGGCCTGGGCGGCCCGCAGTGCCTCGCGGGGGCGGCCGGCGTCCCGGGCGAGGAAGGCGCCGTTGGAGAAGACGTGCGCCTCCAACGCGGCGTCGCCGGCCATCCGCGCGGTGGCCAGGGCCTCCGCGTAGTACGAGCGGGCGTCCGCGAGCCGGTTCGAGTCGTGCGCCAACCAGCCCACCGAGATGGCCAGTTCGCCGGCCCCGGCCTGGAGCCTTCGCTCGGTCTCGGTGGAGTACTCGCAGGCCTCGAGCAGCAGGTAGGCCTCCCGCAGCGAGCGGCCGGCCTGCTCGAACAGGGCGTCGGCGCCGTGCGCGTCGTCGGCCAGCCGGATGTCCCGGACGGCCTGCTCCACGCCGAGTACCTCGGCCGCGCCGACCTTGCGGGGCGGCGGGACGACGGGGCCGGGGCGGCCGGGCACGACGGCGCCCGGTGGAGCGGGGTGGGCGTCCGCGCCGTGGGGGGCGGGGGCCGCGGCGGCCGGGCCGGGCCGGTCGATGCCGATCACGGAGGCCAGCGCGGCCGGGCCGCCGGCCAGGAACGTACGGCGACGCACGACGTCGTTCTCCTCGTCACAGGGGTGCGGTTCGCCGGGCCCCCGGGGCGCCGTCGTGAACCTCGGCGCCGGGGCCCCGGGCGGTGGGGGCGGTTCCGCGTACGGCGAGGCAGCGTACGGGAGTCGGGTGGAGAGCGGCGATCGCGGGGCGGGCAGGGGCGGGAACGTCGGGTGGAGGGGCGGTGGTGCTCCGGCGCCCGGCCCGCCGGCCCGGTCCGGCCCGCCCCGGAGGCCACCGCTCGTGCCTGTGCCCGGGGCCCCGCCCCCGCCGCCGTCCGCCGGGCGGCGGCGGACGGCGGTGCGGGGCGCGAAGCCGAGGTCGGTGAGCGAGCGGTCCGGCCACATGTGCCGGAACACCCGCTCGTACGCGTAGTTGGGACAGCGGATCTCGCCGGACTCGACCCGCCCGACGTACCGGGCGTCGCAGGAGACGTGCTCGCCGATCTCCCGGGCCGCCCGGCGCACGGCCGTGGCGAACTCGCCCGGCGAGCGGTCGCCGCGCAGGGCGCGCATCGCGGTGTTGGGTGACGGGCGGTTCGGCTCGGCCGGTGGGGTGGCTGCCATGGTGCGCTCCGTGGTGGTGCGGGTGGTGGTGCGAGGGTCGGGCGGCGCTGGGACGGCGGGGGCTCCCGGCCGCGGGTGGGTCCGAAGGGGCCCGGTGGACGGCCGGGCGAGGCACGACAGTACCGGGAGTCACCAGTCGGACACAGCGTGTTCACGGTCGATGTACCATCAATTGGGTGCAAACCGGGCACAGTTGCCGGGATCTGCCATGAAATGCCATGCCTTGCTGTAAAGCGCCCCGTGGCCTGCGGTGCGGGCCCTGCGTTGTCCTGGTGCATGGAAGCCCCCGCCGCCGTCCCCCGCCGCGCCCCTGCCGGCACCCCCACCCGGGCGGTTCGGCTTCCGGTCCCGACGAGGCGACAGGAGGGCCCATGGCGGCCACTGGAGTACCGCAGTTCCGCCGTCCGGCCGTCGGCGGGGTGCTCGACGGAGCGGCCCCCGCCCTGCTGCCGGAGTCGGCCGACGACCGCGGCCCCGGCCGGGTCCCGTCCGGTGGCGGCCCCTGCCGGCGCCCGCGCGCGGAGAGCGACGCGGACGCCGTCCTCGTGGCCACCTTCGACACCGTGACGGTCGCCCTGCGGCACGGCCTGGAGGCGGTCGACATCCTGCGGCTGCGCCGGGCCTGCGGCGCGGTGCTGCAGAGCCGCAACGACGCCACCGTCTCCTTCCTCGTACCGGCCGGCACCTCGGCGACCTGGCACCTGCCCGGCAGTTCCTGTACCGCCGGCGCCCAACTGCTGCCCGCCACCGACCCGCGCTGGGTGCTGCCCCCGGCCGGCGCCGACCGCTCCGCCCGCCCCACCGACCCCTGGGTCCTGCGCTCGGTCCTCTGCGAGGCCGCCTGCACCCTCACCGCGGGCGGCCTCGGCCCGTCCTGACCCCCGCCCGCGCCCGCCCGCCCCCGCTGAGCTGCCGGGCTCGTCCGCGCGGCGGCGATAATGGCGGGTATGGGACGAAGCAACCGGGCCGGCCGCACCGCGGACCGCGGCCGCACCGCCGCGGAGAGCGGCCCGGCCGCCACCGGCCCCGCCGGCCGCACCCACGCCCAGGGCCCGCTCACCCGGGCCGTCGACTCCGGGCTCGCCGAACTGCGCCCCGACCGCGACCGCCCCGCCGCCTGGTCGCTGCTGATCGACGGTGCGCCGCAGTCCCTGGTCGACCTCGCCGACCCGGCCCACCTGGGCTTCGAGTACCAGCGCCGGCTCGGCCACCTGATCGACCTGGTCGCCCCGCCCGGCCGCCCGCTCACCGTCCTGCACCTCGGCGGCGGCGCCCTCACCCTGGCCCGCTACGTCGCCGCCACCCGCCCGCGCTCGCGCCAGCAGGTCGCCGAGATCGACACCGCGCTCACCGAACTGGTCCGCGCCGAACTCCCGCTGGAACGCGGCTGGCAGGTCAAGGTGCGCGGCGCGGACGCCCGCAGCGTGCTGGAGCGCACCCCCGAGGGCACCGTCGACCTGGTGATCGCCGACGTCTTCTCCGGCGCCCGGGTGCCCGCCCACTGCACCACCGTCGAGTTCACCGCGCTGGCCGCCCGGGCCCTCGCCCCCGGCGGCTGGTACGCCGTCAACATCGCCGACGGCTCCGCCCTGCCGTTCGCCCGCTCCCAGGTGGCCACCCTCGGCGCGGTCTTCCCCGAACTCTGCCTGGTCGCCGACCCCGCGGTGCTGCGCGGCAAGCGCTTCGGCAACCTCGTGCTGGCCGCCGCGCACACCCCGCTCCCGCTGGCCGAACTCACCCGCCGGGTGGCCTCGGACGCCTCCCACGGCCGGGTCGAACACGGCCGAGCCCTGGCCGACTTCGCCGCCGGCGCCACCCCGGCCACCGACGCCACCGCCACCCCCTCCCCGGCCCCGCCCCCGGGGGTCTTCCGCTAGACCGGCCTGCGGCGCATCATGTCCGGAACCCGGACGACCCGACCAGGAGGGGCACCCGCCATGCTGATCCGACCGGCCAGGCCGAGCGAGGCGGCGGCGCTCAGCGCCCTCGCCCTGCGCTCCAAGGCGCACTGGGGCTACGACGCCGAGTTCATCGAGGCCTGCCGGGCCGAACTCACCCTCGACCCGCAGCGGATCGGGCCCGACCGTACGGCCGTCGCCGAGGACGACGGCCGGGTGCTGGGCTTCGTCACCCTCACCGGGGCGCCCCCGAAGGGCGAACTGGGCATGATCTTCGTCGAGCCGGACGCCATCGGCCGCGGCATCGGCCGCCGCCTGATGGACCACCTGCGCGCCGAGGCCACGGCCCTCGGCTTCGACCGGATCACCGTCGAGGCCGACCCGCACGCCGAACCCTTCTACCTGGCCATGGGCGCCGTCCGCACCGGCACGGCCCCCTCCGGTTCCATCCCCGGGCGCGAACTGCCGCTGCTCACGCTTCACTTGCCCGCCCCCGCCGCCTGATCCCCGCCTGATCCCCGCCTGCTGATCCCCGCCTCCTGGCCCCTGGCGGTCCGCTCAGTGGCCCTTCGGCAGGCCCCGGTGCTTGTACATCGCGGCGCCGGTCAGCAACAGCCCGGCCGTGATGGGGGCGAGGACGGCGGTCGCGGTGCCGGCGGTGTCGTGGGCGACGGTGACGGCGGCCGTCCTGGTCGCGGTCCCGCCGGGCCGGGCCGTCGGGCCTGCCGCCGGGCCGGCCAGCGGGGTGCCGGGTGCGGTGGGCGGGTGCTCCCGGCCGTCCGGCCGCCCGCCCCCGTCACCCGCAGGGTCCGGGTGCCCGGGCCCCGGGGGCGGGGGTGGCGGCCGGTCCGGTGCGGCGGAGGCCGGCGGTGGGGCGGCCGGGCCGTGCGGGGTGCCGCCCGGTGGGGGCGGCGGTGCGGCGTCGGCGGGCCGGGCGGAGGTACCCGACGGCCCGTCGGCCACCTCGCCGCCGGCCGCCCGCGCCTCGACGGGGCGGGTCCGGGCGGGCCCGGCGCCCCACAGCCCGGAGGCGATCGCGAACGCGTCCGGCACGGCGGACCGCTGTCCCGGCAGGGGGAGCCCGCCGGCCCTGATCCGGTCCTGGAGGGCGCTGCCGATCGGGCTGGTCGGGCCGGTCGGGCCGGTCGCGGTGGACAGCTCCGGCGCGACCACGTCAGCGGCGACGTCCGCGGCGGCGACGTCCGCCGCGACCCGGGGGACGGCGTCGGCGAGCCGGTCGAGCAGCCCGCCGGACGGGCTCGGCGCGGGCCGCTCCGCCGGGTCGTCGGGCGCCGTCCCGCCACCGGCCGGGGCCCGGCCGACGGTCCGTCCGACCGGCTCCGGCAGCGGTTCGGCGTCGGCCGCGCAGGCACCGAACCCCCAGAGCTGCGCGAGGAGGGCCCCGCCGGCCGCGACGGCCCGTGGCCGGGGCAGCCACCGCCGGGCCGCCCGCCACCCGCCGCCGACGGTCCGTCGGGCGGCTTCCGGGCCCCTGGTCGCGTGTTTGGCTCGCACGTGAATCGAGAACGAGCGGGCGGACCGGGAGGACACGGCCGCCGTCACGGACAGTCATCGCGGGCGGACGGTTGTCACGGGCGGTCGTCGTGGGCCGTCCGCCCCTCGGCCCCGCCCGCCCCGTCCGCCGTGCTCCGCTCAGGAGTTGGGGCGCAGTGTCCAGATCACCGTCATGACGCCGGTCACCGCGCCGTCGGCCCGGGTGATCTCGACGGTCACCGGGAACTCGGGGCGCTCGCCCTTGTCGAGTTCGGCGACGATGTCGGCGGCCGGCCGGCCGAGCACGGCGGTGGCCGTGACGGCGCCCATGGCGAGCTTCTTGTAGGAGATCTCGGCGCTCACCGCCAGCGGCACCGCGCGCGAGAGCTGGTCGCCGAAGGCGCCGAGCACGATGCAGCCGCTGGCCGACTCGGCCAGGGTGAACATCGCGCCGGCGTGCGGGCCGCCCACGTGGTTGTGGTACTCGGGCTGGTCGGGCAGCCGCAGCACGGCACGCTCCGGGGTGGTCTCCAGGTACTCGAGCTTCAGGGTCCGGGCCATCGGGACGGTGGAGTCGAGCAGTCGGCCGATCGAAGGAGTGGTCATGGCGGCAACGTTACTAGCCAGTAGCTTCTGGTGGCAGACCCGAGGCCGGGGAAGGGAATGAGACGCGGGCCACAGTGCGACGCGCGCCACCCCACCCCCGCCCGGCCGCCGCCGATGTGAGGGAACGCGAAAAAGCCCGAGGGGCCGGTCCCTTGACGAGACCGGCCCCTCGGGGCGATGGGGTGAGTGACGGGACTCGAACCCGCGGCCACCTGGACCACAACCAGGTGCTCTACCAACTGAGCTACACCCACCATCTGTCCGGACCGTTCACGCTTTTCGGCGTTCCCGCTCCGACAAGAAGAACTCTACAGGATCCGGAAGGGTGCTCGCGCCAGGGTTTCCCCGCCCCGCGCGAGCACCTCCGTCGCCCCCGGGCTCAGCCCGTCGGCGCCTGGTACTTCTCGGCGATCGCGCGCGCGGTGTCGGTGTCCGGGCCGGGCTGCGGGACGAACACCGCCTCCCGGTAGTAGCGCAGTTCGTCGATGCTCTCGCGGATGTCGGCGAGCGCCCGGTGGTTCCCGCCCTTCTGCGGGCTGTTGTAGTACGCCTTCGGGTACCAGCGCCGGGCCAGCTCCTTGATCGAGGAGACGTCCACGATCCGGTAGTGCAGGTGGCCCTCCAGCGCGGGCATGTCCCGGCTCAGGAACCCGCGGTCGGTGGCCACCGAGTTCCCGCACAGCGGCGTGCGCCCGGCCTCCGGCACGTGCTCGCGGACGTACGCGAGCACCAGCGCCTCCGCCTCGGCCAGCGTGACCCCGTGCTCCAGCTCCTCCAGCAGCCCGGAGGCGGTGTGCATCTCCCGCACCACCTCGGGCATGTTCGCCAGCGCCTCGGCGGGCGGACGGATGATGACGTCCACACCCTCGCCGAGGATGTTCAGCTCCGAGTCCGTCACCAGCGCCGCGACCTCGACCAGGGCGTCCCGGTCGAGGTCGAGGCCTGTCATTTCACAGTCGATCCATACCAAACGGTCATTCACACCACTCACCCTACGGCGCGATCACGCGCCGCGGGCACCGATGGAGCCGAGCGCGGTGCCGGGGTGCGGCCCTCGGAGCCGTGCTCCTCCGGCGCGTGGCCGTCCGTCTCCCGGACCTCGCGGACGTCCCGGACATCCCGGACGTCCCGGACCTCCCGGCCGGGGTACGCCGGGCGGGCGTCCCGCCCGGGCCGCCCCTCGCGGGCCTCCCTGGCCTCGGCCGCGGTGCCCCGCACGCCCTGCGGGCGGAGCTGGCCCGCCCGGGCCTGCCGGGCCCGGACCTCCGGCGACCCGTCCTGCGGCCGGTCGGCCGCGCTCCGGTGCCCCTGGCCCTGGCCGCGTGCGCCCGGCTGCGGGATCCCGTCCTCGGCGGCGGCGTGCTCCACCGTCCTGGACGGCCGCCCCGTGCCGGGCCCGGGCTGCGCCGGGACCAGCGGCGGGCGCGCCGGACCACGGCCGGTCCCCGGCTGCCCGGGGTGCGACTGGTGTCCGGCCGACTGGTGCGGGTACGACTGCCCGGCCCGCGCGTGCACGCCCGGTCCGGACGGCTGTCCGTGCTGGCCCGGGACCGCGGTGCCCGAGCCGCCCGGGTAGCCCTGGGCGGTGGCCGACCCGTGCCCCACCGGCGTGCCGTGCCCGCCGGGTGCGCCGTGCCCACCGTGCTGGCCCGGGACCGACCCGCCCATCGTGCCGGCCGCGGCCGCCGACCCGACCGCCCCCGCCGTCCGCAGGTCGCCGCCCGTCGGCGCGGCCGGCGCCGCAGCGGACGCCCCGGGCCGCCGGGCCCGGTAGCTCGTCCGGTACGCGGCCGGCGAGACCCCGAGCTGGCGTCGGAAGTGCCCGCGCAGCGCCACCGGCGACCGGAAGCCGCAGCGGCGTGCGACGTCGTCCACCGACAGCTCCGAGGTCTCCAGCAGCCGCTGCGCCTGCAGCACCCGCTGGGTGATCAGCCACTGCAGCGGGGCGCTGCCGGTGAGCGTGCGGAACCGCCGGTCGAAGGTCCGCCGGCTCATGTAGGCGCGGGCCGCCAGCACCTCGACGTCGAACTGCTGGTTGAGGTTCTCCAGGGCCCAGGTCACGACCTCGGCGAGCGGGTCGTTGCCGATCTCCTCAGGTAAAGACTGATCGATGTACTGGGCCTGTCCGCCGCCGCTGCGCCGGCTCGGCACCACCAGTCGGCGGGCGAGCGCGTTGGCCGCCTCGGCGCCGTGGTCGCTGCGGACCACGTGCAGGCACAGGTCGATCCCGGCGGCGGTGCCGGCCGAGGTCAGCACGTCGCCGTCGTCGACGAACAGCTCGCGCGGGTCGACGTGCACCCGCGGGTAGCGCTTGGCCAGGGTCGGCGCGTACATCCAGTGGGTGGTCGCCGGGCGGCCGTCCAGCAGGCCGGCGGCGGCGAGGACGAACGCGCCGGTGCACAGGCCGATGATCCGCGCGCCCTCGTGGTGCGCCTTGCGCAGCGCGGTGATCGCCTCGACCGGCGGCGGCTGCGAGATCGAGCGCCAGGCCGGGACGACGATCGTGCCGGCCCGGGCCAGTGCCTCCAGCCCGTACGGGGCGGAGAGGGTGAGGCCGCCGGTGGTGGCGAGCGGGCCCTCCTCACCGGCGCAGACCAGCAGGCGGTAGCGCGGCACCCCGGCGTCCTGGCGGTCGACGCCGAAAACCGAGAGCGGGATCGAGCTCTCGAAGATCGGTGCGCCGCCGAAGATCAGGACGGCGACGGTCTCGCGGCGGCGGCGCCCGGAGAGCTTGCGGGGCGCGGCAGCCAGCACGGCCGTCGAGGAGCCGTTGAGGCCGCCGACGGGGCCGCCGTGGCCGTGCGCCGACGGGCCGTGGCCGCCGAGGCCGAGCGGTCCGCCGGTGTTCGCGGGGCCGGGCAGGCCGGGAAGGGCCGGTCCGAGGCCGGCGCCGGGAGCGCCCGGGCCGGTGAAGGCGGCGGCGGGGGAAGCGAAGGTCGTGAAGCCGCCGTCGGCTCCGGAATGGCCGCCCGGGTGCCCGCCGGAATGGCCGGTTACCGACGTCCCGGCCCGGCCGTCCGAGCCGCCGCCGTACCCGCCGGAGTGGCTGACGGGCGGTCGGCTGACGGGGCGTCCGCCGTGTTCCGGGGCGCCCGGGAAGGGCGGGGAACCCGGGGCCTGCGGGGCACCGGAGCCGCCTGGGGCGCCTGGTGCGGATGGGGTTCCCGGGGCGGACGGGGCCGCGGGGGAATAGGAGGAGTAGGAGGTGGTGCCGGAGTGACGGGTGTTGGCGGCGGAGGCCTGAGAGCCGGCGCTTCTCGTGGAACGACCCGCGATACCGGTCACGGCCTGGCCGCTGTCAGGACCCGCGTCGCTCCTGCTCACCCTGCTCAAGGCGCTCAAGCCCCCTCGGTGGTGTGGTGTGGTGGTGCGGCACTGCTAGCCAAGATCGAATCTATCGGGTGGACCGTTGCCGTTGTGACAAGTTCACCATCCGACGCTATGTCGACATGGCAATTTGGCGTGATGCATTCGATCACGAAGCGTGGCACCCGTCGACCCTTCTGGGAAGAGGGTCGGTGCAACGGTGGCTGGTTGTCGCGGGACGGGTCCTGGGGCGTCCGGCTCAGACGCGCCCGGCCGGTGTGCCTGGGCTGCGGATTTGCCCAAGGGCGGGGGAGTCGCGCGAGATTGACCGAAAATAGGCGGTGCACGTGAGGGCGCACGGCTGCAGCGCGTGCGCCTCCCAGGCTTCATCCGGCCAGTGCCTGAGCCAGGGAGCGGTGGCCGGCCACCTGGTACCCCGTCACCGGGGGAGATCCCCGGCCGGCCCGAACAGGCCAACGGCGGCGTCTCCGGCCCCCGGAGGTCGACCGCCGGAGGGCGGCGCGGTGCACGAACCGGCCGCCCGGGGCCCGGAACTGACGACGCCGATCACGGCGCAACGGTTGCGCCGGGCGGGGCCTTGATCTGAGCCCTTCGGCCGCGTGGCGCGTCGACGGCGTTGTCCGGCAGCCCTGCTGACGGCGGGTGAGTCGCCCGGGCGCGAGCCGCCGGCGGGTGATGCCGCCGAGCCGTCGACGCATGCACCCGCCCACGCCCGCGCGGCGGCCTCCGCGCGACCACGGCCCGAAGTCCGCGACCCGGTCCGGGCCGGGCGGTGCGGCGGCACCGCGAAAGCCGGTCCCGTGCCGTGAGCGCGGCCACATGCTCCGCGGGTGCGGAGCCGGCGGCGGCGTCCTCGGCAAACCCGCCGGACCGGTTTCGGACAGCCTGTCCGGCCCCGGAAGCCGATGAAGCACTGCCCGCGATGTGGACCGTTGAAGGTGCGCGCCTGCCGTCCGGGGCGGCCGGCCGGTCATCGCGCCGTCGCGCACGCCGCTCTGCGCCGCCGTGGCCGCTCCGCGCCGGCCGGGTCGGCGCCCCTCCCGCGCGTCTAACCCGCCAGGCGCGCGACGGCAACGCCGCCGCCGACGGAGCGGCGTGGAACGCCCGGCCCTCCCGCGAGGGCCTCGGCGAGGGGCGCCGAGACGCCGCGGGCGGACAGCACCTGCCGGACCGCCTCCGGCAGACCGGCGGCCTTGAGCGTCGGCCGGTAGGCGGGCTCGGCCCACGGGCGGCCGTGGTGCAGCCAGACGCTCCGCAGCCCGGCCAGTTCGGCGCCGGCGATGTCCGCGGGGGCGTGGTCGCCGATCATCCAGGTGTGCGTGGCCCAGTCCCCGGTCGGCGCGATGCCGCACCGCTGCGCCGCGATCTCGAAGATCATCGGGTCCGGTTTGAGGCAGTCGGCCTCCTCGGAGATCACCCAGCCGTCGACCATCGGTCCGAGGCCGGTCCTCCGGATCTTCTCCAGTTGGGCGCCGGTGCTGCCGTTGCTGACGATGCCGAGCCGCCACCCGGCGGCGCGCGCCGCCCGCAGTGCGTCGATGTTGCGGGCCGGACAGTGGATGTGGGAGTTGATGCCGTGCCGGTAGTGGGCGAGCAACCGGTCGAGCGACTCGTCGAGGCCGTAGCGGCGCCGGGCGGCGGACAGTACGGTGCTGCGCGGTACATAGCCGCCGCCGTCGATGGTGACGAGCCAGTCGACGTCTCCGGCCGGCAGCGCCCGTTCGGTCAGAAAGTCCTGAGCCCAGGCCCGGAATGCGGCGTCCCTGGGGAGCAGCGTGTTGTCGAGGTCGAGCAGGAGCAGGGGCATGTCGAGCATGGTGCCAGCGGTCGCGCCTATGCACCTGGCAAATGCCAGACGGCGTCCCGAACCGGCGCCCCTTGGCTGAAACGGGTGCCGGAGCGGCGGCGCACCGCCCCCACCGCCCCCACGACTGCTCACCGTCCTCCCGCGGCTCACCGCCCTTCCGTCCGATGACCGGTCGCTCCGCCGGTCGCCTCGCCGGTCGTCTCACTGCCCGGTGACCCTCGGCAACGGATCGTCATCGATCCATGACAGTCCGGTCACGGTGTCCCCGAAGCCTGTTGCGCGGCCCGGTCCGCTCAGTCAAGCTCCAGGGAACCTCCTTCGCCGGAGGGGCGCCTTCGCGCCTGGGTGGGGGCGCACCGCAGTCGGTGCGCGCATCCCTCGTTCGTGGGAAGAGTGTCGCCCCCGAGGCCGCGCGGCTGGGCTGCGTGTCCGGCCCGTCGTACTCTGAAAGGAACAGGTCACAAACGGTGGTGCTCGGCGCAGACCGACGTCTTCCCGTGTGCGGGCCTGCCGCCCGGGCAGCGTTGTCCTCTCCTGTCGGCCCATCTCCTTCGAAGAGCCTTGTGCCATGGCTGGTTCTGAGCCCTCCCGACCGGTGGAGCCGGGCGAGGACGCCCGTTTCACCCACCCGCTTCGCCACCTCGCCCGCCGGGGCCGTCCCGGACCGGGCTCCCGCCAGCGGCGGGACGACCGGCGGTCCGATGCTCCTCCGGAGCCCCCGGTGACGGGCCGGCCGGGACCGGGCGCCGAACGTCCGAGCGCCTTCGGTCCGCCCGGCGCGGCCGGCGAGCCGGCGGTCCGCGACGCGACCGCCAAGCCCTGCGACCCGGCCTTCCAGCACGGCGTGGTGGTGGGCTTCGACGGCTCGCTGTCCAGCGAGCGCGCCCTCGCCTACGCGGTGGGCATGGCCCGCCGCTCCCAGTGCGGCCTGGTGATCGTGCACGTGGCCAACCGCCTGCCCGCCACCGTCTGGGCCGGCTGCGAGCCGCCGGTCTTCGTCGACCTCCCCGACCACCGGACGGAGGTGCTCGGCCTGGAGCTCGCCTGCGCGGACTTCCTCGCCGGGGTGCCCTGGATCCTGGTCGAGCGTGGCGGCGACATCTGCCACGAGATCGAGGAGGTCGGCCGCGAGTTCGCCGCCGACGCGATCGTGGTCGGCACCACGCACGGCCTGCTCGGCAAGATCTTCGGCTCGGTCTCCGGTCGCCTGGCCCGCCGTGCCAACCGCCCGGTGATCGTGATCCCCTGACGGCCGGTCCGGCGCCCGTGCCGACGAACAGCTGCTCCGCATTCACCAGTTGACGATCGGCCCGCGCCCCGGTCCGACCCCAGCGGTCGGTGGCGACGCCAACCCCGTTGGCACCCACGCCTGGGATGGCCCCGGGCACCGTCCCAGGCGTGGCCGCCAACGTTGCCGCTGCCACGCCCCTGGTGATCGCCCCCGGACCGGCCCCCCGCACCGTCCGCCGGTTCGAGCGGGCCGGCGGACGGTGCGGGTCCGGCCTACGACAGCCTCAGGAGCCGATGCCGAGCTCTCGCGCGATGAGCATCCGCTGGACCTCCGAGGTGCCTTCGCCGATCTCCAGGATCTTGCAGTCCCGCCAGAAGCGGGCGACCGGGAATTCGTTCATGAAGCCGTACCCACCGTGGATCTGGGTCGCCTCGCGGGCGTTGTCGACGGCGGCCTCCGACGAGTACAGCTTGGCGATCGCAGCCTCCTTCTTGAACGGTTCCGAGTGCAGCAGCCGGGACGCGGCGTCCCGCCAGGCGAGGCGGGCGGTGTGGGCGCGCATCTCCATGTCGGCGAGCTTGAACTGGATGGCCTGGTTGGCGCCGATCGCGCGGCCGAAGGCGCGGCGCGTACCGGCGTACGAGACGGACTGGTCGACGCAACCCTGGGCCAGGCCGGTGGCCAGAGCGGCGATCGCGATGCGGCCCTCGTCGAGGATCCGCAGGAACTGGGCGTAGCCGCGACCTCGCTCGCCCAGCAGGTTGGCCGCGGGGACGCGGCAGTCGGTAAAGGACAGTTCGCGGGTGTCGGATGCGTTCCATCCGACCTTCGAGTACTTCTTCGACACCTGGAACCCGGGGGTCCCGGTGGGCACGATGATGGAGGAGATTTCCCGCCGGGGCGAGGAGAATTCGCCCTCTTCACTCGAACGAGCGATCGGTTCGGTGAGCGCGGTGACGGTGACCAGCCCGGTGATGTCGGTACCGGAGTTGGTGATGAAGCACTTGGTGCCGTTGATCACCCACTCGTCGGTGGCCTCGTCGTACCGCGCGGTGGTGCGGGTCGCCCCGGCGTCGGAGCCGCCCTCGGGCTCGGTCAGGCCGAACGCGCCGAGCAGTTCGCCCGAGGTCAGCCGGGGCAGCCACTCGCGCTTCTGCTCCTCCGTGCCGAACCGGTAGACGGGCATCGCGCCGAGCGAGACCGCCGCCTCGAGGGTGATCGCGACCGAGGAGTCGACCCGGGCCAGCTCCTCCAGCGCCAGGCAGAGCGCGAAGTAGTCGCCGCCCATGCCGCCGTACTCCTCCGGGAACGGCAGGCCGAACAGACCCATCCGCCCCATCTCCCGCACGATCTCGTAGGGGAACTCGCCCTGCTCGTAGTACTCGCCGATCTTCGGCGCCACCACGTCCTGGGCGAATTCGGCCACGGTGCGCCGCAGTTCCTCGTGCTCGGTGTTCAGCCGGTGGTCGAGCATGATGGTGATCCTCCTGGGGCCCCGCCGGGTGGGCGCGGGCGTGGTCGGGACGACGGCCGCCGGTGCCGGTGTGCCGGGCGGGCGGTGTGATGAGCGGACGTGTACGAGGGGACCGGCCGGTGCGCGGGCCGGCCGGTGCGGGTCAGTCCGGTGATCCGGCGGGGGTGGTGCCGAGCAGGGCCTGGACCGCGCGGGAGGGGCTCGGCCGGCCGAGCCGGCGCGCCATCCAGCCGCTGGTGGCGACCAGGGCGCGCAGGTCGACGCCGGTCCGGATGCCGAGTCCGTGCAGCATCCACACCAGGTCCTCGGTGGCCAGGTTGCCGGTGGCGCTCTTGGCGTAGGGGCAGCCGCCCAGCCCGCCGGCCGAGGCGTCCACGGTGGTGACCCCGGAGCGCAGCGCCGCCAGCGTGTTGCTGAGCGCCTGGCCGTAGGTGTCGTGGAAGTGCACGGCGAGCCGGCCGACCGGCACCCCCGCCTCGGCGAACCCTTCGAGCAGGGCGGTGACCTGGCCGGGGGTGGCCACGCCGATGGTGTCGCCGAGGCTGAGCTCGGCGCAGCCCATCTCCAGCAGCCGCACCCCGGAGCGGACCACCCGGGCGACCGGGACCGGCCCCTCCCAGGGGTCGCCGAAGCACATCGACAGATAGCCGCGGACCGGGACGCCGGCCGCCGCGGCCCGCTCCACCACGGGGCGGAACATCGCCATCGCCTCGTCCGCCGAGCGGTTGAGGTTGCGGCGGGCGAAGGTCTCGGTGGCGCTGGCGAACACCGCGACGTCGGTGGCGTGGTGGGCCAGCGCGCGGTCCAGGCCGCGCTCGTTGGGCACCAGCACCGGCAGGCGCAGCCCCGGGTGGCGGTCCGGCAGGTCGGCGAGCCGGGGCATCAGCTCCTCGGCGTCGGCGAGCTGAGGTACCCATTTCGGGTGAACGAAGCTGGTGGCCTCGACGGTGCGCAGACCGGCGGCCGCGAGCCGGCCGATGAACTCGGCCTTGACCTCGACGGGGACGAGCGTGCCCTCGTTCTGCAGGCCGTCGCGCGGGCCGACCTCGTGGATCCGCACCTTGGCGGGCAGGCCGGGGGCGCGGACCGGGGCCGGCAGGCCCAGGTCGAGGGCGTCCGGTTCGCGGGCGGGGCCGGCGTCTCTCGGCGCGGGGGCGGTCACGACCGCACCGCCTCGGGGGCCTCGGCCGGGGCGTCCGCGGGTGCCGGGACGGTCTCGGCGGGGGCGACCACGACCAGCAGCTCCTCCATCGCCACGGTGGCGCCGGCGGTGGCCCGCAGCTCGCTCACCGTGCCGTCGTGCGGGGCGGCGATCACGTGTTCCATCTTCATGGCCTCCAGGACGAGCAGGGGCTGGCCCTTGCGGACCGCCTCCCCGGCCGTGGTCTTCACGACCGTGACGGTGCCCGGCATCGGCGCGGTCAGCGCCCCGTGGTGGGCGGCGGCGCCGCCGGCGCTCTCGCCGACCGCGTCGTGGGTGTGCACCGGCCAGGCGTCGCCGTCGATCCCGAGCCAGGTCACCGGGCCGGTGGCGGGTGCGGTCGGGCCGTCGGCGGCGAGCGCGAAGCTCGTCCGCAGGCCGTCGACGGTCAGCTGGAGGCGATCCCCGGAGCGGCCGGCCCGGGCCCGGTGGACCGGCCCGGAGTCGAGCCGGATCTCGACCTCCAGGGTGCTGCCGGACGGATTGTCA
The DNA here is from genome assembly GCF_042885845.1 of Kitasatospora sp. NPDC058032. Classification (NCBI taxonomy): domain Bacteria; kingdom Bacillati; phylum Actinomycetota; class Actinomycetes; order Kitasatosporales; family Streptomycetaceae; genus Kitasatospora; species Kitasatospora sp. NPDC058032. The sequence continues at coordinate 18,410 of NZ_JBHVRK010000043.1, read as the reverse complement.
GTGGCGTCGGCTACGTTGCCCGCAGTGATCGATCGGATGCGCACCGACACCGGGTCCTGGCCGGGGGTACGGAGTCGGTGGGCGGTCCAGGCGGGGTCGCCGCCCAGGCGCCAGCCGGAGGGAAGGGAGAACGGGTCGGTCCAGCCGTCGGCGTCGGCGGCCGGGGTGAGGTCCAGGTGCCGTGCGAGCGCGGCCGCGTAGTAGAGGAGGTGGGCGGGCGTCGGCGGTTGCGGCGGCAGGGAGTCGGAGGGCTCGGCGGGCGGCGTGGCGACGGCGGCCGGGGAGTACGGCGAGGCGAGCAGCCCGGGCTGCTGTTGCGCCGTCTGCTCGACCAGGCCGGTGTCGAGCCGGCCGGCGGCGACCTCCGGGTGGGCGAGCAGCCGTCGCAGGAAGCCGGTGTTGGTGGTGACGCCGAGGATCCGGGTGTCGGCCAGCGCGGCGCGCAGGCGCCGCAGCGCGGTCGGCCGGTCGGGTCCGTAGGCGATGACCTTGGCGAGCATGGGGTCGTAGGAGCTGGTGATCACGGTCCCGGGGGCGACTCCGGAGTCCACCCGGATGCCTTCGCCCCGCGGTTCGTCGAGGAGCAGGATGCGTCCGCCGGTGGGCAGGAAGTCCCGTTCCGGGTCCTCGGCGCAGATCCGGGCCTCGATGGCGTGGCCCTGGAAGGAGATGTCGGACTGGGTGAAGGAGAGGGGTTCGTCGGCGGCGATCCGCAGCTGCCACTCGACCAGGTCCAGCCGCCGGGGCCGGCCGGCGGCGGGGCTGGTGGCGGGGCCGGCGGTGCCGACGGTGTCGGCCGCGGCCACGGCGACGGCGAGCTCGGTGACGGGGTGTTCCACCTGGAGACGGGTGTTCATCTCCATGAAGAAGAAGTCGCGCACGCCCTCGTCGTCGGCGGGGGAGTCCGGGTCGACGCCGGGGACGATGAACTCCACGGTGCCGGCACCGGTGTAGCCGCAGGACTCGGCGGCACGGACGGCCGCGGCGCCCATCGCCGCGCGGGTCTCGGTATTGAGCAGGACGGAGGGAGCCTCTTCGATCAGCTTCTGGTGGCGGCGCTGCAGGCTGCACTCGCGCTCGCCGAGGTGGACGGTGGTGCCGTGGGCGTCGGCCAGCACCTGGACCTCGATGTGGCGCGGCCGGTCGATCCAGCGCTCCAGCAGCAGGGTGTCGTCGCCGAAGGCGGTGCGGGCGACGCGCCGGGCCGCGGCGATCTCGGTCGGCAGGTCGGCCGGGTCACGGACCAGGCGCATGCCCTTGCCGCCGCCGCCGGCGGACGGCTTGAGCAGCACGGGGTAGCCGATCTCCCCGGCGGCCGCGACGAGTTCCTCGTCGGTGGGCGCGGTGGCCCGGCTGCCCGGAACCACCGGCACGCCGGCGGCCCGGACGGCCTCCTTGGCGTTGATCTTGTCACCCATCAGCTCGACCGCGGCGGGAGGAGGTCCGATGAAGACGAGGCCGGCGTCGGCGCAGGCGCGGGCGAAGGAGGCGTTCTCGGCGAGGAAGCCGTAGCCGGGGTGGACGGCCTGGGCCCCGGTCCGGCGGGCGGCGGCGAGGATCTGGTCGGTCCGCAGGTAGGTCTCGGCGGCGGAGCTGTCGCTGCGGTCGGCCGGGCCGAGCCGGACCGCGACGTCGGCCTCGCGGACGTGCGGCGCGTCGGCGTCGGCGTCGCTGAACACGGCGACCGAGCGCACACCGAGCCGCCGCAGGGTGCGGATCACCCGGACGGCGATCTCGCCGCGGTTGGCGACCAGAACTGTGTCGAACATGGGAGGCGTTCCTCCGGGTCGAGGGGAGCCGTACGAAGGAGGTGGCGGCACCGGGTGGGTGCCGGGCACCGGGGAGGCGGCGGGGCCGGTGGGCCGCCGCCCGGGGGCTACATGCGGAAGACGCCGAACGGGCCGGGCGCCGGGAGCGGGGCGTTGGCGCAGGCGGTGAGCGCCAGGCCGAGCGCGGTCCGGGTGTCCAGCGGGTCGATCACACCGTCGTCCCAGAGCCGGGCGGTGGCGTAGTAGGCGTTGCCCTGGCGCTCGTACTGCTCGCGCACGGGGCGCTTGAACTCCTCCTCCGCCTCGGCGGGCCACTGCTCGCCGTGCGCCTCCAGCTGGTCGCGGCGGACGGTGGCCAGCACCGACGCAGCCTGCTCGCCGCCCATCACGGAGATCTTGGCGTTCGGCCACATCCACAGGAAGCGGGGTGAGTAGGCCCGGCCGCACATCGAGTAGTTGCCGGCTCCGTACGAGCCGCCGATCACCACCGTCAGCTTCGGGACGCGGGTGCAGGCGACGGCGTTGACCATCTTGGCGCCGTGCTTGGCGATGCCGCCCGCCTCGTACTGCCGGCCGACCATGAACCCGGTGATGTTCTGCAGGAAGAGGAGGGGGATGCCCCGCTGGTCGCACAACTCGATGAAGTGGGCGCCCTTGAGGGCGGACTCGGCGAACAGCACGCCGTTGTTGGCGACGATGCCCACGGGGTGGCCGTGGATCCGGGCGAACCCGGTCACCAGGGTCGCGCCGTACTCGGCCTTGAACTCGGCGAACCGGCTGCCGTCGACCAGCCGGGCGATCACCTCGCGCACGTCGTAGGGCGTGCGCGGGTCGACCGGGACGGCCCCGTACAGGCCGGCCGGGTCGACGGCCGGCGGTTCGGCCGGGGCGAGCGGCCACGGGCGGGCCGGGCGCGGGCCCAGCCCGGCGACGATGGTGCGGACGATGGACAGGGCGTGGGCGTCGTCCTCGGCCAGGTGGTCCGTGACGCCGGAGGTCCGGGAGTGCAGGTCGCCGCCGCCGAGCTCCTCGGCCGTCACCACCTCACCGGTCGCCGCCTTCACCAGCGGCGGCCCGCCGAGGAAGATGGTGCCCTGGTTGCGGACGATCACGGCCTGGTCGCTCATCGCGGGGACGTACGCGCCGCCGGCCGTGCAGGAGCCGAGCACGGCGGCGATCTGCGGGATGCCCGCGGCCGACAGGCGGGCCTGGTTGTAGAAGATCCGGCCGAAGTGGTCGCGGTCCGGGAAGACCTCGTCCTGCATCGGGAGGAAGGCGCCGCCGGAGTCGACCAGGTAGACGCAGGGGAGCCGGTTCTCCAGCGCGACCTCCTGGGCGCGCAGGTGCTTCTTGACCGTCATCGGGTAGTAGGTGCCGCCCTTGACGGTGGCGTCGTTGGCGACCACGACCACCTCGCGCCCGGCGACCCGGCCGATGCCGGCGATCACCCCGGCGGCCGGGGCGGCCCCGTCGTACATCCCGTCAGCCGCCAGCGGGGCCAGTTCGAGGAAGGGGGAGGCCGGGTCGAGCAGGGTGTCCACCCGGTCGCGGGGGAGCAGCTTGCCGCGCGCGGTGTGCCGGGCTCGGGCCTTGGCGCCGCCGCCGAGCGCGGCCGCGTCGAGCTTCTCGCGCAGCTCGGCGACCAGGGCCCGGTGGGCGGCGGTGTTCGTCCGGTACGCCTCGGAACCGGGGTCCGCGGCCGTGCCCAGCCGCGGGGCCGGTGCGGCGGCGCCAGGGGTGCCGGCCGCGGCGTTTCCGTTGATGCCGGTGGGCGCGCCGGCGGTGGAGATGACCATCCCAAGAGCTCCCTTGCCCTCGGCGGCAGGTGGGCCGGAAGGGCTGGTGAGCCCGCGACCCCCACACGTTAATGAACGTTAACTTCCGCCGCCCAGGTTAACGACCGATAACCCCACTGTCTACGATGGGCCGCATGCCGAATGTTCCACCCGCCTCCGGGCTCCCGCGCCGCGACCAGATCCGCAAGGAGGCCGCCCGGTTGTTCGCGGCCCGGGGCTTCCTGGGCGTCGGCGTGGACGAGATCGGCAAGGCGGTGGGGATCAGCGGCCCCGCGCTCTACCGGCACTTCGCCGGCAAGGACGCCATGCTCGCCGACCTGCTCGTCGGCATCAGTGAGCGGCTGCTGGAGGAGGGTCGGCGCCGGGCGGGCGGCAGCGAGGGCCCGGCCGCCGCGCTGGACGCGCTGGTCGGCGGCCACGTCGACTTCGCGCTCGACGACCGCGACCTGATCACCCTGCACGACCGGGAGCTGCTCAACCTCCGCGAGGAGGACCGCCGGACCGTCCGCCGTCTCCAGCGCGCCTACGTGGAGCTCTGGGTCGACGTGGTCCGCCAGGCCTACCCGCCGCTCGCCGCCCCGTCCGCCGAGCCGGTCGCCCGGGCGTCCGTGCACGCCGTCTTCGGGCTGATCAACTCCACCCCGCACAGCCACGGCCCCAATCCCGCCCACGGGGACGAGCGGGCCGGACTCCCGCGTGACGCGATGGCCGCGCTGCTGCACGACCTGGCGCACGGGGCCTTCTCGGCGGCGGCCCACGCCGTCGCCGCCGACACCGCAGGGGCCGCCGCCGGGGCCGGGCGCGTCTGAGCCCGGATCCCGCCGGGTCACGTTGCGCCGTCCGGGGGAGGGGTGGCGGCCCGCAGGGTGCGGGCCCGGGCCCGTGCGGGCTCGTCCCGAGGGCCTAGGACCAAGGGAGGTCGGCGTCCTGCGCCGGTGGGCGGTGGGCGTTTCCGGGCCGGTCGGTGACCCTGGTAGTGGGCGCGCCGCTCCGGCCCCGTCGGGAATCACCGCAGGTTGCGGGCTGTTGCCCCCTCCGTCGGGCCGGGACCTCCGGCTCGCCCTGGCCTGAAACTCCATGGCGGCCACCCGACGGAATGGTTAGCATCCCTAAATATGCCTGAGACTCACGGATCTACGGTGGAGCTTTCCCCGAGCGGCACCCGAACCGACACCCCGGGCGGGTCCGGGGACGGGCACGCCCGACCGGGCCCGTCCGCGGACCCCACGACCGCCACCGGCACCGGCACGCGTACCGCTACCACCACCGGTGGCGAAGGCGGCGGCCCCGACGCCCCCGACGAATCCGACGGCCGGGGCTGGCTCCGACGGCTGCTCGGTTACTGCTGGCGCTCCCGGCGCAGCGTGCTGCTCGCCTTCGGCGCCTCGCTCCTCGGCATGGCCGTCACCGCCCTGGTGCCCCTGGTCACCAAGGTGATCATCGACGACGTCATCACCGCGCACACCCGCCCGCTCGCCCCGTGGGCGGTGGTCCTGCTGCTGGCCGCCGCCGTGGTGTTCGGCTGCACCCAGGTCCGCCGCTACTACGGCGGGCAGCTGGCCGTCGACGTCCAGCACGACCTGCGCGCCGACCTCTTCCGGTCGCTCGGCCGGCTCGACGGCCACCGCCAGGACCGCCTGGACACCGGCCAGGTGGTCGGCCGTGCGACCTCCGACCTCCAACTGGTCAACGGGCTGCTCTCGATGCTGCCCATGATGACCGGCTACCTGATCATGTTCGCCATGTCGCTCGGCGTGATGATCTGGCTCTCGCCGCCGCTCACCCTGGTCGCCCTGGTCATGGCCCCGGCGCTGTGGTGGGTCTCGACGCTCAGCCGCAAGCGGCTCTTCCCCGCCACCTGGGCGGCTCAGCAGGAGGCCGCCGCCGTCGCCGGCGTGGTGGACGAGGCCATCGGCGGCGTGCGGGTGGTCAAGGGCTTCGGCCAGGAGGCCCAGGAACTGGACAAGCTGGAGTCGGCCTCGCGCCACCTCTTCGCGGCCCGGCTCCGCTCGATCCGGCTCAACAGCCGCTACAACCCCGCCATGCAGGCGATCCCCGCGCTCGCCCAGGTGGCGGTGCTGGCCTTCGGCGGCTGGCTGGCGGTCGACGGCCAGGTCTCGCTCGGCACCTTCGTCGCCTTCTCCACCTACGTCGCCCAGATGACCGGTCCGGTCCGGATGCTGACCATGGTCATCACGGTCGGCCAGCAGGCCCGGGCCGGTGTCGAGCGCGTGCTCCAGCTGATCGACGAGCGCCCGCTGGTCCAGGAGCGTCCGGACGCCATCACCCTCGACCTCACCCGGGAGCCGGCCGCCACCGCCGATGCGGCCGCCCCCGCCCCCGACACCGAGGGCCCCGCAACGGCCGGGCCCCCCGCCGCGACCGGGACGGGCACCGTGACCGGGGCCGCGGGCCCGCGCGTGGTCGGCCCGCTCACCACCGAGGTCGCGCTGGAGTTCGACCGGGTCGGCTTCCGCTACGACCCCGAGCACCCGGCGCCCGTCCTGCACGGCCTCAGCCTGCGCCTCGCTCCCGGCGAGACCCTGGCCCTGGTCGGCGCGTCCGGCTCGGGCAAGTCCACCGTCGCGCAGCTGGTGCCGCGGTTCTACGACCCGGCGGCCGGCGCGGTCCGCCTCTACGGCCACGACCTGCGCGACCTGACCCTCGACTCGGTCCGGGCGGCCGTCGGCATCGTGCCCGAGGAGAGCTTCCTCTTCTCCGAGACGGTCCGCACCAACATCGCCTACGGGCGACCGGACGCCACCGACGAGCAGGTCGTCGCCGCCGCCCGCGCCGCCCAGGCCGACGGGTTCGTCCGGGCCCTGCCCGACGGCTACGAGACCAAGGTCGGCGAGCAGGGACTCACCCTCTCCGGCGGCCAGCGCCAGCGCATCGCGCTGGCCCGGGCGATCCTCACCGACCCCCGCATCCTGCTCCTCGACGACGCCACCTCGGCCGTCGACCCGCAGATCGAGGCGGAGATCCACGACGCGCTGCGCTCGGTCATGGCCGGCCGCACCACGCTGCTGATCGCCCACCGCCGCTCCACCCTCCAGCTGGCCGACCGGATCGCCGTCCTCGACCAGGGCCGGCTGCTGGACCTCGGCACGCACGAGGAACTCGAAGCCCGATGTCCCCGGTACCGGGCCCTGATCACCGACCCCGAGGCCGGCCGCGTCCCCGCCGCACCGAACCCGGCGGACCCCGAGAACCCGAAGGCCCCGGCGGACCCGCCGAAGCCGACGGACGCGGCCTACCCGACGGGCAGCACCACCCCGACGAACGCGATCCGTCCGACGGACACGACCGAACCGGCGCAGCCGAAGGACCCGGCCGAGACGGCCCCCGCCGCCGCGCCGCCCGCACGCCCCGCGATGCCCACCCCGGCCCTGGCCAAGGCGGCCCGCACCGCCGCACCCGACCTCCTCGCCAAGGTCGCCTCCCTCCCGCCGGCCGCCGACACCCCGGCCATCTCCCGCGCCGAGGCCGAGCGGGGCGACGCCGACTTCAGCCTCCGCCGCCTGCTGCGCCCCTTCCGCGCACCGCTCGCCCTCGCGCTGGTGCTGGTCGCCCTGGACGCGGGCGCCGCCCTGGTCCTGCCGATCCTGATCCGGCACGGCATCGACGACGGCGTCAGCAAGGGCGTCATGACCGGCGTCGCCGTGGCCTCGCTCGCGGCCCTGGCGGTCGTCCTGCTGGACTGGCTGGTGCAGAGCGCCGAGAACCGGGTCAGTGGCCGCACCGGCGAGCGGGTGCTCTACTCGCTCCGGCTCAAGATCTTCGCCCACCTCAACCGGCTCGGCCTCGACTACTACGAGCGCGAGCTGTCCGGCCGGATCATGACCCGGATGACCACCGACCTGGACTCGCTCACCTCCTTCCTGCAGACCGGCGTGGTCACGGCCGTGGTCAGCCTGCTGACCTTCCTCGGCATCTTCGGGGCCCTGCTGGTGATCGACGCCGGGCTCGCCCTGGCCGTCTTCGCGGTGCTGCCGCTGCTCGTGGTGGCGACCCTGGTGTTCCGCCGGAAGTCCAAGGCCCAGTACGAGATCTCCCGCGACCTCATCAGCACGGTCAACGCCGACCTGCAGGAGAACGTGGCCGGCATGCGGATCGTCCAGGCGTTCCGCCGGCTGGACACCAATACGGACCGCTTCGTCGCCCGCGGCATCGCCTACCGGGACGCCCGCGTCCGCGCCCAGCTCTACATCTCGCTGTACTTCCCGTTCGTGCAGTTCCTCTCCAGCGTGGCCGCCGCACTGGTGCTGATCGTCGGCGCCTCGCGGGTGGAGGCCGGGACGCTCACCGTCGGCGCACTGGTGGCGTACCTGCTCTACATCGACCTGTTCTTCGCGCCGGTCAACCAGCTCTCCCAGGTCTTCGACGGCTACCAGCAGGCGGCGGTGGGCCTGGGCCGGATCCGCGAGCTGCTGCGCACCCCGACCAGCACCGCGTCGGCCGCCGACCCGGTGCCCGTCCCGGCCGGACTGCGCGGCGAGATCGAGTTCGACCACGTCGGCTTCGCTTACAACGGTGGCGCGGACGGCTCCCCGGACGTCCTGACCGACGTCAGCCTGCGGATCCCCGCAGGGCAGACGGTGGCGCTGGTCGGCGAGACCGGGGCCGGCAAGTCCACCCTGGTCAAGCTGGTCGCCCGGTTCTACGACGCGACCGCCGGCACCGTGCGGGTCGACGGCGTGGACCTGACCCGCTACGACCTCGCGCAGTACCGCCACCGGCTCGGCGTGGTGCCGCAGGAGGCCTACCTGTTCGCCGGGACGGTGCGCGAGGCGATCGCTTACGGCCGGCCCGACGCCTCGGCGGCCGAGGTGGAGACGGCGGCCCGGGCGGTCGGCGCGCACGACATGATCGTCCGGCTGTCCGGCGGCTACGACCACGAGGTCGCGGGCCGGGGCCGGAACCTCTCGGCGGGCCAGCGCCAGCTGATCGCGCTGGCCCGGGCGGAGCTGGTCGATCCGGACGTCCTGCTGCTGGACGAGGCCACCGCGGCCCTCGACCTGGCCACCGAGGCGGCGGTCAACCACGCCGCCGACCGGCTCAGCGGCGGCCGCACCACGCTGGTCATCGCCCACCGGCTGACCACCGCCGAGCGCGCCGACCGGGTCGTGGTCCTGGACCACGGCCGGGTGATCGAGGACGGCACGCACGCCGAACTGCTCGCCCGGGGCGGGGCGTACACCCGGCTCTGGCAGGCGTTCGTGGCGGAGGGTCACCACGGCGGTGCCGACGGCCGTGGCGTCGCGACCGTACCGGCCTCGGAGGCGATCGTCGGATAACCGGACCGAGCAGCCGAGCGGCCGAGCAGCGGTCCGGCCGAACAGCGGTCCGGCGGGGCGGTGGGCACCGGAAACGGGCCCGCCGCCCCGTCACGCCGTCCCGGTCACGCCGCGAGCAGTGCGATCAGCAGCCCCGAGGGGTCGATCCCGCGAGGCAGCTCGCTCACCTGCCCGTCCCCGACCTCGACCACCCGCCAGCCGGAGCCGTCGGCGCGCTCGGCGAGGTCGGTGGTGACGAACCGGCAGCCCAGCGCCCGCACCAGCGGCCGGACCACGGACAGGTCGGGGGAGACCGGGCAGCCGGGCAGGTCCGGGTGCGGCCCGACCAGCACCGGCTCGCCGTCCAGCCACCACGCCCGGGCCTCCACCGCCCGCCGCCGCCCGTCCCGGCCCGTGTCCCGATTCCCGTCCGCGGCACCCTCGGAGCCGTCGTCGGACGGGGACGCGGGACCACGGGCGTCCCACCCCACCCGGGTGAACTCCTCGAACCGCCGCAGCACCACACCGCCCGCCAGGTGTTCGGCCTGCAGCTCCACGAACCGCGCGACCACCCGTTCGACGGCCGGCAGATCCGCCAACTCCGGGATGTAGCAGGCTTCGTCCCACTCGTCCTTGCGGGACTTCACATAGTCCTTGACGATCGCCGGCCCCTGCCCGCCGAGCCGGGCGACGGCCGGTGCCAACCGCTCCGCTCCGACCGTTCCCGCTCCGACCGTTCCCGCCCCGGCCCCGGTCCCGGCGTCCGGCACCGGCAGCCAGACGCTCTGCGGGGTGGCACCTTCGAACACCTCGTACCAGCCCGGCAGTTCATGCGCCGAGGCGTACCCGGGAGGGCTGGTCAGCAGCTGCCCGCCGCGTTCCGCCAGGGCGGCGGCGAAGTCCGTGTACCGGGGGGAGGGGAGCATCCACCCCCGGTACCAGAACGGCCCGCGCCCCGCCGGCACGCGGTGGACGGCCGCATGGGCGTCCCCCGCGAGCAGTGCGTCGTGGTCGACCAGATGCTGCTCGCCGCCCAGGTCACGCAGCAGCCTGGCCTCCCAGGCGAACTGCGGGTCGACCCGGCGCGGGTCCAGCGGATGGGAGGGGAGGAGGAAGGCTGGTGCGGGCATGGGCGTCAGGGTAAGGCCACCGATGGGTCGACAGGCCGTCAAAACCCCGACGTCACAGGCCCCGACCCGGACGGCCGGGCCTGTCCGGCGAGCCGCCCGGCAGCCCGTCCCGCCGGCCCCGCCGACCTGCCCCGACCCGCCCGCCGCAATCCGCTCGACGGCCGGAGCCGCCCGCTGCGAGAGTGACCCGATGCGAAACCTGTGGCGCAACGCGCGAAGGACCCCTCGGCAGGCGGCCCGCACAGTCGTCCTGGACGAAGGGGGCTCCGTCTTCCTCCTGCGCTCGGACAACAGCGAGGTCGGCGTGCACTGGACCATGCCGGGCGGCGGCATCGAGCCCGGCGAGACACCGTGGACGGGAGCGCGCCGCGAGCTCTGGGAGGAGACCGGCTGGTCCGACCTCGAACCCGGCCCGCTGCTCTGCACCTGGGAACACGACTTCACCTGGCACGGCACACCCGTCCGTCAGCACGAGCACATCTACCTCGCCGGCGGCCCGCACCGCGGCCCGGTCGGCGACGTCAGCGCGATGCACGCCGCCGACCGGATCCTCGACTGGCGCTGGTGGACCCCGGCGGAGCTCGCCGACCCGAACGCGGACGCCCTCTGGCCTCCCCGGCTGCCCGACCTGTTGTCGGCCGTCCGCGAGGGCTGGCTCACGGAGCGCCGCACACCCGAGCCCGTCGACCTCGGCTACATCCCGAACGCCCGGCCCGCCCGCTCCTGAAGCGGCCCGCCCGTTTCAGGCCCGGCCGACCCGCGCCGGGCCCGGCCGGCCCGTCCGGCGTCCGCCGCGCCGGCCCGTCCGCCCGGGCGGGCCGGCCTGCCAGTCCCGCAGCTCCAGCTCCCGGTCGTGCAGCGCACCCGGGTTGATCACGACGGAGAGCTGCGCCCCGGCCAGCCGCTCGTAGGCGAGGCCGGTGGCGCTCAGCAGGCGCTCGGTCGGCACCGACACGGCGATCGCGGGCCGCCAGGCGGGCAACACCACCAGACAGGTCCCCCTGCCGAGCCGGACGAGTTCGGCGGCGGCCCGGACGGCGGGCCGTTCTTCCGCCCGCGCGGGCAGCCCCGTGGGTCCGAAGCGTCCCACGGCCTCCGGCTGGTGCGGGGTACCGCTGATCAGGACGCCCAGCGGCGCCTCGGCGCCCGTCACCGACCGCGCGGCGCCATCGGTCCCGCTGACGGTGGCGGCCCCGGTGGCGGTCCCGGTCTCCGCCCCGGCCCGGTCGTCACCGGTGCGCGGCCCGGGAACGGACGGCACGTTCGCCGTCGGCGCCGGGCCGGAGCGCGTGGTGTCCGGCTGGAGGGGCCCGGCCGCCTGAGGGTGCATCCGGCGCAGCCGCCGCGACGGTGCCGGTCGCCGGGTGGCGACGGTGCGCAGCTCCTCCTGGGCCGCCCGCAGGACGGGGACGCTCCGGTCCCGGGCGGCCGGCGGCTGCTGGAGCCGGACGAAGCCCTCGCCGCGACCGTCACCGCCGTCCGCGCGCTCCGGCCCGGCCACGTCCCCTGCAGCGCCGTCCGACCAGTCCGACCCGTCCGACCCGGCAGCCCCACCGGACCGGCCGCCGCCGCGCGGCCTGGGCACGGAGCCACCCGTCCAGCCTTCGGCCGCCGCCGCCGCGATCGAGCAACGGCTCGCGCCGTCCGCCGGTGCGGCGCTCCCGGCCCCGTCCGGGCGGACGGGTGCCGACGGCGTGATCGCGGCGGCGGGGGCCGACGGGGACCGGTCGGCGGCGGTCTGGTCGAGCGTGGTCATTGGCACGGGCCCTTCACGGTTCGGTGCCGTCGATCCTCCCGCACCGGGCGATCTCCTCCAAGCGGCTTTTCGCCTCGTGCGCCCCACGCCACCGTCCTGCCCCGTTCGTCCCGTTCGTCCCGACAACCCCAGCCGTCCCAGCCCTCCTGGCCGTCCCGGTGGCCCAGCAGCCCCCGGGGCAGGGCCGGTCAGGCGCCGGGCGCCACGAAGCCCTTGAGGTCGGCCAGGACGACGTTGGCCGCGGCCACGCCGAGGCCGAGGAACCAGGTCTCGTCCGGGACCGGCCGGGCCTGTCCGGACTTGACCGCGCCGAGCGTCTTCCACAGGGCCCCGCCGAGCACCGCGTCCTGGTTGGTGGAGCTGGGCGTGCCGTAGACGCCGTAGAAGACCCAGTCGGCGTCCGCCTTGTCGATCTGCTCGGGGCTGATCTCCACCGCGAGTTCCTTGACCTGCTCGATCTTGGGCTGCGGCAGCTGGGCGTCGGTGAGGATGGTGCCGATGAAGGACAGCTCCGCGTAGAGCCGGGTCTTGCCGGGCATGAAGCGCAGCGGCGTGATGGTCGGCCGCTTGTCGCCGAGCGTGGCCCCGATCGCCGCGGCGGCCGTCTGATAGGCGTCCAGCTGGGCCCTGGCCTCGGCCTCCAGGCCGAACGGGCTCGCGTTGAGCAGGAAGTTCTGCTTCCACGGGTAGCCGGGGCGCAGCGAGAAGACGGTCGGCGCGATCTTGGAGAGCTGCTCGTACTGGTCCTGGGCGCGCAGCTGGCTGCCGAGGATCAGGTCGGGCTTGAGCGCGGCGATGGCCTCCAGGTTGAGGCTGTTGATGGTGCCGACGTTGGCGGGGTTGCCGGCCTTGTCCTTGAGGTAGGACGGCATCGTCTTGGAGCCGTCGGTGTGGACGACGCCGACCGGCTGGATGCCGAGCGAGACGACGTTGTCGAGCTCGCCGGTGTCGAGGACCACGACCCGGACGGGCTTGGCGGGGACGACGGTCTCGCCCATCGCGTGCTTGACGGTGCGGGGATAGACGCCGGGCGCGGCGTCGGTGCCGAAGCCCTTCATCTTCTCGATCACGGCGGCGTAGTCGTCGCCGCCCTGCTTGACCGACTTCTGGTCCGGCGTGGAGCCGCCGGAGGGCTTGGCCGTCCCGCCGCCGGAGCCGGAGGCGCCGGAGTCCGAACCCTCGGAGCCCGAGCCGCCCGAGCTGCCGCAGGCGGTGAGCAGCCCGCCGATGCCGAGCACGGCTCCGCCGGTGAGGGCCGCGGTGAGCAGCTTCCGGCGGGTGGGGCGGGGGTCGGTCGGCCGGCCGGGGGTGGGGGACACGCGGCACTCCTTCAGGGACGGGGCGTCGAAGTTAGGTGAGGCAAACCTATCCGACGGCCTCCGCGGCCTCCCCGCCGCACCGCCCAGGAGGGCGGAACGGGGTCCCGAATCGTGTCAAACCACAACACTTCCGACAAATCAATTCGGTAACGACCCTTCGAAATAAAGGTACACGGCTTAACAGTCCATGCATCACGGGTCAACGGTTGAGCGTTCCTGGGTAAATCGAAGGGAGTGGTTCAGATCACCCGAGGTTGGCCTACTCAACCTTCAGTACCCGCACCTAGGGTGCGGTGGTGTTTGATCAGCAGCTCTCAGAGCACGGAAGCAGCGGCCGGGCAACGGCGCCCGCCGCTCCGCAGGGTGCCCCGGTCAGTGGCGCCAGTGGTGGAGTCCCCGGCGCCGCTTCGGCGGGGGCGGCGGGGGCGACGGGGGCAGCGGGGGACAAGGGCCTACGGGGCAACTCCGTCGGCCTGCTGAGCAGCGTGGTCCTGGGCGTCTCCACGGTCGCCCCGGTCTACTGCCTGACCGCGACCCTGGGTCCGACCGTCACCGCGGTCGGCGTCCAGATGCCCGCGGTCTTCCTGGCCGGCTTCCTGCCGATGCTGCTCGTCGCGTTTGCGTACAAGGAGCTGAACAAGGACTTCCCGGACTGCGGCACGTCCTTCACCTGGACGGTCAAGGCGTTCGGTCCCCGGGTCGGCTGGATGGCCGGCTGGGGTCTGACGGTCGCCACGATCATCGTGCTGTCCAACCTCGCCGGGGTGGCCACCGACTTCCTGTACCTCATGCTCGGCGAGATGACCGGCAGTGGCGCCGTCGCCGACCTCAACGACAACAAGGCCGTGCACCTGGCCACCGTCGTCGTGCTGATCGCCGCCGCCACCGCGATGAGCTATCGCGGCATGACGGCCACCAAGTGGTTCCAGTACAGCCTGGTCGGCCTCCAACTGGCCGTCCTGCTGCTGTTCTCCGGCATCGCCATCGCCAAGGCCGCCGCCGGCGACCTGCCCCACTCGATCGGCTTCTCCGCCTCCTGGCTCAACCCGCTGGAAGTGAGCTCGTTCAGCGCGTTCACCGCCGGTCTCTCCCTGTCGATCTTCATGTACTGGGGCTGGGACACCTGCCTCACCATGAACGAGGAGACCAGCGGCAGCGCCAAGACCCCGGGCCGGGCCGCGATGATCTCGATGGTCACCCTGGTCGGCTCCTACCTGCTGGTCGCCATCGCCGCCCAGATGTTCGCCGGCGTCGGCACCACCGGCACCGGCCTCGGCAACCCCGACACCGCCGACAACGTCTTCTCCGCCCTGGCCCGCCCGGTGCTCGGCTCCCCGTGGAGCATCCTGCTCTTCGTGGCCGTCGTCGCCAGCGCCGCCGCCAGCCTGCAGACCACCTTCATCCCGGTCGCCCGCACCCTGCTCGCGATGAGCGCCTACCGGGCCGTGCCGCCGCGCTTCGGCACCGTCCACCCGCGCCACCGCACCCCCGGCTTCGCCACCGTCGCCGCCGGCATCGCCACCGCCGCCTTCTACGTCGGCATGAGCGTGATCAGCGAGAACGTCGTCCAGGACACCATCCTGGCCCTCGGCCTGATGATCTGCTTCTACTACGCGCTGACCGCCTTCGCCTGCGCCTGGTACTTCCGCCGCTCGCTCCGCGACAGCCTGCGCGACCTCGTCGTCAAGGGCATCGCCCCGCTGCTCGGCGGCATCCTGCTCAGCGGCGTCTTCCTACAGACCCTCACCGACGCCTGGAACCCGGACTACGGCAGCGGCACCGTGTTCGGCATCGGCTCGGTGTTCGTCATCGGCGTCGGCATCCTGCTGCTCGGCGCGGTCCTCATGGTCGTGTACGGCTTCTACCGGCCCGCGTTCTTCCGCGGCGAGACGCTGCGCAAGGACACGCCCGCCCTCATCGTCGAGGACTGATCACGACCGAGGAGTCGAACGGCGGGTGGGCACCCGCTATCCTCGAACCCATGAAGCGCTTCGCAGGTCTCAGCTGGTGGCCGTCCTAGGACGGCCACCAGCCACGCCTGACCAGGGCCGTCCGGGATGGACGGCCCTGTTGCGTTTCTCCGACGGGACGGGCCCCGAGCCCCGGACGGCCGCCACCACCGCCGTTCCGAGGAGAGACACCCCGTGACCACGACCACCGCCGTCGCCGACCAGCCCGGCCCCGCCGACCACTCCACGGAGTCCGCGGGCCTTGCCGACCTCGCCGATCTCGACGCGAGCATCCGCACCGACCCAGGCGCCCACCGCGTCCTCACCGGAGACCGCCCCACCGGCCCGCTCCACCTCGGCCACTACTTCGGCAGCCTCCGCAACCGGGTCCGCCTCCAGCGCCTGGGCGTCGAGATGTTCCTGGTCATCCCCGACTACCAGGTCATCACCGACCGGGACCTCGCCGACCGCCTCGCCGAGCACACCGAGAACCTCGTCCTCGACTACCTCGCCACCGGCATCGACGCCGAGCGCGCCACGATCTTCACCCACAGCTCGGTCCCCGCCCTCAACCAGCTGCTGCTGCCCTTCCTCAGCCTGGTCAGCGTCGCCGAACTCCACCGCAACCCCACCGTCAAGGACGAGATCGCCCACTCCAGCCAGGCCGCCGTCAACGGACTGATGCTCACCTACCCCGTCCACCAGGCCGCCGACATCCTCTTCTGCAAGGCCGACCTGGTCCCCGTCGGCAAGGACCAGCTGCCCCACCTGGAGGTCGCCCGCACCGTCGCCCGCCGGTTCAACGAGCGCTACCCGCACCCCGACGGCACCACCGTCTTCCCCCGCCCCCGGGCCCTGCTGGGCGCCGCCCCGCTGCTGCTCGGCACCGACGGCGGCAAGATGAGCAAGAGCCGCGGCAACTCCATCCCGCTCGCCGCCGACGAGGACACCACCGCGCGGCTCCTCAAGGGCGCCAGGACCGACACCGACCGCCGCATCGGCTACGACCCCGTCGGCCGCCCCGAGGTCTCCAACCTCGTCCTGCTCGCCGCCCTCTGCCAGGACCGCACCCCCGAGGAGGTCGCCGAGGAGATCGGCGACGGCGGCGCGGCCGCGCTCAAGCGCACCGTCACCGAGGCCGTCAACGAGTACTTCCGCCCGATCCGCGCCCGCCGCGCCGAACTCGCGGCCGACCGCGGCCACCTCCGCGAGGTCCTGCGCGCCGGCTCCGAACGCGCCAACGCGATCGCCGACGCCACCCTCGCCGAAGTGCGCGAGGTCATGGGATCGCTGTGAACGCGTCAGGGGCATAACCTCTCGGGGCCGGTTCCGCGCCGGCCCCGGGACCACCCCGACCCGCGCCGCCCCACCCCGGAAGGAACCCGGCCATGGACCAGCACCCGACCACCCCCGGCCGAGGACTGACCCGCCCGCCGCACCTCCGCCCCGGGGACCACGTCACCGTGGTCGCCACCAGCGGCCCCATCGACCCCCGGCGGCTCGCCGCCGGCACCGCCCTGCTGCGCTCCTGGGGACTGCGCGTCACCGTCGCCCCGCACGTCCTGGACACCCACCCCGTCCTCGGCCACCTCGCCGGCACCGACGCCGACCGCGCCGCCGACCTCCAGACCGCCTGGCTCGACCCCACCGTCGACGCCGTCATGTGCGCCCGCGGCGGCTACGGCGTGCACCGCATGGTCGACCTCCTCGACTGGAACGCCCTGCGCGCCGTCCCGCCCAAGGTGCTGATCGGCTACAGCGACGTCTCCTCCCTGCACGAGGCCTTCGCCCAGCGCCTCGGCGTCGCCACCCTCTACGGACCGATGAGCGCCACGGCCACCTTCCTGGAGGACGGCCCCACCGCCGAACACCTGCGCCGCACCCTCTTCGAACCCGCCGCCACGACCGTCCTCACCTCGGCCACCGCCACCGCCCTCGTCCCCGGCCGGGCCCGCGGCATCACCGCCGGCGGCTGCACCCACGTCCTCGCCGCCGAACGCGGCACCCCCGCCGCCCGCCCCTCCTACGCCGGACACCTCCTGGTCCTGGAGGACGTCAACGAGCACCCCTACCAGCTCGACCGGCTCCTCACCCAGCTCCTGCGCTCCGGCGCCTTCGACGGCGTCACCGGCATCGCCCTCGGCTCCTGGGAGGGCTGCGGCCCGCTCGACCGGGTCCGGGACGTCATGCTCGACCGCCTCGGACCGCTCGGCATACCGATCATCTGGGAACTGGGCTTCGGCCACGGCCCGTCCACCCTGACCGTCCCGCTCGGCCTCCCCGCCCTGCTCGACGCCGACGCCGGCACCCTCACCCTGGACCTGCCCGCCCTCGCCGAACGCTGAGTAGGGTTCGCCCATGAACGCGGACCGCCCCACCGGGACCTCCGGCGTGGCCGGGCTCGACGCGGACAGCCTCGCGGCCCTCGCCCGCGGCCTGCTGCGAGGCCCCGGCAGCAACGCCCGCACCATCCTCGGACTCGCCGGCCCGCCCGGCGCGGGCAAGTCCACCCTGGCCCGGCACCTCGTCGCCGAGGTCGAGCGCCACGAGGGCCCGGGCAGCGCCGCCTACCTCCCGCTGGACGGCTTCCACCTCTCCGCCGCCCAGCTCGACCGCCTCGGCCTCGGCCACCGCAAGGGCGCACCCGCCACCTTCGACGCGCACGGCTACGTCGCCCTGCTGCGCCGGGTCGCCACCGACCGCTTCCAGGACATCTATGTCCCCGACTTCGACCGCGACCTCGACGAGCCGGTGGCCGCCCGGCACGTGGTCCACCCGCACGCCCGACTCGTCATCACCGAGGGCAACTACCTCGCTGCCGCCGACCACCCCTGGCCGGAGGCCCGGCGCCTGCTGCGCGAACTCTGGTACGTGGAGACGGACGACGCGGTCCGCGAGGCCCGTCTCCTCGGCCGCCACCGCGCCGGCGGCCGCGACGAGGCCACCGCCCGCCACTGGGTCACCGGCAACGACCACCCCAACGGTGAGTACGTGAAGGCCGGCCGCGCGCTCTGCACCCGGACCGTCCGAGTAGGCCGTTTGCCTCAGCCCCCGAATGGGCGTAGTGTTCTCTAGTCGCTCGGCAGGGAGCACCGGACACGCATCGGCGCGGACGGTCCCGGGGCGGCCAATCCTCTGAAACACCACCTCTTCCCGGTTACGGGCCGAGGCGTGTCGTTATCTGTTTCGACGCGTTCCGGCTCAGGGTTTATTTGGTGTGCCTGTTTTAGGGATTGCGGCCGGATTCGCTTTTCGGAGCGGGGATCGGTTAGAGTTTGAAACGTCGGACGGGGCGTCAAGCCGCAGAAGACGCCAGCGAGTTGGATGAAGGAAGCGCCGGGAACGGCACGGAAAACATCTGGTAAGCTGGAAACACGAAAGAACGAAGCGCCCGGAGGGCCCGCTGGAAGGCGGC
>NZ_JBHVRK010000042.1:0-43086 GCF_042885845.1 Kitasatospora sp. NPDC058032 | reverse complement strand
CCCCGGACCCGGCATCCCCCCCGCCCCCGCCCCCCCCACCCCCACCCCCGCCGCCGGCGCCCGGCGCGTCCGCGCGGAGGCCGCCCGGGCCGCCGTCGGCGCCGCCTCCCTGGTCGTCGTCGGCGAGAAGAAGCGCGGCAAGAGCTCGACCATCAACAGCCTGGTCGGCGTCTGGGACCTCCTCCCGGTCGACGCCGACGTGGCGACCGGCGTCCACGTCGTCGTCCGCCACGGTGAACGCCCGCGCGCCGAGGCCTTCCTGCTGCCCGGCACCAACCCGGCCGACGGCACGCCGGGGACCGCCCCCGCCCCCGCCCCCGACGACGCCGCGCCGCGCCCGGAACCGATCCCGCTGGAGCGGATCGCCGAGTACGCCGCCGTCGACCCGGCCACCGGCCGCCCGCACCGCTCCGACGTGCACCACGTCGAGGTCGAACTGCCCGTCCCGCTGCTCGCCGCCGGCCTGGAACTCGTCGACACCCCCGGCGTCGGCGGCCTGGTCAGCGGCCACGCCCAACTCGCCCTGGCCGCCCTGGAGAACGCCGACGCGCTGGTCTTCGTGGTCGACGGATCCAGCGAACTCACCCGCTCCGAACTGGACTTCCTCGCCCGCGCGACCGAGCGCACCGCCGAGACGGTCTTCGTGCTCACCAAGACCGACAGCCACGACGCCTGGCCCGCCGTCCTCGAACGCAACCGTGAACTGCTCGCCCGGCACGCTCCCCGGCACGCCGAGGCTCCCTGGTTCCCGGTCAGCAACCGGGCCCGTCGGGACGCCGCCGACGCCGCCGGATCGGGCGAACTCCAGGACGCGGAAGAGCTGTTGGAGGAGAGCGGCTTCGAAGCGCTGGACGCGCTGCTGCGCCGCCGGATCGCCGCCCGCGCCGCCGACCTGCGGCTCGCCAACGTGGTGCACGTCGGCCTCGCCGCGCTCGCCGCCCCGCTCGCCGACCAGGAGCTGCACCTGCGCTCGCTGCAGCAGGACCCGACCCTGGCCGCCGAGGTCGAGCGCGCCGAGCAGGCGCTGCGGCTGCTCCAGCCGGAGAGCGCCCAGTGGCGGCGTGCTCTGACGACGGGCGCCCGCGACCTCAAGAACACCCTCCAACTCGGCTTCCGGCGCAGCCTCAACGACGTCCGCCAGCTCGCCGAGGCGAGGATCGCCACCGCCGAACCCGCGGCTCTGGCCCAGGAGTTCCCGGCCGAGCTGGAGGCCCAGGTGGAGGCGGTCTGGCTGCAGCTCGACAACGCCGCCCGGCGCGGTCTGGCCGTCCTGGAGGAGCGGGTGCGGACCGAGTGCGCCACGGTGCTCGACGCCGGACGGCCGGATGCCGACCGCGGGTCCGCCGGACGGCCCGGAACGGAGCTCGCCGCGGTCGAGGGCGGCGCCGTGATCCGCGCCGAACGCGGCGCCGCGCTGCCGGAGATGGTGCACTCCACGCACCGGGACGGCGGCGCCCTGGGCGTGATCGAGAGCGTCATCCCGTCGGTCGGCACCGCCGCCACCTTCGGCACCGTGGTCGCCCTGGTCACCAGCAGCGTGTTGCTGCCCGCCGTCGCCGGCTACGCGATGCTCGCCGTGCTCACCCGCCGCCGTCGCCGGCGCGCCGAACTCGGCCGGGTGCGCGGCGACGCCACCCGCCACCTCAACCGGGTGCTCACCGAGCTGAGCACCGAGATCCCCGCCCAGATCACCGCCCACGTCGACGAACTGACCGACCGGCTCGCCGTCGCGCTCGACCAGGCGATCGCCGACGAGCGGATCCGGCTGGAGCGCCAACTCGCCGACCACCGGCGCAACCTGGCCACCGCCGCGGCCGACCTCGGCGCCGCCCGGGACCGCGCCAAGCGCCGGATCGGCTCGCTCACCGCCCTGCGCGACGAGGGCCTCGCCCTCGCCCACGCGCTCGGTGCCACCACCGGCACACCCGACCCGTACCGGAGCTGACCGCATGGACCTGATGAACCTGCGGGTGGTCGCCCTCGGCCACAGCAGCGCGGGCAAGAGCAGCTACCTGGCCGCGATGTTCACCCACCTCGCCACCGACCGCAAGGGCTTCCGGCTGGTCACCGCCGACCGCCGCACCGCCGACGAACTGACCATCACCGGGCGCCAGTTGCGCAAAGGGGTCTACCCGCCGCCGTCCTCGCGGCGCACCGAGCTGGCGGCCGGCCTGCGGTACGGGCGGAGCGAGATCATGGGCTTCGAGTGGACGGACTACCGGGGCGGGGCGCTCACCAGCTCCGCCGCCGACGACCCGGAGACCGCCCAGCTGCTGGAACGGCTCACCCACGCGGACGCGGTGGTCGTCTTCGCCGACGCCCACCGCCTCGCCACCGACCCCGACTCCCACGACGAGGTGCGCCGCACCGTCGTCCTGCTGCACCGCGCCGTCGACGGACAGCGGACGCCGCTGCCGGTCGTGCTCGCCTACACCAAGGCCGACCTGGTGAGGGACCCCGCCGACTGGGCCCGCGCCCGGGCGGCCATGGGCCCGCTGGAGGAGCTGGTGGCCGAGGGCGGCCGGGTCCGCGGGACGGCGGTCGCGGTCTCCTGCGGACCCTCGCCGCGCGGCGTCGCCGTGCCGGTGCTGTGGTGCCTGTCCACCCTGCTCAGCCACCAGGAGCGGCAGGTGGCGGGGCACCTGGAGACGGCGGAGGGCTTCGTCGAGGACCTGCGCAAGGAGGCCAACGGCATCGACAGCCTGGTCTCCTGGTTCAAGGGCGTGGAGAGCGCGGCCAAGCGGCTCAAGTCCTGGGAGGAGGAGCTGCGCGAGCGCAAGGAGGAGCTGGCCGTCCTGAGCCGCCCGGCCCGGCGTCTGGCCAAGCTGCTGGACCGTGAGCAGCGCGGCACCGCCCCGCCGGCCGGCGCGCCCGCCCGGGCGGTGAGGCGGTGACCGTCCCCGCGCCCGACGCGGAACTCGCCCCGGTGGTGGCCGCGTTCTGCGCCGAGCTGGCCGGCAGGCTGCCGCCCGGGCCGACCGCGGAGGCGGTCCGGGCGGTCCACGAACGGCTGGCCGAGCGCACCCTGCGGATCGCCGTCGGCGGCCGGATGAACGCGGGCAAGTCCACCCTGGTGAACGCCCTGCTCGGCCGTCGGCTCGCCGCCTCGGCCGCCACCGAGTGCACCACGGTGGTCGCCTGGTTCCGGCCCGGCCGGCTCAACCGGATCCAGGTCCGGCAGCGGGACGGCACCGCCCACTGGCAGGCCGGCGGTCTGCCGCGCGACCCCCGGGACCTCGGCGTGAGCACCGACCGGATCGCCGAGGTCGTCGTCGAGGCCGCCGGACTGCGGCCCGCCGGCGACTGCGTGCTCGTCGACACCCCCGGCCTCGACTCGCTCAGCGGCCTCGACGAGCCGGCGCTGGACGCCCTCGCCCGCGCCGACGCGATGATCTACGTCATGCCGCACCCCGGCGCGGGTGACGCCGAGGCGCTGGGAGCCCTGCGCGCCCAGGCCGACGGCCGGATGACCGCGCTCAACGCCGTCGGCGTGCTCAGCCGGATCGACCTGCTCGGCGAGGGCCACGGCGACCCCTGGCCGCGCGCCCGGCAGGTCGCCGCGACCAACGCCGGCCGGCTCGCCGGACTGGTCGACGAGGTGCTCCCGGTGGTCGGCCTGCTCGCCCAGACCGCCCTCGGCGACGACTTCACCGAACCGGACGCCGCCCTGGTCCGCCGACTCGCCGAGGCCCCCGCCGGCGCGCTGCGCCGCGCCCTCTACTCCGGTCGGCGCTTCCTCGACCGGGACGACGCGCCGCTCACCCGCCCCGAACGGGAGCGGCTGCTCGGCCTGCTCGGCGTGCACGGCATCGACACCGCCCTGACCGCCGCCCGCCGGGCCCGCGCCGAGGGCCGCCCGATCGGGGCCGCCGCCCTGCTCGCCGAGTTCCGGGCGGCCTCCGGCATCGCCGCCGTCGTCGAGCACCTGCGGCTGCGCTTCGTCGACGCCGCTGACGCACTGCGCTCGGCCGCCGCGCTGGGCGCCGTCGAGACGGCCCTCGGTTCCGGTGCGGGCCTGCCCGCCGATGTCCTGCGGGAGGCCCGTACCCGGATCGGCGAGCTGCGCGGGCACCCGGAGCTGCGCCGCCATGAACTCGCGCGGGCCCTGGCCGCGGTGGCCGGGCAGCGGCTCGAACTCGACCAGGACACCGCCGCCGCCCTGATCGCCCTCGCCACCGGCCGCACCCCCGCCGCCCGGCTGCGCCTGCCCGACGACACCGGCCCCGCCGACCTGCGCCGGGCGGCGGCGCGGGCCGTGCGGGACTGGCGCCGCCTGGAGGACGGTCCGCTGCGCGACGTCGGACGCT
The DNA here is from genome assembly GCF_042885845.1 of Kitasatospora sp. NPDC058032. NCBI lineage: Bacteria > Bacillati > Actinomycetota > Actinomycetes > Kitasatosporales > Streptomycetaceae > Kitasatospora > Kitasatospora sp. NPDC058032. The sequence goes on along the minus strand of NZ_JBHVRK010000042.1, from coordinate 38,779 downwards.
ACGCGCGGATCGCCCGCGAACTGTGCGAGGGCATCTACTTCGCCACCCCGCCCGCCTGACGCGCGCTGCGAGGAGGCACCGTGCGGGGCGGCGCCGCGTGGCTCGGCGCCGCGCGGGTCAGGGTTGTGCCCGTCAGGGCCCGGTGGGGGTGGGGGTGGGGGTCGGGGTGGGGACGCCGGGGCCGGTCGGTGGGGTGCTCGGCCGGGGCATGCAGGGCTTGGTGGAGGTCGGGGCCGGCACCCCCGGGGTGGGGGTGGGGAACTCGCACTCGCTCGGGTAGATCGGCCCGATCATCTGGACCTGGCTGACCTGGTACGGCCCCTGTCCGTACCAGCCGTGGAAGGTGACGGTCACCTGCCGGGAGTCGCCGATGAGGAGCGTCGTGGCCAGGGACTTGAAGGTCGTCCCGCTGTCCCAGAGCGTCACCTCCCCGGTGTCCGTACCGGTCCCGGAGATGGTCACGAAGGTGTAGGGGCCGGACATGTACGCCGAGAACTGGTAGCGGGTGCCGGGCACGACCGGCACCGTCTGCGTGCAGCCGGCGTAGTCCGTTCCGCTGGGGCGGCCCTCGACGATCTGGCCGGTCTGGACGAACTCGCCCTGGCAGTTCCAGCCCAGGGAGAGCGGGTGGCGGAAGTTGCCGTTCTGGATCCAGTCCAGCGGCGCGGGCTGGGCGGTGGCGGTCCCGTGCGCGGTGAGGGCGGCGGTGCCGGCCAGGACGAGGGCGCCGAGGGCGGCGCCGACGGAGCTGCCGCGATGGGCGTGGCGGGGGCGGGGGCGGAACGAGCGCATGGCATCCTCCGATGCGAGGTGGGGGCGGTCGGCCGTCAGGGGATGTACGTACGCTGGCAGGTGGGGGACGGCGAGGGGGTCGCGGGGCCGTCGGTCGCCGTCGGCGACGGGGCGGGCGACTCGCCGCACGGGCTCGGTTCGAACCCGGGGCCGACGAAGGACACCCGCCGTACGTCGTAGGGCGCCTGCTCGTACCAGCCGTGGAAGTACACGGTCAGCTCGGTGGTGGCCGGCCCGGTGGTGACCTGCACGGCCAGGTTGTTCCAACTGCTCTGGCTCGACCAGGTGGAGGCGTTCTCACCGGCCGCGCCGGTGACGCCGACGAAGGCGAACGCACCGCGCACCGTGGCGGAGAGCGTGTAGTCGGAGTTCGGCTGGACCCGTACCCGCTGGGCGCACCGCGCGTTGCCGGTGGCGGTCGGAGAACCCGTGACGTAGTGGTCGTGCGGGATGCTGCTGGACCGGACGCCGGAGTCGCACGTCCAGATCCAGGGGTACGAGTCGAAGGCCCCGTTGAGGATCAGGTCGACCCTCGGGAGCGGATCGGCCGCCGTGACGGCCAGGCCGACGGTCGAGGCGGCCGCGGTGAGGGCGGCGACGGCGAGGCCGACGGGCAGCCCGCCGTGTCCGCGTCGGCGGGTGGCGGGGCGGGGGTGAACGGGTGCACGCATGCCGTCTCCGGGTGGGGGTGCCGATGGGGCAGCGGTGCGAGGGAGTGGTGCACACCATGGTGGACACGGCCCGCCGCCGTCAAGAGGAGGACGGGGCTCCGAGCGGACGGCCCCGCCGGGCTTCATCGCCCCTCGGCAGAAGGTGTGATGACGCGGGGTCAGATCGGTTCGGAGCGTCGCAGGACCGGTACCTCCCAGGATCGTGGGATGTCCCCGCGGCGGCCGTCGCTGCCAGGATGCGGCGGACGGAGTTCCACCCGATCCGGCCGTCTCGAAGGGGAGGCCCGAGTCCACGACGATCCGCCGACCGGCCGCCGCCTCGGGTCCGCCGGTCGACGGGGCTGTCGTAGGGGGCGGGCACAATCGCGCACACCGCACTCATCGGAGGCCCGTTTGTCCTCGCTGTATGACTTCAGAACCTGGGAACCGCTGCTGCGGCTGCTGCGGGCCGCGCACGCGCAGACGCTGGCCGTACCGGGCGGCCAGGTGGCGGGGAGCATCGGCCGCGGCTCGTACAGCGTGCCCGTGAAGTGGCGCTACCCGCAGCCCGGTCGGGCCATGCTGGTGTCGGACAACCGGGCGGAGCACGAGGCGATCGAGCGGGTGCGGGACACGCTCGCCGGGGCCGGGGTGAGCGACATCGAGTTCACCGCGGAGATCCCGCCGAACGGGGCGGCGGTGCTGCGGCTGTTCGACCACGGGCCGGCGGCCGTGTCCGGCATCGGCAGGGCGGTGGGCGCGCTGACCCTGGTCGAGGGCGCCGTCCCCGAGCCGTGGCGCCGCCTGCCCGAGCCGTCGGACAGGGCCCGCCCGGCCCCGTCGGCGGACGCGGCACTGCTGGAACGGGCGCTTCGCGAACGGCTGCCGGACGCCATCGGCGCGACCGAGGAGGAGATCGCCGCCGCCGAGCAGCGTCTGGGCCTTCCCCTGCCCGAGGAGGTCAGGGCGCTCTACCGGGTGACGCGCGCAGGGTGGGAGGACTGGCTGGCCGATCCCGAGGCCGGCCGGCGCCTCGTGGCGACGCTCGGCTTCGAACCGGTCGCTCCGGAACACCTCGACGTCGCCCACCTGTCCCACCGTTGGTCGTTCCAGTGGGAGCACGCGGCGACGGAGGCGGCTCTCACCGGGCCCGACGACGCGGTGCAGGACCTGGTCGGTTCTGCGGGATGGATCGTCATCGGCGTCACCGGGGGAGGGGACCAGGTCGCCGTCGACCTCACGCCGGGCCCCCGCGGTCACCTCGGCCAGGTCATCGTGCTCGACCACGAGCAGAGCGTCGGCGCGTCGTTGTGGGCCGAATCGCTCACCGACCTGGTCCTCGGCCCGGAGCGGAGCTGGTACACCGGATACCGTGGGAACAAGCGACCGGTCACGGCCATCGTCCACGACCGGAGCATCGGAAGCATCGAGGGCGCCGCCCATCCCGCGCTGGAGGTCCTGCAGATCGGGGCGTGGACCGGTGCACCGCTGAGCCTCGCCCCCGTCGTCGGCCTGCCCCGCCTGCGCACGCTGTGCGCCTACCCCGGCACGCTGGCCGACCCGCTGGAGATCGCCGCGCTGACCGGGCTGGAGTTCCTCGAACTCGCTCCCGAGGACTGGCGCGCCCTGCTCGACGCCGGAGCCGTTCCGCGCGGCCTCTCGGCCGCCGCGATCCGGACGTTCGGCCGGAACGGCACGCGGCCCGTCATGGCGCTGGCGGACGAGATCCTCGCGCTCTTCGGCCGCCCCCTGATCACCGAGACCGTCGTCAACGGCGACCTCGGCCCCCTGTCGTAGCAGGAGGCGACGGTGGTGACGCGTCCGGGCCCCGGAGGGTGAGGATCAGCTCGGCGGCGGGTCCGGCCGGGGAGACACCGGCCGGACCGGCGGCGATGACGGCGGCCCGGGTACGACGCCCCTCGCCCACCGCACTCCGGTATCCGGACCGTGGTTCTTCGCCGGCCCGGGGCGGTGGGGCCACCGTGGACGGACGGCCCGGCGGCCGGATCGGGGCGTCCGGCATGATGGGCGCCGTACGAAGCGTCCGTACGAAGTGTCCGGACGGGGTGCGGGTCGGACCGGGGAGGGCTGGCTGATGAGGCGACTGGCGGTGGCGGCGGCAGCGGGGGTGCTGGCGGGCACGGTGGCGGTGACCGGGTGCGGAAGCATCAGCAGCACCGGTACCGGCGGCGGGGGGAGCGCCGCGTCCACCGCCGCATCGGCCGCATCGGCGGCATCCGCGGCACCCGCCGCGTCCGGCTACGCCGAGGAGGTGCGGAAGGGTGTCGCCGAGCACGACCGGCTCTTCCCCGCGGTGGCGGCGGTGGGCTGCGCGTCCGTGCCGCCGAGCCCCTCCGCCGGAGGTACGGGCACCGCGTCCCAGACGCCCGACTGGTGGGCGGCCAAGCACGCCGAGAACTCGATGTACAAGCAGATGGCGCCGCTCAACGCGGTGGACCGCTGCCGGGGCGAGGCGCACAGCAGGCGCATCTCCGAGGCCGTGAAGGCGCGCGCCGGCTCGGCACCGCTCACCCAGGACGACGTGCGGGGCATCCTGGAGTCGCTCGGCTATCCGCGCAACAGCGCCCAGTTCGTGGTCACGGGCGGCGGCGAGGTGTCCTTCGAGCTCACCATCCCGGGCGCCGGCCCCTGCGTCGTCGGTCGGGTCGGGAAAGCCGTCACCGTCGAGGCGCACGGGAGCTATCTGGACGGCGGCTGCTCGGAGCCGAAGGGCGGCCACTGACCCGGGCGGCTGACCGGCTCAGTGGTGCGGCCCGTGGCCCCAGGGGTCCGACGGGTCGTCGGGCGGCTCGTGGCCGTGCCGGTCCTGGTGGTCCTGGTGGCCGTGCGGGTCGTGGTGGTCGTCGTACGGGGTTCCGGCGTCCTCGTGGTGCGGGTCGTGGTGGTGGTGCGGGTCGGTGGACCAGGCATCGGTGTCGTAGCCGTCGTGGTGCTGCCAGTGGTCGTCGTGGTGGTCCGGGAGGTGGTCGGTCCGCTGGTCCGGGTGGTGCCCGTCGTCGTGCCCGTGGTGGTGGTCCCGGTCGTGGTCCCGGTCGTGGTCGTGGTGCGCGTCCGGCTCGTGGTGGCCGTGATGCTCGTGGTGGCCGTCGTCGTGGTGGTGCGGCGGGGCGACGCCCAGGGCGGCGCCGGCCAGCGCGTCGCCCAGCCCGCGCAGCAGCGCCGAGCCCGCCGCCCGGCGGCGGGAGCCGGCCGGGGCCGGCGAAGGCAGCGGCACCAGCGCGCCCGAGCGGGGCGTGCCCACCCAGGCGCGCGCCTCGAAGCGCTTGGCCGGGATCGCCACGGTGATCTCGGTGAACTCCTCGACCGGTACGCCGTCCGCGCCCGCCGCGACGGTGTCGGTGAACAGGTCGTCGGCGATCACCACCGCCAGGTCGGTGTCCGGCGCGCCCTTCAGCGCGGCCCGGGCCTCCTGGCAGTCCAGCAGCCGGCAGGCCGTCTCCACCGAGCGGGCCACGAAGCCCAGCGCCGCCCGCTGCACCCCGCCCTGGGCGAGGGCCGCCCGCACCCGCAGCCGCCCGGCGGTCCCGGGTGTCCGGTTGAGCGTGTGCAGCGCGTCGCGCAGGCCGAGGACCAGGCCCGGCAGCGCCTTCGCCTCGTCGACGTCGGGCGGCAGCAGGAGCAGTTGGCCGTCGCCCCGGTCCTGGGCCTCGCAGCGCGCCCGGTCGACGCCGGCCCGGCCGCAGGCGTGGTCCAGCGCACGGTCGAGCCGCTCCTGGACCTTCTGCTGCACCCGGTACGGCCGGCCGCTGTAGGCCTCGATGTCGACGACCAGGCAGATCCGGCGCAGCCGGGGCGCCACCGCGTCGCTCATGACCGGCCACCGCCGTCCGCCGGCAGCGGCACGCCGGCCGCCCGGGCGAGCAGATCCGGGTCGCGGACGACGAGTTCGCGGTAGCTGGTGCGGACCGCGCCCTGGTCCCGCAGGGTGCGCAGCGAGCGTTCGACGCTGGCGGGGGAGAGCCGGGCGAGCGCGGCCAGGTCGGCGTGGCTGAGCGGGATGTCGATCCGCAGGCCGTCCTCGCCGGGGGCGCCGTAGGAGCCGAGCAGGGTGTGCAGGGTGCGAGCGAGCCGGGCCAGGCCGGTGCCGTGGCCGGCGTCGACCCGGTGGCGGGTGGCGGAGCGGAGCTTGCGGGTGACCGAGCGCTGGACGGCGAGGGCGGCGGCGGGCCGGTCGGCGAGGAAGTCGAGGAAGGCGGGGCCGCCGATCTCCCGGGTGGTGCTGGTGCGCACCGCGAGGACGCTCGCCGAGCGCGGTTCGCCGTCCAACACGGCCAGTTCACCGAGGAGTTCACCTGGCAGGCGGACGGCGAGCAGGGCCTCGCCGCCGTCCTCCGCGGCGGCGACCACCTTGACGCAGCCGGTCAGCAGCAGGGCGGCCCGGTCGCCCGGGTCGCCCTCGATCATCAGGGCCTCGCCCGGGGCGTACACCCGCCGGGTGCCCAGCCGCCCGAGTTCCCGCAGGTCCGCGGCGTCGAGGCCGCTGAACGGACCGCGGACGAAGCGGGCGACCGGGGCGCCGCCGGGTCTGCCCGGCCCCCCGTCGGGTCCGGTGACGTCGCGCGCGCTGTGCATGGTGCCTGCCCCCACCCGGTCGGCAACCCGCCCCGACGGGGCGATTCCGTACGGAAGATAGCGCACCGCCCGGCGCGGTGTCAGGCCCGGTGCGTCGCGCTCCCGCCGTCGTCCCGTTCCACCGGACCGCGCATCTGCTTAAGGACAACGACCAATGGTTGCCTAGGAGCTGACGATCCATCAGGCTTTCGGTAGGTCGACATCGGAGGGGGACGGGACGATGACTCCAGGGCAACGGCTGCGCAGGGTCTGCGCGGTGCTCGGTACGGCGGCGGTCCTGACGATCGGGGCGGGCGGGGTGTTCCCCGCCGCGGCGGCGGCCCCGGAGGGGGTGGTGCAGGGCGAGGGCTCGCCCTCCGCCGTCCCCGGAAGCTATCTGGTGGTGCTCAAGCCCGAAGCCGCGAAGGGGAGTTCGATGGCGGACGGCGCGGCGGCGCTGGCCCGCGCCTACGGCGGCACGGTGCGCCGCAGCTACGACGCGGCGCTGCGCGGCTTCTCCGCGGGCCTCACCGGGAAGCAGGCCCGCCGGCTGGCCGCCGACCCGTCGGTGGCGCTGGTCTCGCAGAACCGCCGGGTGCGGGCCGACGGCGTGCAGACGGCGCCGGGGTCCTGGGGCCTGGACCGGATCGACCAGCGCCGCTTCCCGTACGACGACCGCTACGCCTACCCGGACACGGCGGGCGCGGGGGTGACGGCGTACATCGTGGACACCGGGGTGCGGATCACCGCCGAGGAGTTCGAGGGGCGCGCCTCCTACGGCTACGACGCGATCGACGGCGACAACGTCGCGGACGACGGTCACGGCCACGGCACGCACGTCGCGGGGACGGTCGCCAGCGCGTCCTTCGGGGTCGCCAAGGCTGCGAAGATCGTCGCCGTGCGGGTGCTCAACGACGACGGCGAGGGCACCACCGAGCAGGTGGTCGCGGGCATCGACTGGGTCACCAGGAACGCCGTCCGCCCGGCCGTCGTCAACATGAGCCTGGGCAGCGACCCGGACCCGGTGCTGGACGCCGCGGTCGCGGGGTCCATCGCGGCGGGCCTGACCTACACGGTCGCCGCGGGCAACCAGAGCGTGGACGCGAGCCAGCACTCCCCGGCCCGGGTGCCGAGCGCCATCACCGTCGGCGCGACCGACCGGGGCGACGTCCAGGCCTCGTTCTCCAACTACGGTCCCCTGGTGGACCTCTACGCGCCAGGGGTGGACATCACCTCGGTGTGGCACGTGGTCGACATCGGCGGTCTGGGCATCGACATGTCGGGCACCTCGATGGCCGCCCCGCACGCGGCGGGCGCCGTCGCGCTGTACCTGGCGTCGCACCCTGGCGCCACCCCCGCCCAGGTGTCCGCGGCGCTGACCTCGGCGGCGACCGTCGGCTCGCTGACCGGTCTCGGCACGGGCTCCCCGGACCGCCTGCTGTACACCGGCACGGTGGCGAACCGGCCGCGCGGCCCGCTGTTCGCCGCCCCGGGCCCGGTGACCTTCGACGGGATCGGCACGGTCGAGTCGCCCGTCACCGTCACCGGGGTCGCCGGCAAGGCGCCCCGCGACCTCGACGTCTCCGTGGACATCGCCTACTGGTGGCGCGGGGACCTCAAGGTTGAGCTGGTCGCCCCGGACGGCGCGGTGTTCCTGCTGCACGACACCAACATCGGAGAGGCCTACACGAACCTCGTCGCCGTCTACGGCGTGGACGCCTCCGCGCACACCGCGGCCGGGGTCTGGCGGCTGCGGGTGACCGACGTCGGCGGCTACTTCCCCGGCACGGTCAACGGCTGGTCGCTGCGGTTCTGAGCGTCCTTCGCAGGTCAGGACGGGTCCAGGGCGGCCGCCTCCTCGCGGATCAGCTCGCGCAGCGCGGCGAGCGCGGGGCGGCGGTCGTCCAGGCGCCACTGCAACTCCAGCGGCAGGGTGGCGCGGCCGGCCAGCCGTACGGTGACCACGTCGCCGGTGAGGTGGCCGGTCATCGAGGCGGGGACGAGCGAGAACGCCCGGCTCTGCGCCAGCAGGTAGAGCCGGGAGCCGACGATCCGGGCCGGGCCCACCAGGACCGGCGGCTCCACCCCGCGCTCGGCGCACAGCGCCAGGACGTGGTCGTAGTAGCGCGGGCTCTGCTCGCGCGGCCACAACAGCAGCGGCAGGTCGCCCAGTTCGTCCAGCCGCACGGCGTCCCGCCCGGCCAGCGGGTGGTCCCGGCTGAGCGCGATCCGCACCGGCTCGTCCGCGATGCGCTCCCGCCGGTAGCCGGGGACGTCGTCGAGGAAGCGGCCGAGGCCGATATCGGCCAGTTCGGCGGCCAGCGTCGGCGAGACCCGCCCGGTGTCCACCGACAGCTCGGCCAGCAGCAGCTCCGGCAGCTCCCGTTCGGCCCGGCTCACCACGGCCGGCAGCAGCCGGTTGACCACGGTGGGGGAGGCGACGATCCGCGCCGTGCCCAGCCGGGCCTCCTCGTGCAGCCGCACCCGGGCGAGCAGCGCGTCGGCCCGGGCCAGCAGTCCGGCGGACTCGGCGGCCATCACCTCCCCGGCGGAGGTCAGCCGCACCGCCCGCCGGCTGCGGTCGAACAGCTCCACCCCGACGGTCCGCTCCAGCCGGGCGACCTCCTGGCTGACCGTGGGCTGCGAGATGTGCAGCCGCTCGGCGGCCCGGCCGAAGTGCAGGGTGTCGGCCACCGCGAGGAAGACCTCCAGCTGGCGCAGGGTGAGACTCATAGCTGGAAGTCTATGAGAAGGGCCGGTATTCATTCTGGATCCCGATGTGATCGCTCCCTACGCTGAAGCCACCGCTGCCACACCGTGGTGGCAGCCTCACAGGGAGCACACCACCATGACCGGACTGCCCATCCGCATCTCCGAGGAAGTCACCGAGGCCGTCGCCGTCGGCGCCCCCGTCGTCGCCCTGGAGTCGACGATCTTCACCCACGGGCTGCCCCGGCCGCGCAACCTGGAGGTCGCGCTGGAGGCGGAGGAGCGGCTGCGGTCCACCGGCGTCGTCCCGGCCACCATCGGCGTCTACGCGGGCGTGCCCACGGTCGGCCTGTCCACCGGGCAGATCAAGGAACTGTCCGAGGCCGACGACCTCGACAAGGCCAGCCAGCGCGACCTCCCGGTGGTCGCCGCGCTCGGCCGCCACGGCGGCACCACGGTCGCCGCCACCGCCTTCCTCGCGCACCGCGCCGGCATCCGGGTCTTCTCCACCGGCGGCCTCGGCGGCGTCCACTTCGGTGCCTCCGAGAGCTTCGACGAGTCCGCGGACCTGACCACCCTGGCCGCCACCCCGGTCACCGTGATCAGCGCCGGCGTGAAGTCGATCCTCGACATCCGGGCCACCCTGGAGCGCTTCGAGACCCTCAACATCCCGGTCATCGGCTACCGCACCCGCAACTACCCCGGCTTCTACGTCACCGACTCCGGCCACCGGATCGGCTACCAGGTCGACTCCCCCGAGCAGGCCGCCAAGGTGATCGAGGCCCGCGACGGACTGGACCTGCCGCAGGCCGTCCTGATCGCCAACCCGGTCGACCCGGACAAGCAGCTCCCGCCGAAGGAACTGGACGCGCTGCTCACCCGCGCCTGGGCCGAGGCCGAGCGCCAGGGCGTCACCGGCAACGCCTCCACCCCGTTCCTGCTCGACTACATCCAGCGCGACACCCAGGGGCGCAGCCTGGAGGTGAACGTCGAGGTCTACCGGGGCAACGTCCGGCTGGGCGGCGAGATCGCCATCGCGCTGGCCGCCGCCCGAAACGAGGGCTGACGCGTGCTCGGAGTGCTCGGCGACCTCGTGGAGGACATCGTCGTCTGGGTGGCCGGCCCACTGCGGCACGGCACCGACTCCGACGCCCGGGTCTTCCGGCAGCGCGGCGGCAGCGCCGCCAACGTCGCCGCCTTCGCCGCCGGACAGTGCCCGACGAGGTTCCTCGGCTGCGTCGGCGACGACCCGGCCGGGCACGGCCTGGCCGCCGAACTGGCCGGCCACGGCGTGGACGTCCGGGTCGCGCGGCACGGGCGGACCGGCAGCATCGTGGTCCTCATCGACGACGCCGGTGAGCGCACCATGCTCCCCGACCGGGGCGCGGCCACCCTGCTGGAGACCGTCCCGGACGCCTGGCTGGACGGGCTGACCCACCTGCACGTGCCCGCCTACTCCTTCGACGGCGAGCCGGTCGGCACGGCGGCCGTCGACGCGCTGCGCCGGGTCCGCGCGGCCGGCGGCACCACCTCGCTGGACGCCTCCTCCACCGGCATGCTGGAGGGCTTCGGCCGCGAGCGCTTCCTGACCCTCGCCGCCGACCTCGCGCCCAGCCTGCTGTTCGCCAACCGCGAGGAGTCCGCGTACCTGGGGCTGCTCACCGACGGGCGCCCCGGGCCGCAGCGCGCCCGGCTGGCGGCCACCACGGTGGTCACCAAGTCCGGCGCCGAGGCGACCACCGTCGACGTGCCGGGGGAGCGGCCGTTCACCGTGCCGGTGCCGCCGGTCGGCGAGGTCCGCGACCTCACCGGCGCGGGCGACGCCTTCGCGGCGGGCTTCCTGGCCGCCTTCCTGGACGGCCGGCTGACGGGCACCGGGCTCGGCGAGGCCGGGCTGCGCGAGGCCGCGGCGCGGGGGCACCGCTGTGCGGCGCGGGTGCTGGCCTCACCCGGCGCGTCCTGCCCGCCGGACTGAGTCACCCGCGCCACCGGGGCCGACCCGCAGCGGCCGGGGTGGGTGCGCCCCACCGTCGCCAACACCGGCCCCGCGCTGACGACCGGCCCCGCGCTGACGACCGGCCCCGCGCTGACGGAGGAGGCCGTGGCCACCTTCACCGAGCCCTTCCTGCGCGGGCGCGGGCGCACCGCCGAGAGCGATCCGGCCCGCCGCGGTCACGGCCTGGGCCTGGCGATCGTGGCGGCCGTCGCCGAGGCCCACCACGGCGAACTCCAGCCGGCCCCCGAACCGGCCGGCGGCCTCCGGGTGACCCTCGACCTGCCCGGCCCGCCCGAGGCGTAGCGCGCCGACGGCGGCCCGGTGCCGGCCGCCCACGACGCCGCCCCGCCCCCTCGGCCGTACGAGGGGGCGGGGCGGCGCGGTCCGTCAGTCCAGGGCCAGGAAGCTGCCGACGTGCTCGTCCGGCCGGAACTCGCCCGGGCCCAGGGGGTTGAGGATCTTGGTCTGACAGTTGCCGTCGGGGAACAGCAGGATGGTGCCGCCGGTCCGGTTGGCGATCGCGGTGTCGGCGCCGAGGCCGGGGTAGCACTGGCCGCCCTGCGGGTCCCGGGTCTGCTTGAACTGGCTGCCGTTCTCCTGGATCACGACGCCGGGCGCCGCCGAGGCGGTCGGAACGTTGACGAAGGACAGGGCGAGGACGCCGGCGGTGGCCACGAGGGCCGCGCGGGGACCGAAACGCATGCGCATGGGGAACTCCCGTACTGGGTCGATGGGGGTACGTCACCGGGAGCCCGAAGCCCGAAACCCGAGCGGTCGGCGCCTCGCCGCTCCCGGTGACGGGTACCCCGGCCCGGTACCGGCCGCCCGCACGGGACCGCTGGTTCACCCGAAGAGCTTCGGACACCCGCCGAGTCGGTGGCCGGAGCACCGCGAAAAACCGGGCGCACCCGCGCCGCGGGTGCGGTATGGTGACGGGCGCCACAAGAGAGCGAGTAGAGACGGGGAGGTGAGAACCCATGACCGCTGTGCCGGAACGGGTGCTCCCCGGCCGCGACGGCGACACCCTCGTGCGGGACCACGCCCGGCCGTAGCGCCGGCCGCAGTCCGGAGCGCGCGGGAGCGTTCGCCATCGGGCCAGGCATGGGGCGGGAGCCCCGGGTCGGACGACGTCCTCCCACCTGTGCTCCGAGGGGTTCCCTTGCCTGTCCACCCGTCCGCCGACCTCCGCTCCACCGTCACCGCCCGGCTTCGCGCCGCCGGTTGCGTCTTCGCCGAGGACGAGGCCCGCATCCTGCTGGCCGCCGCCGCGACGCCAACCGAACTCGCCGCCATGGTCCATGACCGGGCCGCCGGCCGACCGCTCGAACACGTCGCCGGCTGGGCCGAGTTCGCCGGTCTGCGGATCGCCGTCGACCCCGGCGTCTTCGTCCCCAGGCGGCGCAGCGAGTTCCTGGCCCGCGCCGCCGGCGCGCTCGCCCGCGAGAACGCGCTGGTGGTCGATCTGTGCTGCGGCACCGGCGCCCTCGGCGCGGCGCTCGCCGCCACCGCGGGCCACCCTGTCCGGCTGTACGCCGCCGACCTCGACCCCGCCGCCGTCCGCTGCGCCCGTCGCAACCTCGCGCCGAGCGGCGCCGAGGTGTTCGAGGGAGACCTCTTCGACGCGCTGCCCTCCGGCCTGCGCGGCCGGGTGGACGTGCTGCTCGCCAACGTCCCGTACGTGCCCACCGCCGACATCGCGCTGCTGCCGGCCGAGGCCCGGCTGTTCGAGGCCCGCCCGGCACTGGACGGCGGCGCCGACGGCCTGGACGTGCTGCGCCGGGTGGCCGCCGACGCCCCGCACTGGCTCGCCCCGGGCGGCGCCCTGCTCTTCGAGACCAGCGGCCGGCAGGCCGCCACCGCCCTCGGTGTGGTCACCGCCGCCGGCCTGACCGCCGCCCTCGGCCACGACGACGACCTCGACGCCACCGTGGTCACCGCCGTCCGCCCGTAGACGCGCACACATGCGGCTGAGCGCGACAGCCATGTCCGGGCGGTGGCGCGCGGAGTTGACTGATGCCCATGAACGAGAACGCGAACGCGAACAGCACCCAGCAGCCCAGCACCTCCACCACCGCCGCCCGGACCGTCCTGGTCACCGGCGGGACCGGCAAGACCGGCCGACGCGTGGCCGAGCGCCTCACCGCGCTCGGCCACACCGCCCGGATCGGCTCGCGCACCGCGCCGGTCCCGTTCGACTGGGACGACGACACCACCTGGGACGCCGCCCTCGACGGTGTCGGCGCCGCCTACCTCGCCTACTACCCCGACCTCGCCTTCCCCGGCGCGGTCGAGACCGTCGGGGCCTTCGCCCGGCACGCCGCCAAGGCCGGGGTCGACCACCTGGTACTGCTCTCCGGGCGGGGCGAGGAGGCCGCGCAGGCCGCCGAGGCGGCGGTCGCCGCGGCCGGTACCGGCTGGACGGTGGTCCGCTGCTCCTGGTTCGCCCAGAACTTCTCCGAGAGCTTCTTCCTGGAGGCGGTGCTCGCGGGTGAGCTGGCGCTGCCGACCGGCACCGCCGTCGAGCCGTTCGTCGACGCGGACGACATCGCCGACGTCGCCGTGGCGGCGCTCACCGAGGACGGCCACGACGGCGAGATCTACGAGCTGACCGGCCCGCGCCTGCTCTCCTTCGCGGACGCCGCCGCCGAACTCTCCGCGGCGACCGGGCGGGAGATCCGCTTCACGGCGATCACCGTCGAGGAGTGCCGCGCGATGCTGGCGGCCCTCGGTCTGCCCGGCGACTTCGCCGACCTGTTCACGATGATCCTGGACGGCCGCAACGCCAGCCTGGCGGACGGCGTGCGGCGGGCGCTCGGCCGGGAGCCGCGCGACTTCGCCGACTTCGCCCGGGACGCCGCTGCCTCCGGCGTCTGGAAGGTCTGAACACCCCTGCCGAGCCCCGCAGTTCAGCACCCTGCGGCCCGGGGATCCCGCACCTGGTCCCCGGGCCGCCGCCCGCCCCGACACCTCCTGGAGCCCGCTCATGCCCGCCGCCGCCACCACTGCCGCCACCGCTGCCGCTGCCGCTGCCACGACCGCCGTCGCCGCCCCCGCCCGCGAGCTCGCCGCCACCGGACCGGTGCTCGCCACCGCCGCCACCGCGATGGGCCTGATGTCCGGCCTCTTCTTCGCCTTCGACGTGTCCGTGATGCCCGGCCTCGCCGCCGGGGACGACCGCACCTGTGTGACCGCGATGCAGAACATCAACACCGCCATCACCAACCCCGTCTTCGGCGCGGTCTTCGTGGGCGCCCTCGCCATGCCCGCCGTCGGCACCTGGCTGCTGCACCGCTCCGGGCGGCGCGCCGCCACCCTGTGGACGGCTGTGGCGACCGTCCTCTACCTCGCCGCGCTCGTCCTCACCGCCGCCGTCAACATCCCGCTCAACGACCGGCTCGCCGCGGCCGGGGACCCCGCCGCCATCACCGACCTCGCCGCCGTCCGGGCCGCCTTCGTGCCCACCTGGACGACCGCCAACATCGCCCGCACCGTGCTCTGCACCGCCGCCCTGGCCGCCCTCACCCGCGCCCTCCTGGTCCACCGCCGCCCTGGCCGCTGAGCGGTCGGCCGCGCCGACCCGCCCGCCGTCGTGGAGCGGCGTCCCCGGTGAGGACCCGTGGTTCGCGACACCCGAGCGGAAGGCTCGTGGCTACAGCTGGACCGGAGCACCGCCGGCCGGCTCCGGTGCCGGCAGCCCCCGCACCTGCCGGCGCAGCAGCACGAGGCCCAGTGCGAGGCTGACGATCATGTCAAGTCCCTGCAGCCAGTCGGGCGTTCGGCCGGGCGAGTAGATCCCCAGGTAGTCCGCCTGGGCGTGCACCAGGACCAGCGGCCAGACGCTCCCGATGACGAGGCGTGCCGCGCCGAGGCAGAACCCGAACAGACCCGCGGACAGCAGCTGCCACCGGGTGTCGTTCCAGGACGCCCCGAAGAACAGGTAGTTGTCCAGGTGGGCCGCCCCGAACAGCACCGCGCTCAGGACCACCGAGCGCACCGCGCCCAGCGGTCGTGCGACCTGGAGGACCAGTGCCCGATAACCGAGCTCCTCACTGAGGCCGATGCCGAGGGTGAGCACCACGCCGCCGATCAGCGTCGGCGTGTCGCCTTCGAGACCGGGCAGCGCCGCGAGGCCGGACACCGCCACGACCGGCAGCAGCACCGGCCAGCGGGCGAGCCCGCCCCAGGTCGCCACCCCCGCGACCCGCATCATCCCCCAGGCCCGCAGCAGTACCAGTGCCGCCGCCGCGGCCACCAGGTTGACCACCGTCGGACCCAACTGCGGGAACCAGTGCGGCGTCAGCGCAGGCAGCACCTTCGCCACCAGCACCACCACGCCCTGCCACCCCAACGCGAGTTCCACCGCCCCGAGCACCGGGCGACGGCGCACGTGCTCTCCCCAGCGCGTCACCATGCTGCGAGCATAGGCCACACCCCGGGTCCCGGAGCCCCCGCGATTCCGGTCGCCGGCGGTGCGGGGTCTGGCCGGGCGGCGGGGCCGCAGGGCGGGCGCGACAGTCGATCAACTGTCGCGCACGGTACGGCGGGACCCCCTAGGCTTGCCCGCCATGGACACCCTGACCGGGCTGCTCGACGGCCCCAAGGCCCGCGGCGCGTTCGTGCTGCGCT
Source organism: Kitasatospora sp. NPDC058032 (assembly GCF_042885845.1). NCBI lineage: Bacteria > Bacillati > Actinomycetota > Actinomycetes > Kitasatosporales > Streptomycetaceae > Kitasatospora > Kitasatospora sp. NPDC058032. The sequence continues at coordinate 23,434 of NZ_JBHVRK010000042.1, read as the reverse complement.
CCGTCCTCAGCACGCCGTGGGCGCTGCGGATCGAGGACCGCGCGCCGCTGTCGCTGCTCACCATGCTGGACGGCGAGGCGTGGATCCTGCCCGACGGCGGGCAGCCGGTGCTGGTCCGGCCGGGGGACCTCGCGCTGCTGCGCGGGCCGGACGCCTACACCGTCGCGGACGATCCGCGGACCGAGCCGGAGATCGTCATCGGACCCGGGCAGATCTGCTCCAAGGACGGCGTCGGTGTCGCCACCTCGATGGCCCTCGGGGTGCGGACCTGGGGCGAGAGCCGGCCGGGCGACGAGCACCCGTCGGTGATGCTGACCGGCACCTACCTGGCCGAGCACGAGATCGGCCGCCGGCTGCTGGCCCACCTGCCGACCCTGCTGGTACGACCGGCCGGGGTGAACACCACCGAGGACACCCTGGTCCGGCTGCTCGCCACCGAGGTCACCCGGGCCGAGCCCGGCCAGGAGGTGGTGCTGGACCGGCTGTTGGACCTCCTGGTGGTCGGGGTGCTGCGCGGCTGGCTGGCCGCCCCGGACGCCGATGCGCCCGGCTGGCTGCGGGCCCAGGCCGACGAGGTGGTCGGTCCCGCGCTGCGGCTGCTGCACGACGACCCGGCCCGGCCGTGGACGGTGGCGTCGCTCGCCGCCGAGGTCGGGGTCTCCCGGGCCGGGCTGGCCCGGCGGTTCACGGCGCTGGTCGGCGAGCCGCCGATGGCCTACCTGGCGAACTGGCGGCTGACGGTGGCCGCCGACCTGCTGCGCGACCCGGAGCTCACCATCGCGGCCGTGGCCCGGCGGGTCGGCTACGGCGACGCGTTCGCGCTCAGCACCGCGTTCAAGCGGGTGCGGGGGCTGACCCCGCAGGAACACCGCCGGCTAGCTGCCGCCGGAGCTCCGGACGCCGGCCCGGACGGCGTTCCGGGGAGCGCTCGGGGGGATGGTCCGGCCGGGGCGGCCGGGGCGGCGACGGGCGCCGGGGTGTCATCGTCCCGACCCGGGCCCACCACGGTGGTGCTGGCGGCCGGCTGAGCGCCGAAGAGGCTCCAACCGGAGTGCCGGGCGCCTCAGTTCGGCCTCATGTCGCAGTGCAGGACCAGCGCCCAGCAGAGGAAGCCGAGCGCCGCGGTGGACAGCAGCGCCCGCGCCGCGGTCCACCGCATCCGCCGCGCGCCGCACCGGTCGAACGACTCGGTGTGCCACGCCCGGTCCTCCCGGTCCTCCCGGTCCTCCCGCTCCTGCCGGCCCGCCCCGCCCGACCGGTCGGCGTCCGCCAGCGCCTGGCTCAGCGGGAGGTTGACCACCCTGGTCGCCACCAGCGAGCCGGTGTAGCAGACCAGTGCGCCGACCGACGCGGGCAGCGCCTGGCGTGCGTCGCTCGGCAGGTGCAGCAGGACGGACGCGCCCGTGAACACCAGCGCGCCGACGAAACCCAGCAGGTACCACCCGTTGAGGACGGCCACGTTGAGCCGTTGCATCACCTGGACCACCGTGAGACTGTCAGCCGTGCGAAGCCCCGGTGTCAGCGAGGCGTAGGTGTAGAAGAGCCCGGAGGTCACTCCGGTGGTGACGGTCGCCGCCACCAGTGCGAAGACCCGCATCGCCTCCATGCCGCCCTGCCCCCGTCCTCTCGGTCGGCGCCGCCCGGTCGAAGCGGCCCCGAGTGCCGATCATCCGTCATCGAACGGCCGCTTGCCCACCGAATTGGCCGATAGGGCAATGATGATGACGAATGGTCATGGCCGGGCGGCCGGAACCCGACCGCGGAGGCTCAGCCTCCGGTGCGCCGCCCGGCGAGCGCGGCGAGCAGCGTGTCGACGGTCCAGTGCCCGGCGGCGCCCGGGCGGGTGCTCAGGTAGGCGGCGGTGCGGCGCGGCGACCAGCCGTGCGCCTCGGCCAGTCCGGTGGCGAGGTTGCGCAGGTAGCGGGCGCGCGGGGGGTTGAGCGGGGCCTCGGCCAGGGACCACGGGGCGGTGAACGTCAGCACGGGGACGCCGTCCAGCGTGCCGGGGCACACCAGGGTCTGGTACCGGCCCGGCCCCTGAGGGTCGCGCCCGGTCCGCAGCACGGTGGCCAGGTCGAGGTCGGCGCCCGGCCCGCCGCCCATCTCCTGGGCGGCGATGTCGCTGAACTGTTCGGCGGTCAGCAGGTATGCCCGAGCGGGCACGGTGCCGGGGCGCTGCGGGTCGTGGAGCGCCATGCCGCCGCCCCAGGTCCGCGACTCCAGGGCGAAGTAGAGCAGCCCGGGCAGCCGCACCGGCACCGAACGCCGGGGCGGCCTGGCGTCGCGGCAGCCGGGGTAGTCCCGTTCGCCCTCCTCGGGCCGCCCGCCGCGCAGGTAGCAGGCGAGCCGTCCGGCGTGCATGTTCGAGCCGTACGCGGCGTACCAGACCAGCGGCGGCGCGGCCGGGGGCGGGTCGGCGGGCGGCGCTTCGGCGGGCCCGGGGTCGGCCGGCGGGCCGACGAGCGGTCGGATCTGCTCCACGGCCGGTGACGCTACCCGCCCGACCAGCCGGGAGCGCGGACGACAGACCCGAGCCCGGGCGGGTAGCTCGCGGTGACGGCGCGCCCGGCCGCGCGGGCCGCCAGCGCCTGCCGCGCCGCGTACCCCCGGGCCGGACCGGCCGCGGCGTCCAGGTCCTCGCCCGGGTGGAACCAGGCCCAGTCGGTGATCTCCCCGTCCGGGCAGTGCAGCCGGACCGCCGCGGGGTCGGCGGTCCCGAAATCGTGGAAGAACTGCACGATGGGGTGGTCCGCGCCCGGGGCCGGATGCTGCCAGACCACCGCGAGCAGCGGTCCGGGCGGCCGGTCGAGTCCGGTCTCCTCCCGCAGTTCACGGGCCGCCCCGGTCGGCGAGTCCTCATGGGCGTCGAGCACACCGCCCGGGAAGTTCCACCGTCCGGCGTCCGGCCGCGGGTCCGGCTCCCGGACCCGCGGCATCACCATCAGCAGCCGGCCGTCCGGCGCGGTCACCACGGCGGCCGTGCACAGCCACGCGCGCGGCGTCGTGGCCAGCCATTGGGGGCGCGGCAGGTGCGGGCGGGCCGGAGCGTGCGCCCGCAGGAACCGGACGGTGGCGGGGGAGACACCGGGCAGGTTGTCCGTGAAGAACCAGGCGTGCGTGGTGTGCCGGGGGAGCACGAGCCGGTGCAACGCGCCGGGCGCGCTTGCCGACAGCGCGAACACCTGCCGCCGCGCCGGGTGGGGCCCGCCGTCGTCGGGCCCGTCCTCGAACACCCCGGCCGGCTGCACTGCCTCGGCGGTCACCCCGCAGACCTCGGCCAGCGTGCGAACGGCCGCCGCGGCCGGCGTCTCGGCCGGGCGGACGGGGGCGGACGGCAGCTCCCAGCCGCCGTCCGGGCGGCGCAGCAGCAGGACCCGGCCGAGCGCGTCCGTGATGAGCACGGCGGCGACGAGCGCGGCGGCGGCATGCTCGGCGGTGGCGGGCACGTTGACGGCGGGCACGTTGACGGCGGGTTCGGCTGCGGCGGGTTCGGCGGTGAGCGGTGAGGGGCGGGACGAACGTTCCACCTGGAGGCCTCCTTCGACGGGACGGGTGGGCCCACGGGCCGGCGGCGCGTCAGTGGCCGCCGGGCGGTGGTCGTGTGGCACCGAGGTCCAGCCGCATGTACCCGTCCACCGGCCCGAAGCCGAGCGTCCGGTACAGCGGCGCCCCGGCCTCGGTGGCCCGCAGTTCGATGGACCCGCAGCCGCACGCCCCGAGCGCCTCGACCAGCGCCGCCGTCACGGCCCGGGCGTGCCCGCGCCGCCGGTGCGCCGGGTCGGTGACCACCGTGTGGATCCGCCCCCACCGCCCCATCGGGTGGGTCGGGCCCCGGTAGCCGCGGTAGACGATGCCGATCGCGCAGGCGGCCAGTCCGCCGCCGTCGGCCGGCACCACGTAGGCGAGCAGGTCCGGGTCGCGGCCCAGCCGGGCGCGCATGTCCTCGCGGAAGGTGGTGCGCCACGCCTCGTCGAGCGGTCCGCCGTCCAGCACCGCGACCCGCAGCCGCAACAACTCGTCGGCGTCCCCGGGCCCGGCCGGCCGTACCCCGCCACCCGCCGCGCCGCCACCCGCCGCGTCCCGACCCAACCGGGTCACCTCCGTCCGCCGCTCGCCGCCCCGGTGCCCCTGCGGCCCCTACCCGCCCGCACCCGGCCCGGAACCCCCACCCCCGGATGCCCGGCAGGCGGGAGTCCGACGACGGACCCCGCGCGCCGCCCCGCGGCGTGGGACCGGGGAGGGCGGGCACGCCCTGCCCCCCCTTGCCCGCCGTGACGCCGACTCGGGCGCGGACGGCGCGTCCACGGAGCGCCGGGCCGCCCGGGTGGCCGCCGCCGCTGTCCATGGCGGCCCCTACGATGTCCGGCATGAACACTGGGGCGCCGGAGACGCGGCTCGTCGACAACCGCTTCGAACTGCTGGAACGACTCGGCGGCGGAGGCATGGGCCTGGTCTGGCGCGCCCGCGACACCATGCTGCACCGCGAGGTCGCGCTCAAGGAGGTCCGCCCGCCGGACCCGGCCATGGCCGCGGCCGACCCCGCCGCCGCCCACGAACTGCGCGAGCGCGTGCTGCGCGAGGCCCGGGCGCTCGCCCGCCTCCAGCACCCCAACGTCGCGGTGATCCACCACATCGTCGACACGCCCGGCCACCCCCACCCGTGGCTGGTCATGGAGCTGGCCACCGGCGGCAGTCTCGCCGACCGGATCGCCCGCGGCCCGCTCACCGTCCCCGAGGCCGCCCGGATCGGCCGCGGCGTGCTGGCCGCGCTGCGCGCCGCGCACGCGGCCGGCATCCAGCACCGCGACGTCAAGCCCGCCAATGTGCTGCTGCGCGCCGACGGCACCCCCGTCCTCACCGACTTCGGCATCGCCGCGATGCAGGACGCCACCGCGCTCACCGCCACCGGTGCGCTGATCGGCTCGCCCGAGTACATCGCGCCGGAGCGGATCCGCGGCGAGGAGGGCAACCCGTCCTCCGACCTGTGGTCGCTCGGCATGCTGCTGTACGTCGCGGTCGAGGGCCACCACCCGCTGCGCCGGTCCACCTCGCTGGCCACGCTCGCCGCCGTGCTCGACGAGCCGCTGCCGCCGCCGACCCACTGCGGGCCGCTGGGGCCGGTGCTGGCCGCGCTGCTGGCCCGTGACCCGGCGGTGCGGCCGGACGCCGCGCAGCTCGACCAGGCGCTCGCGGCGGCCGAGACGGGCGCCGGTGCCGGACCGTACCCGGGCCAGTACGCCGGCCCGTCGGGCACGGCGTACCTCCCCGCGCCCGGCGGGGGCGGGACCGCCGACGGGACCGGGACCCAGTACCTCGGCCCGACCGGCCCGGCCGCGATGCCGCCTCCGCCGAGACGCCGCCGGACCGGCGCCGCCGTCACCCTCGCCGTCACCGGGGTCGCCCTGGCGGGTGTGCTCGCCTGGACGCTGCGCCCCGACGGGACCGGCGGCACGGCCGGCACGGACGGCGCCCCGAGCGGGTCGTCGGCCTCCGCCGGTGCGGCCGGCTCCCCGGCGGTCCCGGGGGACACCACCGCGTTCACCGGCCCGGCCGTCCCGCCCTCCCTCACGCCGCCCGCGGCGGGCACCACCTCCGCCACCCCGGCCGCCAAGCCGTCGGCGAACACCTCCAAGGACCTGATGACCCCGGACGGCGTCCGAACCGTCGTCGCGGCGATCACCGGGCAGAGCGGCGGTACGAAGGTCAAGGCGCTCAACGTCTACCCGGGCTACGCCAACGCCCAGGTGCCGACCGCCGACGGTCGTAACTACGACTGGTACGACTACCGGGACGGCAAGGTCACCAAGCGCACCGGCGGGCCGATGGGCAAGGACAAGCCGGTGGACCTCGCGCAGTACGACTGGGACGTCGTCCCCGCCCTGCTGAAGAAGGCCAACGACACCCTCAACGTGAAGGACCCGACCAGCCGCTACCTGGTCATCGACACCTTCCCGGGCGACGGTGTGGCGAGCATCCGGGTCTACCTCTCCGACGAGTACCACAACAGCGGCTACCTGCTGGCGGACACCAAGGGGAACGTGCGCCGCACCTTCGCCGCCGACTGAGCCCGCCACCGCGCCGGCCACCGCGCCGGCCACCGCGCCGGCCACCGCGCCGGCCACCCGACCGGGACGCGTCGGGCGGGGCCGGGACAACCACGGACGGTGCACCAGCACAGGGCGGGCGACCCGGCAGTGGACGATGCTGGACTGGTCCCGTGCCGCGCCGCCGCGCCCCGGCACCGACCGACCGACCGACCCACCGACCGCCGAGCGAGGAGCCGTCGCGACCATGAGCGAGAACCACCACGTCCTGCTGCTCGACTTCACCGACCACGCCGCCTGCCGGGCCGCCTTCGACGAGGCCGCCCACCTGCCGGGCCTGCGCCAGTCCGCGATCGTCGAGCGCCTGGCCGACGGCACCCTGGACTTCCCCGCCAGCCAGGTGCGCGGCGCGGGCGCGCCGACCGTGGGCGCGGGCGTGGTCGGCGGCCTCGCCGGACTGCTCGGCGGCCCGATCGGCGTCCTGCTGGGCTGGGCCGCCGGGACGGTGATCGGCAACGCCGCCGAGACCTGGCGCGACCACGAGGGCGGCGCCGGGCTGATCGTGCTCAGCGAGGAGGTGGACGAGGGGCACAGCATGCTGGTGCTCGACCTCGCGGAGACCTCGCCGGACCCCGCCGACGCGCTGGCCGCCCGCCACGGCAGCACGCCCCGCCGCATCCCGGCCGCCGAACTGGCCGAGCGCGTCAAGGCGGCCCGCCGCGCCGCCGAGTAGCCCGCCGCGCCGCTGAGCACCGCGGTGCGCCCGGAACGGAAAACCAGGTGTCGTTCGCCGCCGGAGGGAGCAACATGCTCGATATGTCTGATACCTCAGTACTCACCCGGGCCGAGGCCGTCGAACGCCACCAGCTGCTCGACGTCCGCACGGTCCACGTCGACCTCGACCTGACCCGCGGTCGGGAGGTGTTCGGCTCGACCACGGTGATCCGCTTCGGCTGCACCGCCCCGGGCGCCGGGACCCATGTGGACGTCAAGCCGTCCGTGCTCCACCGGGTCGTGCTGAACGGTCGTGAGCTCGACGTCGCCGCGCTGCGGGCCGGGCGCTTCCCGCTGACCGGCCTGGCGGCCGAGAACGAACTCACCGTCGAGGCCGACATGGCCTACTCGCACACCGGCGAGGGCATGCACCGTTACACCGACCCCGCCGACGGCGAGGACTACGTCTACACCCAGTCCTTCCTCGACGACGGCCCGCGGGTGTTCGCCTCCTTCGACCAGCCCGACCTCAAGGCGCGGTACACGGTGTCCGTCACCGCGCCGCAGCCGTGGACCGTGGTCGGCAACGGCGTGTCCGACCAGGTCGCGCCCGGCCGCTGGGAGTTCGCGCCCACCCCGCCGATCAGCAGCTACCTGGTCTCCGTGGTGGCCGGCCCGCTGCACTCGGTGCGCGCCGAGCACGACGGGATCCCGCTCGGCCTGCACTGCCGCCGCTCGCTCGCCGCCCACCTGGACGCCGACGCCCCCGAGCTGCTGGAGATCACCCGGCAGGGCTTCGACCACTACCACCGGGCCTTCCGGCACCGCTACCCCTTCGACAGCTACGACCAGTGCTTCGTCCCGGAGTTCAACGCCGGCGCGATGGAGAACCCCGGCTGCGTCACCCTGCGCGACGAGTACGTCTTCCGCTCCGCCGTCGACGACACCAAGCGCGAGGAGCGCGCCCTGGTGGTGATCCACGAGATGGCGCACATGTGGTTCGGCGACCTGGTCACCATGAAGTGGTGGGACGACCTCTGGCTGAACGAGTCCTTCGCCGAGTACATGGCCTACAGCGTCACCGCCGCCTCCACGCGCTTCGGCGCCGCCTGGACCGGCTTCGCCGCCAACCGCAAGACCTGGGGCTACGACGCCGACCAGCGCCCCTCCACCCACCCGGTGGCACCCACCACGGTGGAGGACACCGCCCAGGCGCTGCAGAACTTCGACGGCATCTCCTACGCCAAGGGCGCCGCCGCGCTGCGCCAGCTGGTGGCCTGGCTCGGCGAGGAGACCTTCCTGGCCGGAGTCAACGACCACTTCGACGCGCACGCCTTCGGCAACGCCACCCTCGACGACCTGCTCCGGGCGCTGACGGCGGCCAGCGGCCGCGACGTCCACGGCTGGGCCGACCGCTGGCTGCGCACCACCGGCGTGGACACCCTGCGGGTGGCCGACGGCCGCATCGAGCACACCGGCGCCGACGGAGTCCCGCGCCCGCACCAGCTGACCGTGGGCCACTACCGCCGCACCGCCGACGGCACCCTGGAACTGGCCGACCGGGTGCCGCTCGACCTGTCGGCGGACGGCGCCGTGCCGCAGCCGGTGGCCGCCGCCGAGCTGACCCTGCTCAACGACACCGACCTCAGCTTCGTCAAGATCCGCCTCGATCCCGACTCCTGGCGGACCGTGCGCTCCTCGCTCGGCGCCGTGCCCGAGGAGCTGGCCCGCGCGGTGCTCTGGAGCGCCGCCCGCGACCAGGTGCGCGACGGGGAGCTGGCGCCCGGCGAGTACCTGGAGCTGGTCGCCGACCACCTGCCCGGCGAGACCTCCGTGCACCTGGTGGACGCGGTGCTCTCCTTCGCCCACGGGTTCGTGGTGGACTGCGCGGTGTCGCCGGCCGACCGCCCGGCGGCACTGGCCGGGCTGGCCCGGGTCTGCCGCACCCTGCTGCGGCGCACCGAGGGCGAGCCGGACCGCACCGGTCTGCGCCTGGTGGCCGCGCGCGGCGTGATCGCCACCGCCGCCGACGAGTCGCAGGTCGCCGAACTGCGCGACTGGCTGGCGGCCGGCACGGTGCCCGGCGGGCCGGCACTCGACCCGGACCTGCGCTGGCGGCTGCTGCTGCGACTGTGCGTGCTCGGTGCGGCGGGCGAGCCGGAGATCGCCGCCGAGTTCGCCGCCGACCCCAGCGACACCAGCGAGGAGGGCGCCGCCCGCTGCCGCGCCGCGCTGCCCGACCCGGAGGCCAAGGAGGCCGCCTGGCAGGCGCTGTTCCACGGCGAGCTCTCCAACTACCTGGCCACCGCCACCGCCGACGGCCTGTGGCAGCCCGAGCAGGCCGAGCTGCTGGAGGAGCTGACCGTGCGCTACTTCAAGGAGCTGGGACCGGCGTCCGGCCGCCGCGGACCGGCGCTCGCCCGGGTGCTCACCCGGGCCGGATTCCCCGCCTTCGCCGCGACCGAACGGACGGCGCGGGCGGCCGAGGCCTGCCTGGCCGACCCGGACCTCACGACGGCGACCCGGCGCGGCCTGGTGGACCAGCTGGACACGCTGCGCCGCGCGGTCCGGGCGCGGGCACTGGCCGAGCGGTAGCACCTGGCGGCCGGGGGCGGGCGGCTGGGCGACCCGGGTGGTCGCTCAGCGCCGTCGGCCCCCGTCTGCCGTCTGCCGTCTGCAGCGGGCGGCCGTCGGTGGGGAAGCGGTGGTTTGCGCTGCTAGCATCCGCGCATTCCGAACGAAGATCGAACAGGGCGAGGCACGGTGCAGGAAGACCAGCTACGGAAGCAGGAACAGCCGCAGGAGCAGTCGCACGATCAATCGCAGAACCCGGACGGGAGAGCCACGGCCCGGCGCCGCCGCATCGCCGCCGGCGTCGCGGCAGGGGTGTGCACGCTGGCGCTGGTGGGCGCGGGTGGCTGGGCGATGAGCGGGGCGGACGCCACGCAGCCGTCACCGACGGGCTCGCCGACCGCCCCGCCGACCGTGTCGACGTCCCCGACGGCGGCGGCGCCGGCCCCGTCCGAGACCTCGCCGTCCGAAGCCCCGCCGTCCGACACCCCCTCCGCTCCGGCTGTTCCGGCCGCTCCGGTGATCCCGGATCCGCCGGCCGAGGCCGAGCCGGCGGCCCCGCCGGCCGCCGAGCCGACGCCCGTCCGACCCGCCTCGCGCCCGACCGCCCCACCGGCTCAGCCGGCCCCGGCGTCCCCGCGCCCGACCGCCCCTCCGAAGGCGGCCCCGACCGCACCCCCCGCGGCGCCCGCGCCCCCCGCACCCCCCGCGGCGCCCGCGCCCCCGCCGGTCGAGCCGCCTGCCGCCCCGCCGGTCGCCTCGCCTGCGGCCCCCAAGCCGGCGCCCAAGCCGACCGCCGACCCGCCCGAGGGCCCCGGCCCGGGGGAGTGGACCGTACCGCCACGCCCGGTACCCACCTTGCCGACTCGCCCGGCCTCCTGCCCGCCCGGCCAGATCGCCTCCTGGGACGGCTGCCACCCCCTGCCCCCGCCGATCACACTCTCCTGACGTCCCCTCCCGACGTCCCCCTCGGGCTTCCCCCGACCGCCCGGTTCGCGCCGGGCGGCCTTGATCGCCCTTTAGTTGAATGCTAAATTACTTCTGACGCCAAGCTCCGAAGCCGTAGGAGGCCGCGATGACGACGACCACCGTCACCGACAACCCCGAGAAGTCCCGCTACGAGATCACCTCCGACGGCGAACTCGCCGGCTTCGCCGAGTATCACCGGCACGCGGGCGAGATCGCCTTCATCCACACCGAGATCGACCCGCGTTTCGGCGGTCAGGGCCTCGGCGGCATCCTCGCCCGCGCCGCGCTCGACGACGCCCGCGCCAACGACCTCGCGGTTCTCCCGTACTGCCCGTTCATCCGCGGCTGGCTGACCAAGCACCCGGAGTACCACGACCTCGTCCCGGCCGCCCAGCACGAGCGGTTCGGCCTGTGACCGCCGTGGCCACCGGGGGAGTCCCGGACACCGAGACCGGCTTCGTCCGCGCCGCGGCCGCCGTCGCCACCAGCACCACCGACGACTACCGCGTCGACATCCGCTCCGGCCGCCACAGGCTGACCGCCGACGAGCCCGAGTCGGCCGGCGGCGCCGACACCGCCACCACCCCGGTCGGCCTGCTGCTCTCCGCGCTCGGCTCCTGCACCGCGATCACCCTGCGGATGTACGCCCAGCGCAAGCAGTGGCCGCTGACCACCGTGCGCGTCCACCTCGGCTACGAGAAGGGCCCGGAGAAGGCCGTCCGCATCACCCGGCGGATCGACCTCGTCGGCGACCTCGACGACGCCCAGCGCGCCCGCCTGCTCGACATCGCCGAACGGACCCCGGTCACCCGCGCCGTCTCCGCCGGCACCCCCATCGTCCCGGCCGCCCCGCGCGGCTAGCCCTCCGGAAAACGAGGCCCACCATGGCTGAACCCGACCTCGCCACCCCGACCGTGCGCGGCGGCCGCGCCGACACCCCGGGCGGCCCCGTCCACGAACTCCTGGCCCCGCGCGAGACGGCCCTCGGCGGCAGCACCGTCGTGCGCCGTCTCCTGCCGAACCTGGGTCGGCGGATGGTGGGGGCGTGGTGCTTCGTGGACCACTACGGTCCGGACGACATCGCGGACGAGCCGGGCATGCAGGTGCCCCCGCACCCGCACATGGGCCTGCAGACGGTCAGCTGGCTGCACGCCGGCGAGGTCCTGCACCGCGACAGCCTCGGCAGCCTGCAGACCGTGCGCCCGCGCGAGCTGGGCCTGATGACCTCCGGGCGGGCGATCTCCCACTCCGAGGAGTCCCCCCGCCCGCACGCCCGCTTCCTGCACGGCGCCCAGCTCTGGGTCGCCCTGCCCGACGCCCACCGCCACCGCGAACCCGCCTTCGAACACCACCCCGACCTGCCCACCGTCACCGCCCCGGGCCTGTCCGCCACCGTCATCCTCGGCACCCTCGACGGCGCCACCTCCCCGGGCACCACCCACACCCCCCTCGTCGGCGCCGACCTCACCCTCACCGCCGGCACCGACCTGCGCCTGCCGCTGGACCCCGACTTCGAGTACGCCGTCCTCACCATGTCCGGCACCCTCGACGTCGACACCGTCCCCCTCGACCCCGGCGCCATGCTCTACCTCGGCACCGGCCGCCGCACCCTCCCCCTCCATGCCACCACCGACGCCACTTTCCTCCTCCTCGGCGGCGAACCCTTCGCCGAAAAACTCGTCATGTGGTGGAACTTCATCGGCCGCACCGGCGACGAGATCACCCAGGCCCGCACCGACTGGGAGCAGGGCACCCGCTTCGGCGAGGTCCACGGCTACGACGGCGCCCGCCTCCACGCCCCCGAACTCCCCGCCCTCCCGCTGAAGGCGCGCGGACGGGTGCGCTGACCTGCGGAGACGCGGCGCATATGACGTTCGGTGCTCTACCGCTGGTCGGCTACTTCAGGCGGCTGGAGCCGTTGGCGCAAGGTACCGGTCCGTCGATTCCCGACTCAAGGAGCGCGCGGAATCAGCGCTGCCCTGATTCTCACGTGTCACTGTCTGCCGCAGGGTTTGACCAGCTTAATGCTGACCCTTTGCTGACTCTTCTGATGGTGAGTCAGGTCTCTCGGTGCGACGCCGCCACCGCTCCCGGCTCGTGCATGTCGCGTTCCCTAGGGCTAGCAGAGGCGCGGTGCCGCTAGTGTCCTGGGCCAGGAATTCGTTCAAGAATCTGTCCCCGACCAGCTCCCCGTCAACATGCAGACCGACCTCGACGCCCTGTCGGCCCGCTGCCGGAAGTACTGAGCCAGGTTTTCGGCGGTCATCGTGCAGGGTGGCTCTGTCCGAGATGGACAGCACATGTTCAAGGGTTTGGGAGGCAGTCGGCGCCGAGGAGCGAGTCGAACTGTTCACGGGTATTCGACAGCGCCTTTGTCAGCGGGACTGCGTTTCGGGGGCTCTTGCTGAGGGAGCTGTGGCTCCTGCGACGTCCGTTCGTCACCTGCGTCATGTCCGGGGCAGAGCAGGTTGAATGCCTGGAGGGCCGCCGAGGCGACGGCATCGCGGGCGCGTGCGGGCGGTTCGCCGGACATGATGCGTCGTCGGAGCTCGCGTAGAGCGGCGCGGTGCGTTCCGGCGACGGCGCCCGCGAGGAGCAGGGGCAACGCGTAGCCGGCATCGCCGGGTGTGTCTGCGGCGTTCGGCGGATGTTCGGTCAGAGCGGTCGCCAGAGCGGCCTCGATGCGTTCGCCGATCTCGCGTTCGCGGGCGCGTAGGGCCGGGCTGTCCTGGATGACCTGCCAGAACGGGGGCGCTCCGGGCTGGAGCCCGAGCATGGGGTGGTCCTGCCGTAGGGCGGAGAGCAGGTCGTCGCGGACGGCTTCGATGGGGCAGGTGCCCGGGGTTCGGTCGCGTACCAGGGTGGCGAGGTGGTTCTCGACCTCGGCCTGGCGGTCGAAGAACAGGTCTTCCTTGGCGGGGAAGTAGTTGAACACGGTGTTGGTGGAGACGCCCGCGTGCCGTGCCACCTCGGCGACCGTGACCTGGTCGAAGCCGTGTTCCAGGAAGAGGGGCAGAGCCGCGTCGGCGATCGCCGTGCGGGTCTGCTGTTTCTTGATCTCTCGAAGGCCCATGCCCACATGATAGTGTCACCACAAATTTGGTGTGACACCATGAATTTTTGGGGGCGACGGCGTGACCATGACCTTCGGCATCTATCCCGGCGGCATCCTGGGTGACGACCAGGGCATCATCCATCCGGTCCGACCGGACGAGCCGGACCACATCAACGAGGCCCTCGACGAACTCCAGGGCAACGCGGCCACGCTGGCGGTGCGCGCCTACCGCTCGTTCGCCGCCACCGTGACACCGCCGCAGCCCACACCCACCGATCCGCACGCCTACCTCCAGCGCGGGCGCACCCTGGACCTCGTGCTGCAGTTCCGCGAGCCGTCCGGTGTGCTGGACGGCTGGCCGGAGTTCGTCCGCCAGGCCGTCCGGGCCGGCGGACGCAAGCTGACGTCCGTCCAGATCTGCGAGGAGCCCAACCTCGACCTCCCCTCCGTCGACGGCAGCACCCCCAACGTCCTGAACGCGCTCGTCCAAGGTGTCATCGCCGCCAAGCAGGAGGCCCGCTCCCTCGGCCACCGCGTGGCCGTCGGCTTCAACGCCGCGCCGACCTTCGACCCGTCCGACACCTTCTGGTCCAACCTCGGCGCCCTGGCCGACGCGCGCTTCCGGCAGAGCCTGGACTACGTCGGCCTGGACTTCTTCCCGGACGTGTTCCACCCCATTCCCGAGGACCAACTGGCAGACGCGGTCACCGCGGTCCTCACGGCGTTCCGCGGCACCAGCCTGCCGCAGGCCGGCATCCCCGGCACCGTCCCGATCCGCATCTGCGAGAACGGCTGGCCCACCGGCCCAGGCCGCACCGAACAGCGACAGGCCGCCTTCCTCGACACCATCATCCGGACCGTCGTCGCCCACGCCCCCGACCTGAACATCGACGGCTACTCGCTCTTCGCCCTGCGGGACGCCGACAGCAACGCCGAAGGGCTCTTCCACCACTTCGGCCTGCTGCGCGACGACTACACCCCCAAGCCGGCCTTCGCGACCTACCAGCAACTCATCAAAGAACTGGACAACCCGCCGGTCACCTCAGCTCCGTGACGTCACGGCTGCCAGGAGTCGCGGTGCTGTCAATTCTGGGGTTCGGGTGAACAGTGACTGGGCCCGGCAAGCAGTAGCGGCGGCGCTGACACGGCGGCCCGACCCTGGTGCCGGCCTCGCTCTACAACCAGGACAACCCGGACCGGTCTCGCCACAAACCCTGTTCTCGGGTCAACCCCCGAAGGACTTCGAGCGTTGACCGCTAAGTGTACTGACCACCGAGGCCCGGACTGCCCTCGGCTTCGACGGGATCTTCACCGGGCTCTACCTGGAGCAACGCCCGCACCTCCGTATGCCCGTGTCCCTTCGAAGGGACACGGGCATATGGGCTTGTCGATCCCTGCCTAGCGCGGTCAGTTGTGGCTCGCGATCCGGGGCACCGACGGTTCAGTTGCAGCAGTCGCAGCCCGGCCGGCACCCGCAGGAATCGGCGCTCCGGCTCGAAGTCACGGCGGTTCCGGCTGTGGGCGCGCAGCAGCCCTTGCCTTGCCAGGCGTCGCGGCCTTCCTTGACGGCGATGGCGGCGATGACGAGGGCGGCGATGGGGTCGGCCCAGGACCAGCCGAGGGTGGCGTTGAGGAGCAGGCCGACGAGCAGGACGGCGGAGAGGTAGGTGCAGAGCAGGGTCTGCTTGGAGTCGGCGACGGCGCTGGCGGAGCCGAGTTCGCGGCCGGCCTTGCGCTGGGCGGCGGACAGGAACGGCATGATCGCCAGGGAGAGGGCGGCCAGAACGATGCCGGGGAGGGAGCGTTCGGCCTCACCGGTGCCGCTCAGCGCCCGGATCGAGTCGGCGGTGACGTAGGCGGCGAGTGCGAAGAACGAGACGGAGATGATCCGCAGGGTGGTCTTCTCGCGCGACTCGCGCACGGCGTGGTCGCGGGCGGAGAACTGCCAGGCGACTGCGGCGGCGGAGGAGACCTCGATGATGGAGTCGAGGCCGAAGCCCACCAGAGCGGTGGAGGAGGCGACGGTACCGGCCGTAAGAGCGACGACCGCCTCGACCGCGTTGTAGGTGATTGTGGCGGCGACCAGCAGGCGTATGCGCCTGGTGAGCGCGTCGCGGCGGGCCGGGGTCGGGCCAAGGGAGATGGCGCTCATCAGCAGCACCCCTTCTCGGCGGCGTCCAAGCAGGTGCGGTCCGTCTCCACGGCGAGGACCGCGGTCCGCAGGTCGTCCAGTGCGTGGCCGAGACGGGGGTCGGCGAGTTCGTAACGGGTGCGGCGGCCGTCCGGCACGGTGACGACGAGGCCGCAGTCACGGAGACACGCCAGGTGGTTGGACAGCCGGGTCCGGGAGACGCCGAGGGATTCGGCCAGTTCGGAGGGGTAGGCGGGGGCGGCGCGCAGGGCGAGCAGGACGCGGCAGCGGATCGGGTCGGCGAGCGCACGGCCGAACCGGGCCAGCACCTCGACCTCGGAGGCAAGGGTCAGCACGTCGAAGACGATACAGGTAATTCTGAATTCAGGAAATCCTGTCGCTTTCCGATGTGTGCAGCCCGCGACGGGAGACGCCCGCCGACCTGGCGGACGACCGGGATTCAGCCGTAGCGCGCAGGGGCCGGGACCCACGAGGATGCCTGCCGTGACCATGGAGAAGGGCCTGGCTCCCATACGATCGAAGCATCGGGCAGCCCTGGTGTTCGGGGCGGGCGCGGCGATCGGGATCCTGGGCGGGATGATCGGACTCGGCGGCGCGGAGTTCCGTCTGCCGCTGCTGATAGGTCTGTTCGGGTTCGCCGCGCTCTCCGCGGTCATCCTGAACAAGGCGATGAGTCTGGTCGTCGTCCTCATCGCCCTGCCCGCCCGCCTGGCGGCGGTCTCCGCCTCCGACGTGGCCGCGCACTGGCCCGCCGCGGTCAATCTGCTCGCCGGAAGCCTGCTCGGTGCCTGGGCCGGAGCGACCTGGGCCGTACGGATGCGCAGCTCCACCCTCTACAAGGTGCTGGCCGCCCTGATGGTGCTCATGGCGGCCGCCCTGCTCGCCACGCACACCGCCACCCTGGGAACGCTCGCACTCCCGCTGTGGGCCCAGGTGCCGATCGGGGTGGTGGCCGGATTCGGCATCGGCGTGGTCGCGGCCGTCATGGGCGTCGCCGGGGGCGAGTTGCTGATCCCGACGATCGTGCTGCTGTTCGCGGTCGACATCAGGACGGCGGGCAGCCTCTCCCTGCTGGTGTCGCTGCCGACGATGCTCGTGGCCTTCGCCCGGTACAGCCGTGACGGAAGCTTCGCGGTGCTGGGCGCCAACCGTCGCTTCACGCTGGTCATGATCGCGGGCTCGATCACCGGCGCGGTGGTGGGCGGGCTGCTGCTCGGGGTGTTCCCGGACCGGGTGCTGATCCCGGCGCTGGCGGTGATCCTGCTGGTGTCCGCGGTCAAGCTCGCCCGGCACGACTGACGGCGCCACGAGACCGGGGTGGGGCCGCGCCTTGGGTGCGGGCCGGTGCTTGACCTTCGAGTCGGGTCGAAGGTCTACCGTCGGCGGTGTGACGACGTACCGCATCTCGCAGTTGGCCGAGCGCTCCGGCGTGCCGGCCACGACGCTGCGCTTCTACGAGGATGCCGGGCTGCTGTCCGCCGACCGCACGCCGTCCGGGTACCGGGTGTACGGCGAGGACGCGGTGGAGCGCCTGGCCTTCATCTCCTCGGCCAAGCTGCTGGGCCTGGCCCTGGAGGAGATCCGCGAGCTGCTGGACCTCCGGGAGGAGGGGGTGTGCGCCTCGGTCCGGGCGAGGATGCTGCCGCTGGTCGCCCGGCGGATCACGGTGACCGACAGCCGGATCGCCGAGCTGCGTGCGTTTTCCGCTCACTTGGTCGGTGTCCACGCCGAGTTGGCGGGCCCGACGCCCGCCGGGGCGTGCGGTCCGGACTGCGGCTGCACGACCACCGGCACGCCGGCGGCCGGACCCGTGCCGGTGACGCTGTCGCCGACCCGCCCGGACCGGGAAGGCGAGCCATGGCGGGACGTCCCGGTGGCCTGCACGCTGAGCGGCGCCGAGCTGGGGGAGCGCACCGAGCAGTGGCGACGGCTGGTCGGCCGGGCCGAGCGGCGCGGGGGGATCGCCGACGGCCTGCGCCTCTCCTTCCCCGCCGACCCTGAACTCGTCGGTGAGATCACGGCCCTTGCCACGGCGGAACAGGGATGCTGCGCGTTCCTCGACTTCACCCTGCACCTGACCCCGACCGCTCTCCAGCTCGATGTGCGGGCCCCTGAGTCCGCCGCCGGGATGCTGGCCGACCTCTTCGGAGCAACCCCGTGACCTCCTCCGCTCCCCGGCCGTCCCGGCTCTGGGCCACGCTCGGCGCAGGCGCGGCCGTGACAGCGGCCTGCGCGGTGTGCTGCGCGGGTCCGGTCCTGGCCGTCCTCGGCGGCATCGGCGTGACCTTCGCGGTCGGCGCGCTGTGGATGCCCGTTCCTGGCGGCCGGTGCATCCCATCGTCCGTCGCAGCGCCGGTCGGCTTGGCGCTCGTTCGCGCTCCGGAGGGTGGCGAGGTGGCGTTCGGCTTCGAGGGCGGCCGGGCAGCCGCCGGCCGCCGCCGTGACCGCCTGCCGATAGCTGGGATCGGCCACGTCCCCGGCGGCGAACACCCCCGGTCTTGACGGTGCCGGCCAGGTCGGCGGCGGGAATGTCGTCGCTGACGAGTTCGGCGCCGAAGCGGTACGCCTGCGCCCGCAGGTCGTCGGAGAGTTCCGGGCCGGGCACACCGACGGGAAAGCCGGGGAAGTCCGAGGAGCTAGATGTCGCCGGTGAGGTCGACCGACAGGATGTCGTCGTCGACCATCGCGGTGCCGAACCGCTCGGCCGGGCCCGCATGTTGGCCATCAGCTCCGGGCCGTCGATGCCGTTGGGAGAGCCGGGGAAGTTCTCGACCTCGGTCGTGGTGGTGAGCGAGCCGCTGACGAAGATGGAGCTGCCGAACAGCAGCGGCTTGAGCTGGGCACGGGCGGTTCAGAGGGCGGCGCTGTAGCCGACGGGGCCGGAGCCGATGATGACGACCTCCCGCACCTCGGTGGCGGCGTCCTGGTTCGTACTCATGTAGGTGATCAGCTCTCCGTCTGCTGCTTGGCGTCGATCTCGGCGATGAGGCCTTCGATGAGGCCCTTGATCTCGTCGCGGATGGGGCGCACGGCCTCGACGCCCTGGCCGGCGGGGTCCTCCAGCTTCCAGTCGAGGTACTTCTTGCCGGGGAAGTAGGGGCAGGCGTCGCCGCAGCCCATGGTGATCACGTAGTCGGACGCCTGAACGGCCTCGGTGGTGAGCACCTTCGGCTTCTGGTCCGAGATGTCGATGCCCAGTTCGGCCATCGCGGCCACGGCCGAGGGGTTGATCCGGTCGCCCGGGATCGAGCCGGCCGAGCGGACCTCGACGCGGTCGCCGGCGAGGTGGCGCAGGAAGCCCGCGGCCATCTGCGAGCGGCCGGCGTTGTGCACGCAGACGAACAGGACGGACGCGGCAGGGGAGGGGGTCGTCATCTCGCTCTTCCTCAGGACGGGGTTGCTGCGCAGTGCGGCCGATCGGCTCGGCCGGCTTTCGGACGCGGCCCGCGGCATCGGCGGCGCGGGCCCGGTGCAGTGCTGTTCTGCGGTGGCGGGCTTGGCTCTTCCGCCGACGTCGGCTAACGTATCATCGCATGGTGATGTCAGTCGACAGTGATGCAAAAGACGCGGTGGACGTGCTCAAGGCCGTCGCCGACCCGCTGAGGATGCGGATCCTCACGCTGCTCGCCCGCGAGGCCCTGTGCACCACGCACCTGGTCGAGGAGACCGGCGCCCGGCAGACCAACCTGTCCAACCACCTCAAGATCCTGCGTGAGGCCGGACTGGTCGACACCGAGCCCTGCGGCCGCTTCACCTACTACAAGCTCCGCCCCGACGTCCTGGACAGCCTCGCCGGCTTCCTCGGCGACCTCGCCTCCACCGCCCGTGCCACCGCGTGCGCCGACACGAAAAGGTCCTGCCCGTGACCGCCACCAAGACCGACGCCCCTCCGGACTCCCCTGGGGCCGGGCTGGTCGGCAAGCTCTCCTTCCTGGACCGGTTCCTCGCGATGTGGATCCTGATCGCCATGGGCCTGGGCATCGGCCTGGGCCGGCTGATCCCGGGCCTGAACGACGTCCTCGCGAAGGTCGAGGTCGGGGGAGTGTCCCTGCCGATCGCCGGCGGCCTGCTGATCATGATGTACCCGGTGCTCGCGAAGGTCCGCTACGACCGGCTGCACACCGTCACCGGCGACCGGAAGTTGATGGCGTCCTCGCTGGTGATCAACTGGCTGGTCGGTCCGGCGGTGATGTTCGCGTTGGCGTGGGTCTTCCTGCCCGACCTGCCCGAGTACCGCACCGGCCTGATCATCGTCGGCCTGGCCCGCTGCATCGCCATGGTGATCATCTGGAACGACCTCGCCTGCGGCGACCGCGAGGCCGCCGCCGTCCTGGTCGCCCTCAACTCGGTGTTCCAGGTCGTCGCGTTCGGCCTGCTCGGCTGGTTCTACCTCGACATCCTGCCCGGCTGGCTGGGCCTTGCCCAGGACGACCTGCACTTCTCGGTCGGCAAGATCGTCGTCAACGTGCTGATCTTCCTCGGCATCCCGCTGCTCGCCGGCTTCCGCACCCGCCGCCTCGGCGAGCAGAAGATGGGCCGCGAGGCCTACGAGCGGACCTTCCTGCCGAGGATCGGCCCGTGGGCGCTGTACGGGCTGCTGTTCACGATCGTGATCCTCTTCGCCCTCCAGGGGAAGACCATCACCGACCAGCCCGGCGACGTCGCCCGCATCGCCCTGCCGCTGCTGGTCTACTTCGCCGTGATGTGGTTCGGCACCTTCGCCCTCGGCAAGGCGCTGGGTATGGCCTACGACCGCACCGCCACCCTGGCGTTCACGGCCGCGGGCAACAACTTCGAACTCGCCATCGCCGTCGCCATCGCCACCTTCGGCGTCACCTCCGGCCAGGCCCTGTCCGGCGTCGTCGGCCCCCTCATCGAGGTCCCGGTCCTCATCGGCCTCGTCTACGTCTCCCTCGCCTGGCGGCGCAAGTTCACCACCCGGGTCACCCCGGCCGTGGAGTCCTCCCGGTGACCCACCTCGACCGCACACACGCGGGTACCCCCGCGCCCGCTGCCGGTGCCTGCCGGCAGCAGGGCGCGGGCGTACCCACAGCACCGCGCAACGGCTGCCCGCCGGTCGCAGGGGCGGACCAGTGACCGGCCCCGAACGGCGCGTCCAGGGCGGCCGGACCGCGCTTCGCCGACGCTACCGTGTGGCCCGCAGACGCCGTCATCTGGTGCACCGGCTTCCGGCCCGCCCTCCACCACCTCGCCCCGCTCCGCCTGCGCACGGGTGCGCGCGGCCGTATCGACACCATCGGTACCCGGGCCGCCACCGACCCGCGCGTGCACCTGCTCGGCTACGGCGACTGGACCGGACCGGCGTCCGCCACCCTCATCGGCGTCGGCCGCACGGCCCGGGACGCCACCCGGCAGATCGGCGACCTTCTGCGCTGACGGCCGCGAGCGAAAAACCGGCGCGCGAAGGACCGGCCGGCCCGTCCAATGAACCCTTGTGACCGAACAGCCCATCTCAGCCCTGCACCGGTTCATCGAACACGACGACCCGAGCAGTCTCACACTCGTCGTGGACACACCCCAGGGGCCGCACCTGCGCTGCATACCTCCGGCGCTGCCGCTGCCGTCCCACATCGACCCAGGCCCCGGCGCGGAGGCCGCAGCTCATCACGCCGCAGCCACCTGGGAATGCCCGACTTCGTCTTCCAGCAGGCCGCGCACGCGACCAAGGGCTCGGGCCGACGAGAACCGGGTGACCGGCTGCTCCTGTCCGGGCGGCGCGGCGCGGTCGTGCAGGTCAAAGCCCGCACCATCACCCCCAAGCCGGACGCCCAGGAGAGGGGATCCAGAAGGTCGCCCACCACCCGCATCGGCACGCAATGTAGGTGCAGGATCACGATCGGCGAGCCGGCTCGTGATTGCACAGAACCGGGGCGCTCCGCACACGATGAGCGGCTTCAACGCCTCAATGTGCCACCGGCCCGAACCGGTTGACGAGGCACACGCTGCGAGGCGCCTGGATGCCGGGTTCGCCGATACCGCAGCCGCAGTGCGCGCGACCACCGCAGGGCTCTCCCTGCGCGCTCGGCGAACGTGCCGACGTCGCGCACTCCGCGATCGCCCGCATCCTCGGCGGCGAGGTCCTGACCGACATCGGCCCCCTCGCCCGTCTGGAGGACGCACTCGACCACCAGCTGTGGCCCGGCCGCAAAGCCCTACGCGACGCGGCCGCGCGGCACGGACGCAGTACCACCCGGCAGTAGCCCCGAAAGCCACCCCCCGAACCGGAGCGGCAAGAAGAGGCGACGCTCTGAAGGCGGCACGCCGGGATCCCGGACCGAAAGGCAGTGAAGGCGAGCCGGCGTCTGCGGAGCCGGACTCCGGTGGCCACCCGGTACCTCCCGCTTCGAGGGCGATGGGGCCGTCGGGAATCCGACCGCCGACGTAGCCCTCTATCAGCACGCCGAGATCCCGGGGGAAGAGCGGTACCGCGGCGGTGCCCGATGCGGCGATCGACCACCAGCGCGTCGACGGCAGGCACGTCACGGCATCGCGCGGCACGTCCAGCTTCAGGAGGATCAGGAGGAGCTCCTCCCGCATGACCTTGCCGACGGCCGACGACTCCGTACCGAAACGCCCGGTCGCCGGATACCTGCGCGCAACTCCGGCCGGTAGGTTCTCCGCCTGCCACCGCTTCAGAAGCGACCGGAAGGTATCCGCAGCGGGCACCTCCACACGCCTCGGCTGCCAGGGCTCACCGTCGCCGGCGTGTTGCAGAAGAACGCACCCGTCGCGGGACAGCAAGACGATCAGGACAGTACGCCGCAGACGCGGCCGGAAGACCTCCATGACACCACAGTCGGCCCGGCAACCCGTCAGATCGCGTGGTGGTCCGCCCTGCGGGCGAAGAGTTGCACAACCGTCAACTTGCTCAGAGGTTGCGCAGGTAGGTGCGATGGGGCACCTCGGGAGATGACGAGGCGCAGGGCGTGATGATCACGGGGTTGCGACGCCCTGTGATCACCGGGAGACCTGCTTCTGTGCCGTGTCTTGGAACTCAGGCAGTGCACAAAGTCGCGGCGGGGCGCCGACCAGCGGTGAACGCGGCCGGTGGGACACCCATGAAGTGGCGGAACTCGGCCGTCATGTGGGACTGGTCGTAGTAGCCGGCCGTCGCGGCGATGTCCGCCCATCGGCCCGCATCGGCCGCGAGCACGGTGCGAACGCGGTCAATGCGTGCGAAGTGCTTGGGGGACAAGCCGGTGGCGTCGGTGAACAGGGCGTGCAGGCGGCGCTCACTGATGTGCAACCGGGCCGCGGTCGCGGTGACAGTGGTGGCGACCAGTAGACGCGCCGCCTCTTCGAGCCGCTCCGACGGCTCCGGGCGGTCGGCCAATGCTTCTTCGAGAGCGGTGACCGGGTCGGCGGCGAGCCGGTCGATGTCCAGGCCCGGTAGTTCGCCGAGCGGAAGGGCACCGTCGGCGAGACCGTTCAGCGAACGTCCGAGCAGGGCCTGGGCGCGCCCCGGCCGCATGCGAACCCGCACGCACGAGTGGCCGGGCGCGGCGACGTGATAGGCGGCCCGGGTGCGGGGGCCCATGACGACCAGCTCGCGCTTGTCGGTGCGCACGAGAAGTGTGGTGGCGTGGTCGGGCACATCGACCGCCGCCGACCCGGCCGCCGTAGCGACATCGATCCCGGCCACCCACCGCAGAAGGGTGGGCGGCACGACGAGAGAACTCACGCGGCCCACGATAGTGCTGATTTCGTCGGGTCATATGAGAGCCACGGCTCCGCCAGGATTGAGGGCCAGCGTTGGGGGGTCCGTGGCGGCGATGTACTCGCCCGTACCCGGTGATCTCCGGCGAGTTCGGGAGCCACTGATTCCCAATGAGGTTGTCAAGTAGCGTTGGTGACGCACTGTGGTCGGATCACGTCGCTGCGGTGTTTGCGCGGACAGTAGCGGTCTCG
>NZ_JBHVRK010000041.1:0-51204 GCF_042885845.1 Kitasatospora sp. NPDC058032 | reverse complement strand
CCGGATGCCGAAGGGCTCGCCGCGCTCGTGGAGTTCGCGGAGGAGGGAGGCGATCTCGGGTTCGGTGTAGGTGCGGAGGTACGGGTCGTGCGGGGGGATGGGGAGGTTCACGCGGCGGCGTCCAGCTCGAACCAGATGACCTTGCCGGTCTTGGTGGGGTGGGCGCCGAAGCGGTGGGTGAGGGCGCGGATGAGGTGGAGGCCGCGCCCGGAGGTCGCGTAGGGGTCGGTGCTCGTGCGGGGTTCGGGCGGCAGGTCGGGGCTGTCGTCGCAGACGGCGACGCGGAGGGTGGCGGGCCGGAGGAAGACGAGGACGGACGGCGCCGGGGAGCCCGCGTGCTGCCAGGCGTTGATGTACAGCTCGTGGAAGGCGAGTTCGGCGTCGGCGATGATGTCCGGCGGCCAGCCGGCGGAGCGGAGGTTGGCGCGCAGTTCGGCGCGGAAGGTGGAGCAGTCGGGCGGGTTGAGGGCACGCATGGGAGACCTCCATGGGGAGAGGCAGGGAGGGAGGGGAGGAGAGAACGTCGACGGATGCGTCGCCGTGAACGAGGCCAGCCCGGACCTGGCTGCTCTGCGGTGCGAAATGGGCAGCATGCGCCTACTGCCCTGGAAATTGGCATTACTGACGATCCGCCATGTGATCGACGCAACACTGACGTTAGGTCATTAGGTTCCACGCGTGCAACACGATCCGGGAAGATGAGCCGGTAGGGGCGAGAGGCCTCACCCGCGCGAGTGGCATCCCGAGCCCTTACAGCGGGAGACTGCTCCGACACGGAAGGACACCCCTTGGCACTCAGGACCCACATCAGTGAGAGGCAGCGGCGCTTCGGTGCTGAACTGAGGCGCCTCCGCGAGGGCGCCGGGCTGGCAGTCAAAGATGCCGGCGCACTCGTCGGCATGGGAGGCCCGCAACTCAGCCACATCGAGGCCGGTCGCACGGGGCTGGATCCGGATCGGTTGACCGTTCTGCTGGATGCCTATGGCCACACGGATGAGACCTATGCCGCGGCTCTGCACAGGATGGGACTCAGCAACGGGAAGGGCTGGTGGAGTGCCTTCAAGGGGTTCGTTCACACCTCGGCCCTCGATCTGGCCGAGTCCGAGTCGACCGCTGTTTCTCTCTCCAGCTACGAAACTCTGCTGATCCCCGGGCTGCTTCAGGTCCCGCACTACAGCGAGGTCATCCTCAGCGGCGATGAGAAGAAGATGGAATTCCGTCGCAGCCGCCAGCAGACCATAAGCAGCGACGGGTCCCTCCCCCTTCACGCTGTGATCCACGAAGCGGCCCTACATTCCCGGTTCGGCGGCCCCAGGGTCATGAGGGAACAGCTCGACTATCTGGTCGAGGTGAGCGAACTCCCCCACGTCACGATCCAGATCCTGCCCTTCCGCTGTACCGAGTACGTCTCCACGGACACGTCTTTCATGATTGTGCACGGTCCGCACTCCGACCTGGACACCGTGCTGATGGAGCACCCCGGCGGCTCCACCTACCATGGCGATCCAGAGTCGCTCGTCGCCTATCACTCAAAGTTCGAACGCCTCAAGTCCCTTGCGCTTCCGGAACTGGAAGCATCTCGCGCTCTACGATCCCGAGCCGACCACGACTCCTGGGGACTGATTCAGCACATCCGCTACGCCCTCTAAGGAAAGCGCACATGTCACAGCTCGATTGGCAGAAGTCCAGCTTCAGTGGCGACCAAGCCAACTGCGTCGAGATCCGCACAGGGGCCGCCGGCCTGGTCGAACTCCGGGAATCCGACGACGGCGGCATCGTCCTCCCTACAAACCCGGCCGCCTTCGCCGATCTCCTCAACGCCATCAAGACCGGCGAACTCGACCACCACGCATAGCCTCGGCCTTCCCGTCGCGCAGGAAGTCGGCGGGCCCGACTTCCTGCGCAACCACAGTGGCCCTCGCTCTGATCGAGCGAGGGCCACCGGATGACGTTGTTCAGCGTGCCGGAGTAGGAAGTCGGATCCGCCGACTTCCTACTCCACAGCCTTCCGCATCAGACCTCGGTGGACTTGCGGTGGCGGGCCAGGGCGGTGGCGCCGCCGCCGAGGAGGAGCAGGCCGCCGGCGGTGGCCAGGAGGGGGGCCACCGGGGTGGAGGAACCGGTGGAGGCCAGCACGCCGGTGCTGCCACCGGTGGTGGTCAGGGAGGCGCCGCCGACGGTCCCGGATCCGGTGCCGGTGGAGCCGGTCGTACCGGTCGTGCCGGTGGTGGTACCGCCCGCAGTTCCGTTGCTCGGCTGGGTGGTGGGCAGCTGGGCGTTCTTGTCGAAGGCCAGCGAAACGGTGACCGGGTCGAGGGCGTCACCCTCCTTGTAGTTGACGAAGGCCGGGACGCCCTCGGCGGTCAGCGTGGCCGGGACGGCGTTGAGCGTGACGACACCGTTCACCGGGGTGAGGTTCGCCTTCGACACGTCCAGCTTGGCGATCCGCGCGCCGGACAGCGACGTCGTCTTCCCGTCCAGGGACTTGGCGTTGACGTCGGCCGTCAGGTAGGCGCCGTCCTTGGAGATGCTCAGGCCGAGCTTGGAGAGGGCGGTGTCGAGCTGGTAGCCACCCCCCGCGGCCGGGTGGCCGAGGAAGCGCACCGAACCGGCGAAGCCCGCCGACAGGGTGTGGCTCTTGGTGTTGTAGCTGCCGTTCGCCCCGCCGAAGCGGTAGTCGGCCGCACCGCCGCCGAACTCGACCTTGCCGTTGGCCACCGGGCTCTGCAGGTATTTGCGGAAGCTCTCCTTGACCGACCAGTCCAGCGTGCCGTTGACGACGGCGAGTTCACCGTTGCCGCTCGGCGCGGCGGACAGGGTACCGGTGGCGGACGGGGACGAGGTCGCGGACGGCGAGGAGGTGGCCGTCGGGGTCTGGGTGGCGGACGGCGAAGCGGTGGCGGTGGCGGTGGCGGTGGCCGTGGGCTCGGCGGTCGCGGTGGCCGACGGGGAGGCGGTGGCCGTGGTGGACGGCTCGGCGGTCGGGGTCGGAGTCGCCGTCGCCGTCGCCGTCGCCGTCGGGGTGGCCGTAGACGTGGCCGTAGCAGTCGGCGTCGCCGTCGGGGACGGGGTGGCCGGGCTCTGCTGGAGCAGCAGCGCCAGCGGGTCCATGTCCGCGCCGGCCTGGTAGAAGCCCGCGAACGCCTTCGCGCCCTCCTCCGTCAGCTTCGCCGCCGTCGGCACGCCCGTCGTGGTGTCCCGGCCGACGGTGAACGTCACCAGCGGCACATCGTCCCGCTTGGTGACCTCCGCCGCGCCCATCGACTCCTTGGAGGCGGTGTCGGCCGTGAGCGTGCCGGCCGTCCCCGACGTGGTGATCTTCAGGTCGCTGAGTGCCACGTCCAGCGCCCCGTGGTGGGCCGTGAAGTGCACGCCGCCGGTGAAGGAGGAGCTGAGCGCGTGGGTGGTGAGGTCGTACTTGGCGCTCGCCAGGCCGAAGTGGAAGGTGCCGTCGGCGTTGCGGGTCGCACCGTCGGTCAGCTCGATCGCGCCGCCCTGAGAGGCCGGGCTCTCGATGTAGTTGCGGAAGCTGGCCTTCACGCCCCAGTCCAGCGCGCCGGTGTCGTAGGTGACGCTGCTCGGCGCGCCGGCGCCGAAGGCCAGGGCCGGGGCGCCGAAGGCGGTCAGGCCGAGGCCGGCGGTGACGGCGGCCAGGGCGGCCAGCCGGGTGCGGTTGCGGGACATGGGGGGAACTCCGATCGATGAACGGGGGAAGGAGGTGGGGAGGGGGGGTCAGGCGCGACGGCGGCGGAAGAGAACCACCCCACCGGCCGCGGCCAGCGCAGCGGCGAGCAGGCCGCCGGCCACCACGGCCGCCGTCGGCACACCGTCCGAGCCACCGCCGTCGACCGTGGCCGCGACCGGCGTGACGGACGGGCTCGGCGCGACGGCCGGGGCGCTGCCGATGTCCGGCAGCGGCGGGAGGGCGGCGGCCGGGTCGAGGGCGACGGCGAAGCTCAGCGGGTCCATCACGGTGCCCGCCGGGTACAGCCCGCCGAAGGCCTTGCCGCCCGGCTCGGTGAGCGTGAGCGGGAGTTCGACGGCCTTGAGCAGCCCGCCCTCGGAGGTGAGGCCGGCCGGGTCGAAGGTCGCCAGCTCGACGCCGGTGAGCTGCTGGGCGGCGCCGTCCGGCGTACGGCCGGAGACGTCGGCGCGCAGCACGCCCTTGCCGTCGGCGACGGCGATGCCCGGGTTGGCCAGGGTGAGGTCCAGGGCGTAGGCGTCGCCGCTCTTCAGGCCGGTGAAGCGGACGCTGCCGGTGAACGCGGCGCTCAGCGCGCCGCTCGCCGGGTCGTAGCTGCCCTTGGCGGGCGTCCAGCGGAAGAACGCGCCGCCGTCCGCCGCGCCGCCGGTGGTCTCCCAACGGCCCTGGGCGATGGCGCCGGTGACGTAGTCGCGGAAGGTGCGACGCACCCCCCAGTCGAGCGCGCCGTTGCCGAACTCGGTGGCGGCGGCGGCCGGAGCGGTGGTCGGGGCCGGGGTGTCGGCCGGGGCCGGGGTGTCGGCCGGGGCCGGGGTGTCGGCCGGGGCCGCCGGGGCGGCCGACGACGGCGCGGCGCTCGGCGAAGCGGTGGCGGAGGCGGAGGCGGTGGCAGTGGCGCTTGGAGTAGCGGTCGCGGTGGCACTCGGCGCCGCCGAGGTCGGCTGAGCCGCCGGGAGGTTGACCGACAGGTTGACCGGGTCGAGCGCCGTCCCGGCGGTGTAGAACCCGCTGAAGGCCTTGGCCCCCGCGTCGGTCAGCGTCGCCGGGACGTTGTTGAGCGTCAGGGTGCCGGCCGCGCCGCGCAGGTCGACGCCGGCCAGCGAGAGGTCGGCGATCTTGGCCTGGCTCGCGTTGCTGACCTGACCGGTCTCCCGGGACTTGCTGCTGACGTCCGCGTACAGCCCGGCCGAACCGCCCGGGGCGGCCCGGAAGGTGAGCCGTCCGATGCTCAGGTCGAGTGCGTTGGCGCCGCTCTCCTGGTGCCCGGTGAACCGGACCCCGCCGGAAAACGAGGCGCTCAGCGCGCCGCTCGCCGGGTCGTACGTGCCGGTGGCGGAGTGGAACCGGAAGCCGCTGCCGGCGACCGTGGCCGCGCCGCCGGTGAGCGCCCAACTCCCCTGGGCGATGGGCCCGGTGACGTACGTCAGGAAGGACTGCTTGATCCCCCAGTCGAGCCGCCCGCCGGACACCCGCCCCTCGGCCGCGACCGCCTGTCCGGGCAGCAGGGCGACCGTCAACAGGGCCGCCAGGGCGGCCACCAGGCCGGCGGTCAGACGGCGGAGCCGATGGGGCAGAGGCACGCGGATCACTCCTCGGCGCGACAGGGGAAAGCGGGGTCGGCACATCACCGACCCCCTTGCGAGTTTTAGGTAAGGCTAACCTAATATATGAGTCAAGAGCCCCGCCGGGCACCCCCGCACCCCACCCACCGGCGGCGACAACTCCCGACGAAGGGAACGACGTTGAGCAGCAGTACCACCCGACATCGGGCCGCGCGCGGCCCCGCGATCCTGCTGCTCCTCCTCGGCCTGCTGTTCGCCCTGACGGCCTGCGGCTTCTCGACCAGCACGGGCGAGGCCACCGGCACCGGCACACAGGCCCCGGACACCGTCGAGCCGCTGCCCGACGCGCCCGCCCCGCAGCTCCCCGCCACCGCGGCCTCCGCCGACGGCCGGACCACCACCGTCACCAGCGCCGAACGGATCATCCCGCTCAACGGCAGCCTGGCCGAGATCGTCTTCAGCCTCGGCCTCGGCCCCAAGGTCGTCGCCCGGGACGTCTCCACCACCTTCGAGCAGGCCACCGCCCTGCCCGTGATCACCCAGGCCCACGACGTCTCCGCCGAAGGCGTGCTCTCCCTGCACCCGACCGTCGTGCTCGCCGACCGCTCCACCGGCCCGGCCGAGGCGATCGCGCAGATCCGCGCGGCCGGCGTCCCGCTGCTCGTCCTGGACGACGCCAAGCGGCTGGAGGACGTCGGCCCGCGCATCGACACCGTCGCCGCCGCCCTCGGAGTCCCCGACGCCGGGCGGCAGTTGAAGGAGCGCACCGAGCAGCGGATCACCGAGGCGACGGCCGCCCTGCCCGCCGTCGGACAGCGCCCCAAGGTCGCCTTCCTCTACCTTCGCGGCAGCGCCTCCGTCTATCTGCTCGGCGGCCCCGCCTCCGGCGCCGGCTCGCTGATCGAGGCGGTCGGCGGCGAGGACGCCGGCACCGCCGCCGGGCTCAGCGGCGACTTCACCCCGCTCACCAGCGAGGCCCTGGTCAAGGCCGCCCCCGACGCGATCCTGGTGATGAGCAAGGGGCTCGACTCCGTCGGCGGCGTCGACGGCCTGCTCAAGCTGCCCGGCGTCGCCCAGACCCCGGCCGGGCTCGACCGCCGGATCGTCTCCGTCGAGGACGGCCAGCTGCTCAGCTACGGGCCGCGCACCCCGCAGGTGATCCGCGAGATCGCCGAACAGCTCTACCCGAAGGCCGCCCGATGACCGCCGCCGTCACCGGCAAGAGCCTTCCCGTGGCCAGGCGCACCAGCCGCACCGCCCTGCTCACCACCGGCCTCGCCGTCGCCCTGCTGCTGTTCGCCCTGCTCGCGGCCGGCATCGGCGCCTACCGCATCCCGCTCGGCGACATCCTCGCCTCCTTCGGCCACCGGCTCGGCCTCGGCGGCCACGCCCTCGACCGCGTCCCCGAGTCGGTGCTCTGGAACGTCCGGCTCCCCCGGGTGGTGCTCGCCCTGCTGGTCGGCGGCTCGCTCGGCTGCGCGGGCGCGCTGATGCAGGGCGTCTTCGGCAACCCGCTCGCCGAACCGGCCGTCATCGGCGTCTCCTCCGGCGGCGCGGTCGGCGCGGTCGGCTGCATCGTGCTCGGCCTGGACGCGCTCGGCACCTGGACGGTGACCGCCTCCGCCTTCGCCACCGGCCTGCTGACCGTCTTCGCGGTCTACGCGATGTCCCGCTCCGGCGGCCGCACCGAGGTGGTCACCCTGATCCTCACCGGCGTCGCGGTGAACGCCTTCTGCGGCGCCCTGATCGGCCTGTTCCTGTTCACCGCCGACTCCGCGGCGATCAGCCAGGTCACCTTCTGGCAGCTCGGCTCGCTCTCCCAGGCCACCTGGGGCAAGGTGCTCGCCGTCCTCCCGTTCGCCCTGGTCGGCCTCGCCGTCGCGCCCCGCTACGCGCGCTCGCTGGACCTGCTGGCGCTCGGCGAACGGCCGGCCCGGCACCTCGGCGTGGACGTCGAGCGGATGCGGCTGGTGCTGATCACCGTGGTCGCCCTGCTCACCGCCGCCGCCGTCGCGGTCAGCGGCATCATCGGCTTCGTCGGCCTGGTCGTCCCGCACCTGCTGCGGATGGTCGCCGGCCCCGGCCACCGCTTCCTGCTGCCCGCCTCCGCGCTCGGCGGCGCCCTCGTGCTGGTCGCCGCCGACCTCGCCGCGCGCACCCTGGCCGAACCGGCCGAACTCCCGCTCGGCGTGCTCACCGCGCTGATCGGCAGCCCGTTCTTCTTCTGGCTGCTGCGCCGCACCAGGACCAAGCAGGGAGGCTGGGCATGAGGATCGGCGCCCTGCGCAACCGGCCCGAGGTACCCGCACGGCCCGCCCCGGGCACCGAACTGCTCACCGCCGAGGCCGTCCGGCTGACCGTCGGCGGGCGCGAGCTGCTGGCCGGGGCCGACGTCCGGGTCACCGCCGGCGAGGTGGTCGCCCTGCTCGGACCGAACGGTGCCGGCAAGTCCACCCTGCTCTCCGTGCTGGCCGGCGACCTCACGCCGACCGCCGGCGAGGTCCGGCTGGACGGCCGCCCGCTGGCCGGCTACCGGCCCGCCGACCTCGCCCGCCGCCGCGCGCTGCTGCCGCAGGCGGCCGCGCTGTCCTTCCCGTTCCCCGCCGACGAGGTGGTCCGGATGGGCCGCGCCCCCTGGGCCGGCACCGCGGCCGCCGCCGAGGACGGGCGGGTGGTCGACGAGGCGATGGCCGCGACCGAGTCCGCCGCCTTCGCCGGGCGGCCGTTCACCGCGCTCTCCGGCGGCGAACGGGCCCGGGTGGCGCTGGCCCGGGTGCTCGCCCAGCGCACCGCCCTGCTGCTGCTCGACGAACCCACCGCCGCGCTCGACCTGCGCCACCAGGAACTGGTGCTGCGCCTGGCCCGCACCCGGGCCGCCGCGGGGGACGGCGTGGTCGTCGTCCTGCACGACCTGTCGCTCGCCGCGGCCTACGCCGACCGGGTGGTGCTGCTGACCGACGGCGCGACGGTCGCCGACGGGCCGGTGGCCGAGGTGCTGCGCGCGCCGCTGCTCAGCGAGGTGTACGGGCACCCGGTCGAGGTGCTGCCGCACCCGCGCACGGGGGTGCCGCTGGTGCTGCCGGAGCGTGCCTAAGCGTCGTCGTCCTCCAGCCGGAAGCCGACTTTCATGCACACCTGGTAGTGCTTGATCCGCCCCTCGGCGAGGTGGCCGCGGACCTGCGAGACCTCGAACCAGTCGAGGTGGCGCAGCGTCCGGGAGGCACGCTCGATGCCGTTGCGGATCGCGGCGTCGACGCTCTCCGTCGAGGACCCGACGATCTCGGTCACCCGGTACACGTGCTCGCTCATGGCGGACTCCTCAGCTGTGCGACGGCCCCCGGTCCACCGTGCACCGGGGGCCGTCGCTCCGCATGCGGAGGAGGGCGGACCGCTGGAACCCGCTAGAACGCGGCGCGCACCTCGCCGACCGGGACGCCGCCGCCGAGCAGCGGGGCGGCGGCGATCCGCTCCAGCGTGGAATCGCCGGTGGTCACCCCGAGGCGGCGCAGCGCGGCGGCCAGGACGGGGCCGCGGGCGCGCTCGGCGCCGTCCTCGATCTTGAAGGCGAGCGCCCGGCCGTCCGGCAGCGCCACCACCTGGACGGCCTCCGCGCCCATCTTGGCGAGCGCGCCGGGCACCGCCCGCATCAGCCGGGTGTCGGCCCGGCGGGTGCCGGCCACGTACTCGGGGTGCGCGCGCATCGCGTCGGCGACCCGGCGCTGCGGGGTGCCGGGCTCGGCCAGCAGCAGGGCGCGGTAGCCGCGGGCCAGGGCGGTCAGGCCGACGGCCAGCAGCGGCGCGCCGCAGCCGTCCACCCCGGCGTGCGCGGCCGGCTCGCCGACGGCCTCCTCCAGGGCCTCGCGGGCCAGTCGCTGGATCGGGTGCTCCGGGTCGAGGTAGCTGTCGGTGGGCCAGCCGTTGGCCGCGCAGGCGGCGAGCCAGCCGGCGTGCTTGCCGGAGCAGTCCATCAGGATCGGCTCGCGGTCACCGCCCCAGCGCAGGTGCAGTTCGGCCTCCAGGTCGTCGAGCGGGAGGTCGGCCGGGGTGCGCAGGGCGGACTCGTCCAGTCCGGCACCGGCGAGGATCCGCCGCACGCCGTCGAGGTGAAACGATTCGGCGGAGTGGCTGGAAGCCGCCAGCGCCAGCAGCTCCCCCTCGATCGCGAGCCCGGCCCGCAGCGTGGCCACGGCCTGGAACGGCTTGGCGCAGGAGCGCGGGAAGACCGGCGCGTCCGGCTCGCCCAGCGCGAACTCGACGGAGCCGTCAGCGGCCAGCAGCACCAGCGAACCTCGGTGCCGGCCCTCGGTGAAACCCGAGCGGACGACTTCGGCGAGCACGGGCAGGGAGACGGAATTGGACATGGCGAAAGCCTTCCGGAGGTGAGGGTGAACCGGGGGCGAGCCGGGCCCGTCCCCCACCCCCGGCGCCCCCCGCACCTGTCAGAGCGGACCGCCTGCGAGCAGGTCGTCGACCCGTGCTTCCCCATCACGGTACCTGCGGGTGATTTCGGCGTTGCAGCCGTCCGCCGTCCGCAGCAGCCGCTGCCGTCGCCCGGACACCTCCCGCTCGTGCGCCCGCAGCCGCTCCAGCGCCGCCAGCAGTTCCTCGGCCGGGTGCGCGGCCAGGTCGGCCAGCTGGACGTCGCCCATCAGCGCGTCCGCCTCCAGCTGGGACTGCTGCCCGCGCGGCGGCCCCAGCGTGACGTGCCGGGCCGAGCGGCGGACGGTGGACGGGGCGTCGGTCAGGATCGCCGGCAGCAGCTCCAGCAGGGCGCCGGCCTGCTCCGCCGCGTCCGTGGGCCGGGCCGGGCCGCCGGCTCCGGGCCGGCGGTCCAACTCGGCCAGCAGGATGTCCATCCGGCCGTGCAGCAGCCGCCGCAGGTAGGAGAGGTCGGCCTCCTGGTCCAGGGTCTCCCGGCGCAGGGTCCGCAGCTGATCCAGGCCCAGGCGTCCGAGGTCCGGCTCGGGGCCGGCCCCGGGCCCCTCGGGCAGCCGCCCGTACCGGTCCTGCGCCGTGCTGATCGCGTCCATCAACCAACCACCTGCCGTCGTCCCGATCCCACCCGCTCGCGGCGCCCCGTCGCCTGCCGCCGGTCCGGCCCGCCAACCCCCGCGCGCGCCGCCGGCGCGTTCCCGTCCGGAGGCACGCCCGGACGACCGCGAAGGTCCCCGCCCCCCGGCCGTGGCCACCCGGCGGGGCGACACGACCGGAACGCCTGACCCACCGGCTCGGCCGCCCGGCCGAACCGGGCCCGGCGCGGCGGACCTCGGCGCCCCGGACCTCGGGCGCGGCCGGCTCCCCGCCCAGGTGCGGCGGAGCGGCGGACACGCCCTCGTACGGTCCCCCAGCGTGCCACCCCGCCCGGCGCCGCCGCACCGCCCGTGCACCCGAACGGCCCCCTGGCGAAGAGGGGTGGCTGATACGACCGAAGCTTTTCGCCGGGAGAACGCTGCCATGGCGCACGCAGGCGCACGCAACCCGGCGTGCGCCAGGCCTTCGAGCGCCCATGGGGGCCTGCTCACGCCCCGGACGGCTCCGGCAGAATGGCGGCATGCGAGCAGTGGTGCAGCGAGTGACCGAGGCCAGGGTGACGGTGGCCGGGGAGACCGTCGGCGCGATCGAGGAGCCCGGACTCTGCGTCCTGGTCGGCGTCACCCATGACGACACCCCCGCCAAGGCGGCCCAACTGGCCCGCAAGCTCTGGACGCTGCGGCTGCTGCCGGCCGACGACGAGGGCGTGGAGCGGTCCTGCTCCGACGTCGGGGCACCGCTGCTGGTGATCAGCCAGTTCACGCTCTACGGCGACGCCCGCAAGGGCCGCCGCCCCACCTGGAACGCCGCCGCACCCGGCCCGGTCGCCGAGCCGCTGGTGGACGAGGTGGTCGCCCAGCTGCGCGCGCTCGGCGCCAAGGTCGAGACCGGCCGCTTCGGCGCCGACATGAAGGTCGCCCTGGTGAACGACGGCCCGTTCACCGTCCTCGTCGAGGTCTAGCCAGGTGTTGCGGGTCATGCCGTCGATGACACACCGGCGGCTGTGAAACCGATGGCCTCGACGGGCATCGGTCAGGTACCGTGCGGGCCATGCCGAGTCCTGAGTCAGACAGGGTGGGGGCTTTCGGTCACGCCGTCAGCCCCCTGAACCACTGAGTTCGTAGTCTGCCGTCCCGCCGCGTTCTGCGGCCGGACGAGTGCGCCCCTGGGTGCTGACCGCGGTGACGAGACGACCTTCTCGTGCTTCTCCTCACCTCGGAGCCACTCGATGCCCCTCCCGCTGTATCTGCTCGCCGTGGCGGTCTTCGCCATGGGCACCTCGGAATTCATGCTCGCCGGCCTCCTGCCGGACATCGCCTCGGACCTCGACGTGACAGTCGGGACAGCAGGCATCCTCACCTCGGCATTCGCGATCGGAATGACCGTCGGCGCCCCGCTCATGGCCGGGCTCGCCCGCAACCGGCCCGGACGGTCCAGCCTTCCGGGGTTCGTCCTCGCGTTCCTGGCAGCCCACGTCGTGGGCGCTGCCACCTCGAGCTTCCCGGTCCTGGTCGCGACCCGGGTGGCCGCAGCACTCGCGTACGCGGGGTTCCTCGCCGTGGCTCTGACGGCTGCCACCACGCTGGTCCCGCCCGACAGGAAGGGACGCGCGCTCGCCGTACTGTTGTCGGGCACCACGGTGGCCACGGTCGCCGGTGTCCCAGCGGGGTCGGTGCTCGGCACATTGTTCGGCTGGCGGGCCACCTTCTGGGCCATCGCCGCTCTCTGTCTGCCCGCGGCCATCGGCATCGTCCGAGGGATCCCGGCGCGACGTGTGCAGAAGGTCGCTGCCGACGGGCCGGCCCTGCGATCGGAACTCGCGCAGCTCAAGAGGCCGCGGTTGCTCCTGATCATGCTGCTCGGCGCCATGGTGAACGCGGCGACCTTCGCCGGCTTCACCTTCCTCGCCCCCGTCGTGACCGACACCGCCGGGCTGGGCGAGCTGTGGATCTCCGTCGTCCTGGTGCTCTTCGGTGCGGGTTCCTTCGCCGGGGTCACCGTTGCCGGCCGATTGTCCGACCAGCACCCCGGTCCGGTCGTCGCGGTCGGCGGTCCGCTGCTGCTCGTCGGCTGGCCGGCCCTGGCCCTGCTGGCCGACAGGCCGGTTGCTCTGCTCGCCCTCGTGTTCGTCCAGGGCGCGCTGTCGTTCGCGCTGGGTAGCACGCTGATCACGCGGGTGCTCTACGAGGCGGCAGCAGCACCCACCATGGCCGGCTCCTACGCGACCGCCGCGCTCAACGTGGGCGCTGTTGTCGGACCCCTCGTCGCCGCGACGACCCTCAGCACGGCGGCCGGGGACCTCGGGCCGCTCTGGGCGAGCGGACTCCTCGTCCTGGTTGCGCTACCTGTCGCGTTCCCCCTGCGCGGTGTGATCGCAGCGGATCGGAGCAGCGAGGTGCTCCCGTGACGCACGCGAACGCCCCGTTGAGCATCGAGGGACGGCGAAGGCTCGTCGAACGCTGCCGTACCCGGCCGACCGCCCACATCGCCACCGGGGCCGGCGTCTCCCGGGCTTGCCCGTCCACGTGGAAGAACCCCGCAGGATCGCGCTCGAACCGGCGAAGGCCGGACGCGTCCCCGACGGCGGAAACCGTCCTCCCGTCCCACGCCTCCGCGCGAGCGTCACCGACGTCATGAACGTCATGAACGTCATGGCCGGCAACGGCCAGGACCTCCGCTTCACTGCGGGACGATCACGTCCTGCGTCCCCGGCACCGTGCCGGCCAGCAGCACCGCGTCCACCGGAACGTTGCGCTTCACGACGGCCAGCGCGATCGGCCCCAGCTCGTGGTGGCGCGCCGAGGAGGTGACGATGCCGAGCGCCCGCCCCTCCGGGTCGGAGGCGAGCCGCACCTGCGTCCCGTGCGGGGGCAGCACCTCCTCGGTGCCGTCCAGGTGCAGGAAGACCAGCCGGCGCGGGGGCCGACCCAGGTTGTGCACCCGGGCCACCGTCTCCTGGCCCCGGTAGCAGCCCTTCTGCAGGTGGACGGCGGTGCTCAGCCAGTCCACCTCGTGCGGGATGGTCCGGTGGTCGGTCTCGAAGCCGAGCCGCGGCCGGTGGCCCTCGATCCGCAGCGCCTCGTACGCCCAGACGCCCGCCGCCGGACCGTAGCCCGCGGTCAGCTCCGCCAGCCGGGCGCGGGGCAGGAAGAGGTCCCGCCCGTACGGCAGTTCGCGGACGGCCGCCGCGCCCTCGGCGGAGGCGGTGGAGCCGGCCGGCAGGTGGACCACCGCGTAGTCGGCGGTCGCGTCGGCCACCTCGACCCGGTAGAGGAACTTCATGCTCTCCAGGTAGCCGACCAGCGCCTGCTGGGTGCCCGGCTCGACGTGTGCCCAGATGGTGGTGCCGTCGTCGACCAGGTAGAGGGCGTGCTCGACGTGCCCGTTGGGCGAGAGCACCAGCGCCTCGGTGGCCTGCTGCGGCGGCAGCGCGCTGACGTGCTGGGTGACCAGCAGGTGCAGCCAGCTCAGCCGGTCCGCGCCGGTCACGGTGATCACGCCGCGGTGCGAGAGGTCCACGAAACCGCTGCCCTGGGAGAGGTTCCGTTGTTCACGGAAGAGGTCGCCGTAGTGGGCGGCGACACCCTCGTCGGTTCCCTCGGCGGGGACGGCTCCGGACAGCGCAAGCAGCGGGCTCTTCAGACCGGTCATACCGGCTAGCTTACGACCGCTCCGCGGCGGGCCCGGCGGCGCAGTCGGCGCAGCGGCCGAAGATGGCGAAATGCTTGAGGTCGGTGTCGAAGCCGTGCTGGGCGCGGAGGCTGTCGATCAGCGGCTGGGCGATCTCGGTGCCGGTCTCGGTGACCTTCTCGCAGTCCCGGCAGACCAGGTGCAGATGGTGGTGGCGGCCGGCCAGGTGGTAGGTCGGGGCGCCGTGGCCGAGGTGGGCGTGCGAGACCAGGCCCAGCTCCTCCAACAGCTCCAGGGTCCGGTAGACGGTGGAGATGTTGACGCCGCTGGCGGTCTGCCGGACGTGGCAGAGGATGTCGTCCGGGGTGGCGTGGTCGAGCGCGTCGACCGCCTCCAGCACGAGCTGGCGCTGCGGGGTGAGCCGGTACCCGCGCTCGCGCAGGTCGGCCTTCCAGTCGCCGGAGAGCTGCCAGTCGGTGGTGCCGGTGTCCGCCACGGTCCTGTCCCTGCCAAACGTCGGGGGTCCTGAACCAAGTGTAGGGACCGGCCGGGGGCCGGTCCCTACCCGTGCGCGCCCCTGCGGGCGGCCGTGCCTGCTCGAAGGGCTACTTGAAGAAGGCGATGCCGTCGTCCGGCAGGTCGTTGATGTCCTTGATCAGCTGGGCCGGCGAGAGCACCTTCCGCAGCTGGGCCGACATGTACGGGCGCAGCGGGACGTTCGGGGCGGCCTTCTCACCCACCCAGAGCAGCTCCTCGTTGACGAAGCCGTAGAGCCGCTTGCCGCCCGAGTACTCCGGCGAGCCCTCGATCCGGGCCACCGCGTCGGTGGAGACGTCGATCTGCGGCTTGCCGTCGGCCAGCTCGCCGTACCAGATCTCCACCGTGCCGTCGTCACGGACGGACGAGATCTCGACCCCGCGGGCGCCGCTGGTGCCGTGCTGGTTGCTGGTGATGCGCCAGAAGGCGTGCTCGTTCTCCAGCGGACGGACCTTCTCGCCCTCGCTGTTCAGCACCCAGGTGCGGGAACGGAACTCCAGGAAGGGCCGTCCGTCGTGGCGGATGACGATCTCCTGGCCGAAGTTGCACTTCTCGGTGCCGGGGAAGTCATGGACGCCCGCGCCCTCCCAGGTGCCGAGGAGGAAGGCGAGCGGGACGACGTCCTTGTGGAGGTCAGAGGGGATCTCGATCATGTTCCTGGTCGCTGTCGTCGGTGCGGGAGTACTTCAACCGTACGGCAGCGGGGTCAGCGCTGGCCCTGGTAGAGCTTCATCACGGAGAAGATGGCGAACCAGGTGATCAGCACGGCCATGAGGGCCAGCAGACCGTCGAAGAAGATTTCCAGACCGGACACGGGTGGCTCCCATTGCGGCGACAGTGTGGTGGATTTTGCTGCCGCTCACTCTATCCGGCGGGTGGGGGAGGGTCTCGGTGAGCCCCACCACGTCGGCGATCTAGGGTGTCGGCATGTCTTCGAAGAAGCTCGTCATCAAGGTCACCGCGGGGGCCGACGCCCCCGAGCGGTGCTCGCAGGCGTTCACGGTGGCGGCGGTCGCCGTCGCCAGTGGCGTCGAGGTGTCGCTCTGGCTGACCGGGGAGTCGTCCTGGTTCGCCCTGCCCGGGCGGGCGGCGGAGTTCGAGCTGCCGCACGCGGCGCCGCTGCCCGACCTGCTGGAGTCGGTGCTGGCCGGGGGCACGCTCACGCTCTGCACCCAGTGCGCGGCGCGGCGCGGGATCGAGGAGAAGGACCTCATCGAGGGTGCCCGGATCGCGGGCGCGCAGGTCTTCGTCAGCGAGATCATGGCCGACGGCGTGCAGGCGCTCGTCTACTAGGCCCTAAGGGCTGTCCTCGTGGTCGGGGCGGTCCCGGTCGTGGCCGGGCTCGTCCCACTTCGGGTCCTCCCAGCGCGGGTCGTCCCACCAGTCGTCCTCGGGGTCGCGCCGGTTGGCGAACACCGCCGCCGCCGGCGGGATGACCATCGCGACCACGCACAGGGCCACGGCCGCCGGGACGGAGACGAACCGGACCGCTCCCCAGGCCAGCACGAAGAGGCCCAGGCAGACGGCCATCATGACGTAGTAGTAGCGGCGCCGCCGACGGGACTGCACGCTTCCACGGTATGCCCGAGGGCCCCCGCTCGGCAGGGGCCCTCGGTACTGCTGTTCCGGCGTCGCCGGTCAGACGGCGATGGCGACCTCGGTCAGGTTGCCCTGGGAGGCGACCACCTGGCGGTCCACGGTCTGGCCCGGGATGAGCGCGCGCAGGGTCCACTTGCCCGGGCGGGCGAAGAACCGGAACTGGCCGGTCGCCGAGGTGGGGACCTCGGCCGTGAACTCGTTGTTCTCGTCGAGCAGTCGGACGTAGCCGTTGACCGGCTCGCCGTCGCGGGTCACCGAACCCTGGATGATCGTCTCGTTCGCCACGTCAACTCCTGCCAGGTCCGGGCCGCCGGCCTTCGCACCGCACATTGTCTTGTTTCCCTTCTGCCTTACGGGTGGAGCCGGTGGCTCAGTTGCCGAGCTCGATCGGCACGCCGACGAGGCTGCCGTACTCGGTCCACGAGCCGTCGTAGTTCTTCACGTTCTCCTGGCCGAGCAGCTCGTGCAGGACGAACCAGGTGAGCGCGGAGCGCTCGCCGATGCGGCAGTAGGCGATGGTGTCCGTCGCCAGGTCGACGCCCTCGGCCTCGTACAGGGCCTTGAGCTCGTCGTCGCTCTTGAAGGTGCCGTCGTCGTTGGCGTTCTTGGCCCACGGGATGTTGCGCGCGGTCGGCACGTGGCCGGGGCGCTGCGACTGCTCCTGCGGGAGGTGGGCCGGGGCGAGCAGCTTGCCGGAGAACTCGTCGGGCGAGCGGACGTCGACCAGGTTGAGGTTCCCGATGGCGGCGATCACGTCGTCGCGGAAGGCGCGGATCGAGGAGTCGGCGGCCTGCGCCGTGTACTCGGTCGCGGCGCGCTGCGGCACCTCGGCGACCAGGTCGCGGGAGTCCAGCTCCCACTTCTTGCGGCCGCCGTCGAGCAGGCGGACGTCGCCGTGGCCGTACAGCTTGAAGTACCAGTAGGCGTAGGAGGCGAACCAGTTGTTGTTGCCGCCGTAGAGGACGACGGTGTCGTCGTTGGCGATGCCCTTGGCGCTGAGCAGCGCCTCGAAGCCGGCCTGGTCGATGAAGTCGCGGCGGACCGGGTCCTGGAGGTCGTCCTTCCAGTCGATCCGGACCGCGTTGCGGATGTGGTTCTTGTCGTACGCGGAGGTGTCCTCGTCGACCTCGACGATCACGACCTTCGGGTCGTCCAGGTGGGCCTGGACCCAGTCGGCGTCGACCAGGACGTCGCTGCGGCTCATGGTGATGTTCTCCATCCGGGGGCGGTTGGCGGAAGGTGCTCGCTGCTTCGGGGTGCTGCTGCTCAGCGGTGGTGCGGGTCGCCCGTCGGCCATCGGTCCGAATTCCTGTCCGAATAATGGGACAGGAGCCGGTGTGCGGCGCGACCGGGCGGTGTGTGGCGGAGTACGGCGGGAACGCCCGGCCAGAGGGGCCGGCTGCGGTCACCGGAAGAAATCGGCGGCGGGGGCAACTGCCCTGCCTGGACGCCGAGTTAAGGCATTCGACACAGACAGGCGGCCACGCGGCACAGGTCTACCGCCCGCCGCTTGGTGAGGTCCGTCTGTCGCTTCATGCGAACGATGCTAGGGACACCCGACGCCCGCTGTCACCAGCGTATCGAATGGCGAGACCAGGTGGCTCACATCATGGGATTTGACCATTTCATGGGCGTCGGGAACCGGCCGGGACCCGGGCCGTGGGCGCCCGGAGGGGGGCCGGGAGGCGGGAACGACACCGCTCCGCGGCCGACGCTGGACAGCGCGTCTCGCGGAGCGGAACGACGGAACGGTTGGCGGGGAGGTGTTCGGGTCAGCCGATGAGCTTGATGCCCTTGCCGTCGAAGCCCAGCCGGAGGCCGTCCTCCTGCGGCGTGACCGAGGACAGGTTCAGCCCGGCGGGCAGCGTGGAGAGGGTGAAGCTGATCAGGGCGAGGGTCTGGTCGGACAC
This sequence comes from Kitasatospora sp. NPDC058032, assembly GCF_042885845.1. Classification (NCBI taxonomy): domain Bacteria; kingdom Bacillati; phylum Actinomycetota; class Actinomycetes; order Kitasatosporales; family Streptomycetaceae; genus Kitasatospora; species Kitasatospora sp. NPDC058032. Next base: position 33,232 of record NZ_JBHVRK010000041.1, on the reverse strand, counting down.
CCCGGCCAGCAGCGAGGCCATCGAACTCAGCTTGAACCCGTCCACCGTCACGGTGTCGCCCTTGCTGTGCACCGCGGCGTCGCCGATCGGGAACGGCCCCAGCGAGGCCTTGACCTTGCCCGGACCGCCGTAGGAGAGGCTCAGCCGGGTGCCGGCGCCCAGCGAGAGCCGGCCCGCGTTCGGCACCAGCTCCGAGGCCGGCGGCAGCAGACCGGACAGGTCCGCGTAGGTGATCAGCGCGGAGCCGGTCCCGCTGTCCACGGTGGCGCTGCTCATGTTGCCGCTCACCTCGACACCGGAGAGCTCGGCCCGGAACGCGTGCAGGGACACCTTGTCCTTGCCCTCGCCGACGGTCAGCGCGTCCGAGGAGATCCGCACGTCGTCCAGCTTCTTCGAGACGACCTGGGTGAGGAACGGGAAGCCCTCGATCGAGACGTCCGGCTTCCGGCTCATCCGGCCGCTCTTCAGGATCTGGTCGGCCGCCTCGTCCTCGGCGACGCCGACGGCGATCCGGTCGGCGCCCACCAGCACGCCGGAGAGCACCACCACGCCGATCGTCGCCTTCAGCCAGCCGCGCATCGCTCTCCCCCGTCGTCGCCGGTCGCTGTCGTCCGTCGTTGTCGTTCGTGGTTCGTGGTTCGTGGTGCTCATCGCGGCCGGCCGTGCGGATCGGGCCGTTCCGGTGCGGCCGCTCCCGCACGACCGTACGACGTCCCGCCCCGGAGCATGGTTCCGGGACGGGACGTCGCGGCGGTCAGCCGAGCAGCGCGGTGGCGATCCAGACCAGCGGTGCGGACACCGCCAGCGGCAGGGCCACGCCCGCCGTCATGTGCACGAACCTGGACGGGAAGTCGTACGCGGCCACCCGGCGTCCGATCAGCGCACCGAGACCGGCCGCCACGCCCAGGAACGGCGGCGCGCCGACCGCGAAGCCCAGACCGACCGCCGCGGCCAGGCCCAGCAGCGGGCCCAGCCAGCGCGGTCCCGGCAGCGGCGCAGCCGCCAGCAGGGTCGCCAGCGCGACCGCGCCGACCGCCGCCGGCACCCAGTCCGCCAGCAGCAGCGCGGTGCAGAGCACCGTCACCACGGTGGCGGAGCCGAGCACGGTGAGCGCGTAGAAGCGCTCCTTCGGATCGGCCGGCCGGAACGTCTGCAGCACCAGGACCAGCAGGAAGAACCCGCCGAGCGTGCCCACCACCGCGGCCGTGCCGCCGTCCGCGTCGGCCAGCAGCACCGAGACGTCGGCCACCACACCGGACAGCGCGGCCAGCGCGATGCCCTGGCGGGCCGGCCACATGCCGTTCAGCCGGAACCAGCCGGCCGCCGTCAGGCCCTGGAGCAGGACGAGCACCAGGGCGAGCGGCACCTGGCCGAGCGCCGCGCCGCCGGCCAGCAGGGCGGCGGCGCCGGCGGTGATCAGGGCCGGCTGGAGGCCCGGGTCGTGGATCGGCGAACCGGTCCGCACGGGCGCGGCCGGGGCCGCCGCCTGAACCGGGGACGGCTGGGCGACGGGGGCCATGGGGGTCGCGGGCGGGAACGGCGGCGTGCCCAGGGACGGCGCCGGGCCGGGGAACGGCGCGGCGGGACCGGCGGGCGCCGCGTGCGCGTTCTGCGCCGCCCGGGCGGCCCGCGCGGCGCGGGCCGCGGCCGGGTCGGTCAGCACGGGGGCCGGGGGCTCCGGGCGCTTGAGCGTCATGGTCGGCTGGTCCAGGCCCTGTCCGTGGTCCGGGGACTGGACCGGCGGGTAGGCCTGGGCCTGGGCTTGCGCCGGCGCGGACGCGGGCGCCGGGGGATCCGTCCGACGGTGCGACCGGCCGCGCCGCGGCCCGGTGTAGGGCCGCGCCGGCCCCTGGACCGCATCCGGGGCCGGAGCCTGGGCCGGGGCGTGTGCCTGGGCCTGGGCCGGCGGCATCGGGCCCGACGCCGACACGGGCGGGAGCAGCGCGGTGGGAGCGTCGTCCAGCGACGGCACCGGCGGGAGCAGCGTCGTCGCGGCGTCGTCCGTACCCGGTCCGGCGCCGTACGGCGGCTGCCCGTACGCCTGCCCGCCGTACGCCTGCCCGCCGTACGGCGCCTGGCCCGCGCCGGGGGCGTACGGCTGCGCCGCGTGCCCCTGCTGCGCATAGGGATCCGGCGCGTACGCCTGCTGCGGGGCGTACGGATACGGCGGCTGCCCGGGCTGGTAACCCTGCGGCGGCTGCTGAGGCTGCTGCTGCGGCTGGTACGGCGGCTGCCCGTACGGGTACTGCGGCGGGTACGGCGGCTGCGGCTGCTGGGCCTGCTGGGGCTGGGCCTGCTGGGGCTGCCCCTCGGGGGTTCCGTTCATCCCGGTCATGCCGCTCACCCGCCCGCGAACGGGGGGAGGACCTCGATCGTCCCGCCCTCGGTGAGCGCCACGGTCGCGCGGTCACGGCCGCCCACCGGCGAGCCGTCCACCAGGTAGGAGCAGTGACCGAGCAGCCGGACCAGCTTCGGCCGGTCCGCGTGCCGCTCCTCGGCCCGCGCCAGCGCCTCGGCCAGGGTCGCCGCCAGGTACGGCTCCTCGGCCAGCCCGGCCTCCGACTTCGCCGCCGCCCAGTAGCGGATCGTCCCGCTCACCCGAACGGCGGCCGCCGGGTCGTGCCCGGTGGTCGCGCCCATGGCAACCCCTTCTCGTCGTCCTCGCCCGGGCCCGGGTGTCCCGGCCGGGTCCACCACCGGTGCGCCCGCGCCTCGCCCGAAAGGTGTACGCGCGCGGTGCCGCCGATGTGTCCCCCATGATGTCGTGTTCGCCCGCGCGAGCGGCAATCGCCCTGGCCCGGCGCCCGGCGGCGCCGTCGCGAAGCTGTGGCCGGGCTCACCCGGGGCGCGCCCGAAAAGGCCGGACCGCCGGATTCGAGCCCTCCCGGCGCGGTGGGCCGGTCGGCTATCCTCGATCCGTGAGGGATCCGGGCAGAGTCGCCCCCGGATCCTTTTGTGCTTTCAGGACGCCAGTACGGACGTCCGTGCGAATCGTCGGCCCACCCCCGGCGTGCCGCAGGGACCGCCCCGCCACACACGGCACAACGAGGTGCCGGGACGAGGCCGGGGCGTCGGACAACCCCGGCTCCGGGCCGCCGCCCGGGACGGGCCAGGACCGGAAGGTTCGCGGATGAGCAGGGCAGAAACGGTGCACCGGGGGTCACAGGACCCCCTGGGCGTGCGCCGTCCGGCCGCGCGCGCCGCCGGATCCCCCGCGTCCCCCCTGGCCTCCGTCTCCTCCCCCTCATCAGCACCTGCGCCATCCGGCCGTGGCGGCGACCGGAACGCGACCGCGACGACCCGGAAAGGGGACTACCGGGTATGAGTTCTCTGCTCCTCCTCACCAACGCGCTGCAGCCCTCCGCGGAGGTCCTGCCCGCGCTCGGCCTGCTGCTGCACAACGTCCGGGTGGCCCCCGCCGAGGGCGCCGCCCTGGTCGACACGCCCAGCGCCGACGTCATCCTGGTGGACGGCAGGCGTGACCTGCCGCAGATCCGCAGCCTCTGCCAGCTGCTGCGCTCCACCGGCATCGGCTGCCCGCTGATCCTGGTGGTCACCGAGGGCGGCCTGGCCGCCGTCACCGCCGAATGGGGCATCGACGACGTCCTGCTCGACACCGCCGGCCCCGCCGAGGTCGAGGCCCGGCTGCGGCTCGCCCTCGGCCGGCTCCAGGTGTCCACCGACGACAGCCCGATGGAGATCCGCAACGGCGACCTCTCGGTCGACGAGGCCACCTACTCGGCCAAGCTCAAGGGCCGGGTGCTCGACCTCACCTTCAAGGAGTTCGAGCTGCTCAAGTACCTCGCCCAGCACCCCGGCCGGGTCTTCACCCGGGCGCAGCTGCTCCAGGAGGTCTGGGGCTACGACTACTTCGGCGGCACCCGGACGGTCGACGTGCACGTCCGTCGGCTGCGCGCCAAGCTCGGCGTCGAGCACGAGGGCCTGATCGGCACCGTGCGCAACGTCGGCTACCGCTTCGTCGTCCCCGACAAGGGGGACAAGGGCGAGCGGGCCGAGCGGAACGATCCGCCGGCCCGGCGCTCCCCGGCCGCCCTGGAGGCCTGACCGGTCGGCCGGACGGGGCCGCGCCGCCCCGCCCCGCCCGGCCTGTCCGGGTTCGTCCCGACCCGTCCGGGGTGCCCCGCGCGCCACGCCCGCCCGACGCGGGTCCCCCGCTGCCCGGCCGCATGCCACACGCGTAGACTCCCCCCGTGGCCAAAGTGACGCGCGACGACGTAGCCCGACTGGCTGGTACCTCGACCGCGGTCGTCAGCTACGTGATCAACAACGGACCGCGCCCGGTCGCGCCCGCCACCCGGGAGAAGGTGCTCGCCGCGATCGAGCAGCTCGGCTACCGGCCGAACAGCGTCGCGCAGGCGATGGCCTCCCGCCGCACCAACCTGATCGGCATGGTCGTCCCGGACGCCCGCCAGCCGTTCTTCGCCGAGATGGCGCACGCCGTCGAACGGGCCGCCTCCGAACGCGGCAAGCTCGTCCTGATCGGCAACTCCGACTACGTCGACGACCGCGAGGTCCACTACGTCCGCGCCTTCCTCGGCATGCGGGTCTCCGGCCTGATCCTGGTCAGCCAGGGCCCCTCCCAGCGGGCCGCCGAGGAGTTCGCCGCCATGGAGGGCGCCAAGGTGGTGCTGCTGCACCGCCGGCCCGAGGCGATCGACGACGTCGCGGTGGTCACCGACGACGTGGCCGGCGCCGAGACGGTCGTCCGCCACCTGCTGGAGGTGCACGGGCACCCGTACGTGGCCTGCTTCGGCGGCCCGGTGGAGTCCCCCGCGCCCGGCGACCCGGTCATCGACCACGTCGAGGGCTGGCAGCGCGCCATGGACGCGCACGGCCTGCCCACCGAACCGCACCTGATCGACGCGCCGTTCCACCGCTACGGCGCCTTCGACGTCGCGCTCGACCTGCTGCGCTCCGGGAACCGCCCGCCGGCGATCTTCTGCTCCACCGACGACCAGGCCATCGGCGTGCTGCGGGCCGCCCGCGAACTGGGCCTGCGGGTGCCGGAGGACCTCGCGGTGGCCGGGTTCGACGACGTGCCGGAGGCCGCGCTCGCCGACCCGCCGCTGACCACCGTCGCCTCCGACCGCGACGCGATGGCCCGGGCCGCGGTGGACCTGGTGCTGGACGACTCGCTGATGGTGCCCGGCTCGGACACCGAACGGGTCCGCACCTTCCCGTCGCGCCTGGTCGTACGGCGTTCCTGCGGCTGCTCGCCGGACGGCGCCGACTCGTAGCCTGACCAGGCTTTATGAGAAGTCAACGGGCTTCTCGGGGCGTTCTGAGCGGACTCTCATCGGATTCTCATCCACCGGGCGGACGTTGGTCGCCATGAGCGATCACCAGCAGTGGCAGCACCGCACCGACGGCGAGCAGTACGACGGCCCGTACGGGTACCCGCAGCCCCGGATCATCCCGGGCACCGTCCTCGACAGCACCACGCAGGACCGCACCGCGCAGGACCACGCCGGGTACGACGGCACCGGGTACGACGGCACCGGGTTCGGCACCGCCGCCCACCCCGCCGCCGGCACCCCGCCCCCTCCCCCGGCCCCGCCGGTCCCGCCCGAGGCGGGCACGGCACCCACTCCCGGCAGCCCCGGCCACCGCGCCCGGCGCGGCCTGCTGCGCGGCCGGCTCGCCCTGGTCACCGCCGTCGCCGCGATCGCCGCCGTCCTCGGCGGCGTCACCGGCGGCCTCGTCGCCGCCCGGGACCACGACTCCACCGCCCGCACCGGCACCATCGCCAGCCCGGTCGCCGCCCGCTCCGACGGCAGCGCCGACGTCGCCGCCGTCGCGGCTGCCGTCTCCCCCAGCGTCGTCCAGATCACCGTGAAGACCGCGAACGGCACCGCCACCGGCACCGGCGTGGTACTCACGGCGGACGGGCAGATCCTCACCAACTACCACGTGGTCTCCGGCGCGGCCGGCGGCGGCCAGATCACCGTCACCTTCCACGACGGCTCCACCGCCCGGGCCGCGCTCACCGGCACCGACAAGGGCCTGGACGCCGCCGTGATCACCGCCGGCGGCTCCCACAAGCTCACCCCCGCCGTCCTCGGCAATTCCTCCGCCGTCGCGGTCGGCGACCCCGTCGTCGCCATCGGCAACCCCGAGGGCCTCACCGGCACCGTCACCTCCGGCATCATCAGCGCCGAGCACCGCGAGGTCACCGTCCAGCTCGACGAGGGCACCACCGGCGGCAACGGCGGCTTCGGCCTCCCCAACCTGCCCGGACTGCGCGGCACCGCCCCGCAGGGCGGCGGCGAGACCGCCACCTACCAGGCCTTCCAGACCGACGCCGCGCTCAACCCCGGCAACTCCGGCGGCCCGCTCATCAACGCGAGCGGGCAGGTCATCGCCGTCAACTCGGCCATGTACTCGCCGAGCGGGTCCAGCGCCACGGCCGGCGGCAGCGGAGCCGGCAGCGTCGGCCTCGGCTTCGCCATCCCGATCGACGACATCAAGCAGGTGCTGCCGAAGCTGCAGTCCGGCCAGAACATCTGACCACGTCCGACAATTGACCCGAGCAGGCCCTCCCGCCACCAGAAAGGGCAACCGCCGATGACCCCGTCCGCCGACGACCGCACCCCCGCCGAGCCCGGGCACCAGACCAGCGCCCGGCTCCTCGTGGTCGACGACGAACCCGCGCTCCGGGACGCCCTGGAGAGCAGCCTCGCCTTCGAGGGCTACGAGGTCGCCACCGCCACCGACGGCTACGAGGCGCTGGAGTCCGTCGAACGCGAACGGCCGGACCTCGTCCTGCTCGACATCATGATGCCCAGGATGGACGGCCTCACCGCCGTCCGCCGGATGCGCTCGCGCGGCGACACCGTCCCGGTGCTGATGCTCACCGCCCGGGACGCCGTCGGCGACCGGGTCACCGGCCTCGACGTCGGCGCCGACGACTACCTCGCCAAGCCCTTCGAACTCGACGAGCTGCTCGCCCGGGTGCGCGCCCTGCTGCGGCGCAACGCGCTCGCCACCGAGGCCGCCGCCCGGGCGGCCGCCGTCGAGGAGGAGACCGACGTCCTCGCCTTCGCGGACCTGCGGATGAACACCGCCACCCGCGAGGTCACCCGGGCCGGCCGCCCTGTCGAACTGACCCGCACCGAGTTCATGCTGCTGGAGATGTTCCTCGCCCACCCCCGCCAGGTGCTCACCCGCGAGCAGATCCTCAAGGCGGTCTGGGGCTTCGACTTCGAGCCCTCGTCCAACTCGCTGGACGTGTACGTGATGTACCTGCGCCGCAAGACCGAGCAGGGCGGCCTGCCCCGGCTCATCCAGACCGTCCGCGGAGTCGGCTACGCGCTCCGCCCCGCCGCCGGCACCACCGCGTGAGCCCCACCGTCCCGCCGCCCCCGCTCACCCCGCCCCGCATCCCGCGCCGCGGCCGCCTCACCACCTGGTACCGCGCCCGCTCGCTGCGCACCCGCCTCACCTTCCTCACGGCGGCGGCGGTGGCGGTGGCGATCGCGCTCTCGGCGCTGGCGTGCTGGTTCATCGTGGAGCGCAAGCAGTACGACCTGGTCAAGCAGGACCTCGCTGGAGCACCTCCGCTGCCGCCGGTTCCGCCGCCGCTCACCAAACCGATTTGCGCCAAAACCCCCCGGGAGGCGCTGGCCAAGGTGGCGGCCACGCCGGCCGTCACCGCCGACCCGCCCCGTTTCGACTCCCAGGTGGTCACCACCGACTGGAGCACGGTCTGTCTGCGGATCAACTCGACCAGGGCCATCGAACTGCGCCCGAGCGACCGGGCCATCCTCACCCTCGACGCCGGCGAGTCCCGTACCCGCACGGGCAACTACACCGATGGCACCCCCGCGATGGTCAAGGTCGCCTGGTACTACGACCGCGACACCGGCCAGCCTGTCGTGGTGATGAACGCCCTCTCCACGAAGCCCGTCGAGCAGTCCCTGAACCAGCTCGCCTTCATCCTCGGCGGCGTCGCGCTCGGCGGCATCATCCTCGCCGGTGTCGCCGGCCGGCTCGTCGCCCGCTCCGCGCTCAAGCCCGTCGACCAGCTGACCGACGCCGTCGAGCACATCGCCCGCACCGAGGAGGTCGGCACCACCATCCCCGTGCAGGGCGAGGACGAGATCGCCCGGCTCTCCACCTCGTTCAACTCCATGAGCACCGCGCTCGCCAACTCCCGCGAACGGCAGACCCGCCTGATCGCCGACGCCGGACACGAGCTGCGCACCCCGCTCACCTCCCTGCGCACCAACGTCGACCTGCTGATCCGCAGCGACGACACCGGCCGTCCGCTCCCGCCCGCCACCCGCACCAAGCTGCTCGGCAACATGAAGGCCCAGATGCAGGAGCTCACCGTCCTGATCGGCGACCTGCTCCAGCTGTCCCGCCCGGACTCCCCCAAACCGGTCCGCACGCTCGCCGTGGTCGCCCTGCACGAGATCGCCGAACGGGCCGTGGAGCGCGCCAAGCTGCGCGGTCCGGGGCTGGTCTTCGAGACGGCCACCGCGCCCTGGTACGTGCACGCCGACGCGGCCGCCCTGGAGCGCGCGGTGATCAACCTGCTGGACAACGCGGTGAAGTACAGCCCGCCCGGCGGCACCGTCGAGGTCCGGCTCGACGCGGGCGTGCTGACCGTCCGCGACCACGGTCCCGGCATCCCCCCGGACGAGCTCCCGTACGTCTTCGACCGCTTCTGGCGCTCCCCCTCCTCGCGCCAGCTCCCGGGCTCGGGCCTCGGGCTGTCGATCGTGGCGCAGAGCGTCCGGGAGGCCGGCGGCGAGGTGTCGCTCGGCCCCGCCCGGGACGGCGGCCCGGGCACCCTCGCCACCGTCCGTCTGCCCGGCGGCCCCGCCCCCGCATAACCGGAAGGGGCGGGGCGCCCCGACAGCGCCCCGCCCCTGGTCGGCTCACGGCCGGCGACCCTCGGCTCAGCCGGTGGTGCCGCCCGCGGTGATGATCTTGATCCGGTCCTGCGCCGGGGCCTTCAGCGGCGCGGCGGCCGAGCTGTTGGCACCCAGGTAGGCGGCGAAGACGTCCAGGTCGGAGGCGCCGACGAGCTTGTCGGTGCCGGCCGCGAAGGCCGGGAAGCCGTCGCCGCCGCCGGCCAGGAACTCGTTGGCCGCGACCCGGTACTTGGCGGCCGGGTCGACCGGCGCGCCGTTGAGGCGGATCGAGTCGACGACGATCCGGTCCGCGCCCTTGTTGCGCATGTCCAGCGTGTAGCTGAGCGACTTGGACGGCTGGAGGATCTTCGGCGAGGCCTCGTTGGAGCCGCTGACCTGCTGCTGCAGCAGCTGGATCAGCTGGGCACCGGTCAGCGTCTTGACCTGCATCATGTTGGTGAACGGCTGGACGGTGAACGCCTCGCCGTAGGTCACCACGCCGTCGCCCTCGGCGCCGCTCGCCTTGTAGACGAGGTCGGCGCGGATGCCGCCGGGGTTCATGAAGGCGACCTGCGCGCCGCCCTTGTCGGCGGGCGCGAGGCCGACCTGCTGGGCGTCGGCGATGACGTCGCCGAGCGGCTTCTCCAGGTCGCTGTTGCCACGGCCGTTGATGTCCGAGGCGATGTAGCCGATCGGGCGGTTGGCGATCGGCGCGGCCAGCTTCGAGTAGTGGTCGATCAGCTGGGTCAGGTCCGGGGCCTTCTCGACCGTCCGGCGCACGATGTGGTTCTCCGCCTTGACCGACGGGCGCACGATGGTGCCGCTGGCCTTGTCGAGCTTCAGGTCGATCTCGGTGTACAGCCGGCCGAAGGAGGCGGCGCTGGTCACCGAGCGCGGCACGCCCTGCGGGTCCGGGATGGTGCAGGCGTACGCGTTGTGGGTGTGGCCGGTGACGATGGCGCCGACCGCCGGGTCGATCTTCTTGGCGATGTCGACGATCGGGCCGGAGATGCCCTGGCCGGCCGCGCCGCAGTCGTAGTTGTAGGTGCTGCTGGCCGGCAGGCCGCCCTCGTGGATCAGCGCGACGATCGAGTTGACGCCCTTGGCCTTCAGCTCGGCCGCGTACTTGTTGATCGTGTCGACCTCGCCCGCGAACTTCAGGCCCTTGACGCCCTCGGCGGTGACGATGTTCGGCGTGCCCTCCAGGGTGACGCCGATGAAGCCGATCTTGACGCCCTGGGACTTGGTCACCCAGTACGGGGCCAGCACCGGCTTGCCGGTCTTCTCGCTGGTGACGTTGGCCGACAGGTAGTTGAAGTTGGCGCCCGCGAACTTGCGCCCCTCCTCGTAGCAGCCGTCGGTCGGGTGGCAGCCGCCGTTCTGCAGGCGCAGCAGCTCGGCCGAGCCCTCGTCGAACTCGTGGTTGCCGACCGAGGAGACGTCCAGGCCGAGCTTGTCCAGCGCCTCGATGGTGGGCTCGTCGTGGAAGAGCGCCGAGGTCAGCGGCGAGGCGCCGACCAGGTCGCCGGCGGCGACGGTGATCGAGTCGTCGGCGGGGATGCGGGCCTGGCGCAGCGCGGTGGCGAGGTACTCGACGCCGCCGGCCGGGGTGCTGACCGGCTGGCCGGTGGCCGGGTCGATCTCGCGGATGGTCCCGGACGAACCGGCCGGGGGCTCCAGATTGCCGTGCAGGTCGTTGATGGCCAGCAACTGGAGGTTGACGGTCTTGGGCTTGGCGGTCGCGGCCTGGGCCGCGGACGGCATGGCCACCGTGCCGACGAGGCCGGCCGCGGCGACGACGGCCAGCGCCGACCGTCGAGTTCTGACGGAGAGCATGTAGGGGGTCCCCTGCACCTGTGAGAGCGCCCAGCTGTGGACAGGCCCGGGCGCGCGAGACGAGTGTCGTTGCGCGAGTGCAGCCTAGAGTCAACGCGCGTAGCTGTCAGGCCCCCGGACGTAACGACAGGGTTACCTACTGACGAATCGTCGTCGGACTTTCTCCGCCGGGCCGGGCCTCAGACACCCGGCTCGGCCGCCAACTGCCGGTCGGCCCGCACCCGTTCGGCCACCGCGTCCTCGGTCATCGCGCGGTCGGTGTAGACCAGCGGGCGTTCCGCATCGGTGATGATGTGCTTCACCACCTGGACGTTGCCGTTGACGTCCCAGACCGCGATGCCCGGCGAGAGCGTGGGGATGATCTCCACCGCCCAGCGCGGCAGGCCGAGCACCCGCCCGGTGGCGCGCGCCTCCTCGGCCTTCTGCATGTAGATGGTCCGGGTGGAGGCCATCTTGAGGATCGCCGAAGCCTCCTTGGCCGCCGCCCCGTCCACCACGTCCGACAGGTGGTGCACCACGGCGACGAAGGACAGGCCCAGCCGGCGGCCGAACTTCAGCAGCCGCTGGAACAGCTGTGCCACGAAGGGGCTGTTGATGATGTGCCAGGCCTCCTCGACCAGGAAGATCCGCTTCTTGCGGTCCGGCCTGATCCAGGTGTGCTCCAGCCAGACCCCGACGATCGCCATCAGGATCGGCATCGCGATCGAGTTGCGGTCGATGTGCGAGAGGTCGAAGACGATCAGCGGCGCGTCCAGGTCGATGCCGTCGGTGGTCGACCCGTCGAACATGCCCCGCAGGTCGCCGTCGACCAGCCGGTCCAGCACCAGCGCGACGTCCAGGCCCCAGGACTGCACGTCCTTCACCGCCACGCCCAGCGACTCCACCGAGGACAGCTCGGGGTTGCGCAGGGTGTCGATGATGTCGTTCAGCACCGGCTGCCGGTCCCGGACCGTCGCCACCACGTGCGCGTGCGCGGCCTTCAGCGCGAAGCCCGCCCGCTCCTCCAGCCCGCGCCCCATCGCCACCTCGATGATGGTGCGCAGCAGCGACAGCTGCCCCGTCTGGGTGATCGCCGGGTCCAGCGGGTTCAGCTTCACCCCGCCGTCCCGGGCCGCCATCGGGTCCAGCCGGATCGACTTTATGCCCAGCGCATTGGCGATCAGGTTCCACTCGCCGACCCCGTCCTCGCCCTGCGCGTCCAGCACCACCACCTGCCGGTCCCGGAAGCGCAGTTGGCGCAGCACATAGGTCTTCTCCAGCGCCGACTTGCCGTTGCCGGACTCCCCCAGCACCAGCCAGTGCGGGGCCGGCAGCTGCTGGCCGTACAGCTGGAACGGGTCGTAGACGTACCCCTTCCCGCTGTACACCTCCCGTCCGATGATCACCCCGGAGTCGCCCAGCCCCGGCGCGGCGGTCGGCAGGTAGACCGCCTGCGCCTGGCCGGTGGAGGTGCGCACCGGCAGCCGGGTGGTCTCCACCTTGCCGAACATCAGGGTGGTGAACGCGTCGGTGAGGTTGCCGATCGCCATACGGGGGCCTCCAGATCAGTCGCTCGGCCGGTGCCCGCTCAGCGGCGGATACCGGTGGCGAACGGCAGGGTGTTGACGAACGCGCGGTGGTGCTCGCGGTCGCACCACTCCAGCTTCAGGTAGCTCTTGCCCGCCGACGCCCGGATCGTCCGCTTGTCCCGGGCCAGCGCGTCGGGGTTGCGCGAGGAGACCGTGATGTAACCGACCAGGTTGACGCCGGCCGCGCCGGACGCCAGGTCGTCACCGCGCTGGTCCACCCGGCCGGTGTGGGCCAGGTCGCGCGGGTCGATCGTCCGGTTCATCTTGGCGGCCCGGCTGGCCTCCGCCTCGTCGTTGGTCTTCTCGGTGAGCATCCGCTCGATCGCGACGTCCGTGGGCTCCAGATCCATCGTCACCGCCACCGTCCGGATCACGTCCGGGGTGTGCACCAGCAGCGGCGCCAGGAAGTTGACGCCGACCGGGGTCAGCGGCCACTCCTTGATCCACGCGGTGGCGTGGCACCACGGCTCCCGGGTCGCCGACTCGCGGGTCTTCGCCTCCAGGTACTGCGGGTGGGTCGCGTCCAGCTCGGCCGGCCAGGCGTTCCGCTTGGACATCGCCTGGATGTGGTCGATCGGGTGGTCCGGGTCGTACATCGAGTGCAGCAGCGAGGAGAGCCGGGCCTGGCCCAGCGGCTGCCGCACCCGGATGTCCGCCTCCGCCAGCCGCGCGCAGATGTCGGTCAGCTCGCGCGCCATCACCGCGGCCAGCCCCTCGTCGTCCCGGGCCCGCCGCCCGGTCGCGGTGCGGCCCATCGCGTGCGCCTCGGCCGCGAGGTCCCGGGTGTAGTGCATGCACGCCACCAGGTACGCCCGGTGCTGCTCCGACGAGGTCGACACCATCGACTGCAGCTGGTCGTACGAGTCCATCAGCCAGCGCGGCGCACCCGGGTCGCCGCGCCGCTCCACGTCCTTGGCGTGCGCGTCCGGGTCGGCCGGCAGGGTGCGGGCCAGGATCTGCAGCCGGGTCACGAAGCCGTCCCCGTTCGCGACGTGCTTCAGCAGCGTCCCGAACCGGTCGACCAGCGCCTCCTGGTCCTCCGAGTCGCGCAACCCGACACCCGGACCCTCGATCTCGATCGCCGCCGTCACCGTGCGCCGCTCCAGGTGCATCAGCACCCCGACCTCGTCCGGCCCGAACGGCGCCGACAGCCAGCGCAGCCGCCCCACCCCCGGCGGCGGCCCGATCTCCACCTCACGGCCGTCCAACCGCGTCCCGGCGTCCATCGCGTCCGACTTCCACACCGCCCGGCCGCTGCGGACCGTCCGGCGGTAGGTGCGGTTGATCTCCACCCACTTGTAGAACGTCCGGCGCCGGTACGGCACGTACACCGCCGCGATCGCCAGCACGGGCAGGCCCACCAGCCCGGCGATGCGCAACGGCAGGATCGGCATCATCAGGCCCCAGACCATGCCGAGGAAGGCCCCGAAGATGATCAGCACGATCTCCCCGGACTCCCGGTTCCGGCCGATCGGCGCGTTCGGGCGGGCCTTGCCGATCAGGTAGGTACGGCGCTGGTGCACGTACGGCTGGGCGTACTGGGCGCCGTACTGGCCGAGTGGTTCGCTGCTCACTTACCCGTCACCCTCCCTTCGCTGGATTGCTGTCGCGGACCGCACCCGAGGACTGGGCCGGCGGCCCGGCCTGCGCCGGCGGCGCGGGCGTGCGCGCCGCGTGGGCGGCGATGCCCGGGGCGACCGAACCGCCGCCCGCGCCCGAACCGCCCCCGCCGCCACCCGCCTGCGGGCCGCGGTCGCCGTGCGTGCTGATGCCCTGTCGCATGAAGTTCGCGGTCCCGTTGATCATCGCCGATCCGGCCGACACCGCACTCGCCCGGGCCCGGCGCATGTTCATCATCTCGTCCCCGAAGCCCGGCACGAACCGGTACACGGAGGCGCTCGCGAAGATCGACAGGAACAGGATCGCCAGCCCCGACAGCACCCGCGCGAAGTCGTCGCTCGCGCCCGCCCCGGCCGACACCGCACCGGCCAGCCCGAGGATGATCACGATGATCGGCTTCGCCAGGTCCACCGCCACCATCACCCCCGCCCAGCGGCGCACGTGCTTCCACAACTGCTTGTCCACCAGCCCCGCGTACACCGCCGTCCCCAGCAGCGCACCCACGTACAACATCGCCGCCCGGATCAGCAGCTCGATCCAGAGCACCGCCGCCGCCAGCACCGCCACCAGCGAGGTGATGATCAGGATCAGCGGCCCGCCGCCGATGTCACCCTTCTCCAGGGTGTCCGCGAACCCGCCCAGGTACGTCCCGGTGTCCGACTTCGTCCCCACCGCGATCGCCTTGGTCAGCCCGTCGGTCGCGCTCACCACCGTGTACAGGATCAACGGCGTGAACGCCGACGCGATCACCGTCAGCCACAGGAACCCGATCGCCTCCGAGATCGCCGTCGCCAACGGCGCCCCGCGCACCGCCCGCTTGGTCACCGCGAGCAGCCAGAGCACCAGCGTGATGATCGTCGACGCCGCGAACACCACCGCGTACTGCTGCAGGAACGACGCATTGGTGAAGTCCACCTCCGTCGTCCCGTCGATCGACCCCGACAGCTTCCGCACCACCCACGCCGCCGCCTGCGCACACCCCTTCGCCAACGACCCCAACGGATCCGTCACCGACCCCACCGTCCCACTCCCGGGGATGACCACGGCGCCGTTCGGGGCACAGCCCGCGTCGCTGCCGGGAATCGGGAGGTCCACCTTCTGGCAGGTCGCCGTCGGGGACGGGGAGGCGGACGGCGAGCCCGTCGGGGACGGCTCGGCGAAGACCCGCTGGGCCGCGAGGAGTGCGCCGAGCTGGAGGGTCGCCAACGCGCCCGCCAGCGTCCCGGCGCGGCGGACGGCGGTCCGCGGGGCGCCCCCGGCCGCGGTGCCGCGGCGTGGGCCGCGGCGGGCCGCCGGCGGGGCGACGGTCATCTCAACGGGCATAGCGGAAACCCCCGAACTGCTGGACGGCGCCGGTGATCTCCTCGGCGGTGGCGGCCTGTTCATCTCCCGGCATGGGGGCGGGCCCCTGCCGGCTCGTGTAGTCCGTGAGCTTCCAGTCGCTGCCCGTCCAGCGCAGGGAGAGGGTGAGCGTGAACCAGCTCGTCACCACCGGCAGCATGGAGCGCTCGCCGGCGAGGCCGGTCAGGCCGGTGCACCAGACCTCGGCCTTGGTCTCCGCATCGGTGTAGCCGACTGACTTGGTACCCACCGGAATGGTGCGGCTGACGAAGGTGAGGCCCTTGGGCGCCCGGCCCTGGGCGTCCAGGCCGTAGCGGGCCACCGTGTCGCCGCCGAACCCCTGGTCCAGGCGGGACTGGAGGGTCGGGGCGGTGGCCGGGTCGGCGATGGTGGTGATGATGGTGTGGCGGGTGTCGGTGCGGAACATGTCGGCGGAGCCGATGGCCACCGCGTAGTTGGCGGCGGCGGACTGGGCACCCTGGTCGGTGTGCGGGAAGCCGGAGGCGATGCCGTTGGCGGTGGTGGTGACGGGCTGTTCGCCGCTGGAGGCCGCGGTGGCGGCGGCCCGGTCGGCGGAGCGGCCGGTGTTGCCGGTGCCGGGGTCGGGCTTGCCCCGGTTGGCCACCGAGATCGCCAGCACGAGCAGGGCGACGACGAGGAGCGCGGTCAGCAGGGTGCGCAGCGGTCGCGCCTGAAGGGCGCCCGGCTGGGAGGAGGGCTGTTCGCCGACCGGCAGCCGCGTACGGGTGTGCGGCTGGTCGTCGGACAACGGCACGGCGGCCCTCCTGGTGCGGGGAGCCGGCTGGCGGCTCCGGGGGCCCCTCCGGCCGTGGGCGGGCGCGGAGGGAAGGGGTGATGGATGGATTCCCGGCGGGGCTCCGAGCATTCACGGATGCCCGGACAGACGTACAGACGGTCGGACGATCGGACAGGCCGGTCGGCGCCGCAGGCGCCGCCGTCACGTCACGACGGCCCGAAGGATCCGAAGAGTCCGAACCGCCGCTTCCGTCCCGACTGTCCGATCTGCCTGTTCGTCAGATCGCCATGCCGTACACAATGGTGAACAGAGTGCCGAGTGATCCAATGATGAACACGCCGGTCAGCCCCGCGATGATCAGCCCCTTGCCCTGTTCGGCGCCGAAGCTGTCGCGCATCGCGGTGGCGCCGATCCGCTGCTTGGCCGCGCCCCAGACGGCGAGGCCCAGGCAGGCCAGGATGGCAACGGCCATGACGACCTCGACCATCACCCGGGCCTCCGACCCGAGGCTCGCGAACGGGCCCCAGTCCGGGGCGATCCCGCCGATGATGGTGTCGATATTCGGCTTCTTTGGAGGGTCCTCGGCCAGGTGGCCGATCGCGATGCTCTGCACGCTGCTCTGGTTCATTTCCATCTCACCGCCCGATCAGGCAAATTCAAGGGCCCAGACCCCGCCCGCGCGAAGGGTCGGTACCTATTCTTGGCCAGATCTGATGTCGACTTGGCTACTTCTCGCGGATTGGTCGTGAGGCATCGGACACGTACGCGAGGATGTCCACCGTACGAAGGATAGCGCTCACTCTTTGTATCTCTGATGATTGCGGTGAGCAACGCCTTCCGGGACACTTCGACTGACGATTCGTCGGGATGGTGCTGATGGTACTCCGGAAAGGCGGTACGGCCGCCGCTGCTGCGGGAGTTGTCCTCGCCGGCTTCGTCGGCCTGGTGACGCTCGGGACGTATGCGGCGAGCGGGACGCCACAGCAGCAGGGCAATGCCGCCGGGCTCTCCCCGGGGACCGTTCCGGCCGCCTTCCAGGCGCAGATCGAACAGTGGGGCCGGCTCTGCCCCGATCTCTCCCCCCCGTTGCTCGCGGCGCAGTTGTACCAGGAAAGCGGTTTCGACCCGCGGGCCCGTTCCGGTGTGGGTGCGGAGGGCCTGGCGCAGTTCATGCCGGGCACCTGGGCGTCGTACGGCACGGACGGCAACAACGACGGCCGACGGGACCCCTGGGACCCGCTGGACGCCATCGCCTCGGCGGCCACCTTCGACTGCGCGCTCGCCCGGGACGTCTCCAAGGTCCCGGGCGACCGTCAGTCCAACATGCTGGCCGCCTACAACGCCGGGCCGGGCGCGGTGACGAAGTACCAGGGAGTGCCGCCGTACCGGGAGACCCAGGGGTACGTGCGGAACATCCTGGCGACGGCCCGCAGCTTCGCCGCCCCGGTCACCCCGTCCGCCCCGGTGGAGGTCTCGGCGCAGTCGGCGGGCGCCATCTACTTCGCCCAGACCAAGCTCGGCACCCCGTACCTGTGGGGCGGCGACGGAAAAGCGTGGCAGAACGGAAGGTTCGACTGCTCCGGGCTCACCAAGGCCGCGTTCGAGAGCGTGGGCATCACCCTGCCCCGCGTGGCCAACGACCAGTGGTACGCCGGTCCGCACCCCTCGCGCGACCAGCTGCGCCCGGGGGACCTGGTGTTCTGGGCGACCGATCTGACCGATCCGCGGAGCATCCACCACGTCGGCATCTACGTGGGCGGCGGGTACATGATCAACGCTCCGCACACCAACGCGGTGATCCGCTACGACAAGATCGACACCCGGGAGTACATCGGCGCCACCCGGGTCACCTCGGACGGCGCTCAGGCCCTGCCGGACCGCAACGACGACGGCGGGGTGATCGCCCCCAGCCGCCCCGGCGACCCGGCCCAGACGCCGGCCCCGACACCCACGCCGGCCCCGCCCGCCCCGGCCGCGCAGCCGACGGCCCCGGCCGTACCGCCCGGCCGGTCCGGTGCCGCTGCGGCCGCCGGGGCACCCGGCGCCGGGGCGGCAGGTTCAGGTCAACTCCCCGCAAAGAACTGAACCCCGCCCACCCGCCGGGTGTGCGCGCGGTGTGGACGCTGAGTCAAGTTTCCATAACTGCGTGTTTCCGTGGAACGCTGTATGCCAGTGATGACGTTGTGTCCGGTGGCCGACCGTCAACCGCCGCGCACCAGGCGGCGGCAGGTGGGCCACGGTGCGAACGACCAGGTGCAGCGGACCCAGAAGGAGGTGCGGCGTGTCGACGCCGCTTGCCGACACGACCAACCCCGACCTCGGGCTGCTCTACGCCGTCAACGGCCTGGCCAGACACGCCCCGGCCGCCCTGGACCACCTGGTCTCCTGGGTCGGCGAGTACGGCATCCTGATCGGCCTGGCCCTGCTGGGCCTGGTGGGCTGGCTGCGGGCCCGGCGGCGTCCGGACGCCCCGGTGGCGGTCGCCGGGCTGCTCTGGGCCCCGCTGGCGGTCGCCATCGCCGAGCTGGCCAACCTGCCGATCTCGGCGATCGTGGACCGCCCCCGGCCCTTCGTGGACCACCCCGGGCTGGAGGTGCTGGTCGAGGGCAAGGCCGGCACCTACTCCTTCGTCAGCGACCACTCCACGATGTCGATGGGCATCGCGGTGGCGCTGTTCCTGGTCAACCGGCGGCTCGGCTGGATCGCCGGCGGCCTGGCCCTGCTGCAGGGCTTCTGCCGGATGTACATGGGCGTCCACTACCCGACCGACGTGATCGGCGGCTTCGCGCTCGCCACCGCGGTGGTGCTGCTGCTGGCGCCGATCGCGATGGCCGTGCTCGTGCCGCTCTGCCACGCGATCGCGCGCACGCCGCTGGCCCCGCTGATCCGCGCCGGACGGGGCGCCGAGCGGGGTCCGGGCCGGCCGGGCCGGCGTGGCGGCGGGACTCGGGGCACCGTCCGTGCCGAGGAGCAGTCGCGGGAGTCCGACCTCGCCGCCTGAGACGACCGCCCAGGACGACTGCCCGGGACGGCCGCCCGGGACGGCCGCCCGGAACGGTCCCCCGGGACGGCCTACCCCGGGACCGCCCCGCTGTCGGCGAGGTGGGCGTCCGCCTCGCGCCGGGAGAGGTCGCGCGAGCGCCGGGCCGGCGAGAACCAGCCGCAACTGCAGGTCGCTAAGGAGAAGGAGCCGCGTTCGCTGATCGCGACGCAGTGCTCGGGCGTCGGGGTGGTGCCGGGTACCGCCGGCAGCTCACTGTGCACGTGGTTCACGGTAACGCGCCGGGGCTCCGGTGCGCGACGCCTGTGA
Source organism: Kitasatospora sp. NPDC058032 (assembly GCF_042885845.1). Taxonomy (NCBI): domain Bacteria; kingdom Bacillati; phylum Actinomycetota; class Actinomycetes; order Kitasatosporales; family Streptomycetaceae; genus Kitasatospora; species Kitasatospora sp. NPDC058032. The sequence continues at coordinate 13,921 of NZ_JBHVRK010000041.1, read as the reverse complement.
CACGCGGGACATCGCGTAACCCCTCGCGCCCCAACTCGTTTGCCCGGCAAGAGCTCTGCCCACCCGCGACGGTGGCCGGCGGGGCAGTCGGGCCCGAAGGGGTTGTCGCGAGGATGAAGATGACCGACCAGCAGCGCACCGCCGGCCCGACGGCCGGCCGCACCGGGCGGCGGGTGCGTCCGGCGGCGGGAGCCGCCCTGCTCGCCGTCGTCCTGGCCGGGGCGGCCGCCCTGGCCGGCTGCTCGCCGGACGGTGTGGGCGGCGCGGACGCCGCGGACGCCGCCCCGGCCGACCAGCGGGCGAGCGGCGCCCCCGACCAGCTCGCGACCGACCCGCTGGGCGCGGTCCGCGGCGCCGCCGACATCACCGGCCGGGCGGGCTCCGCGCACGCCGTCACCGAGCTGGTGACCGAGTCCGCGGAGAAGAAGGCCGTCTTCACCGGCAGCGGCGGCTACGACTACGTGAAGCGGATCGGCCGGCTGGAGGTGCAGGTCCCGCCGGGCGCCGCGACCACCGGCAAGATCGTCGAGGTGCTCCTGCCCGGCACGGTCTACCTGCAGAACAGCGGGGCCAAGGTGCCGGAGGGCAAGTGGGTCAAGCTGGACGTCCGCCAGCTGCCGGACGGCAACCTGGTCAGCGGCGGGGCCACCGACCCGGCGGCCGCCGCCGGCGCGCTGCGCGGGGCCCAGAAGGCCGAGCTGATCGGCACCGAGCCGGTCGACGGGGTGCCCCTGAAGCACTACCGCGGCACCCTGGACCTCGCCAAGGCGGCCGACGCCACCGGCGGCCGGGCCGGGGACGGCCTGCGGATGGGGGCGCAGACCTTCACCGTCAAGGAGGTCCCCTACGACGCCTGGCTGGACGACGAGGGCCGGCTGCACAAGGTGGTCGAGGTGTTCACCTTCGCCGGGGTGGCCGGTTCCAAGGAGGCGAAGGACCAGGTCAGGGTGGTCTCGACCACCACGCTGAGCGAGTTCGGCGCACCGGTGGAGGCGGCCGAGCCGCCGGCCGCGGACATCTTCGCGATGAAGCCCACCGAGAGCCCGAAGTAGCGCGTTCCGGGAGCGCGGGCGCGGGCGCCGCCGGTCCGGGTGGGCCCGGAACCCCCCGGGCCCACCCGTTTCGGCGGCGCCGAGATGGCCCGTCCGTGCCATGTGGACGGGCTCCGAAGTGCCTAGGCTGGACGCCGGGTGGCTGCCGCCCGGGCTGGCGAGGCGCTGAAGGGGTGGTGCAGGTGATGTCGTCCACGGGCGGCCGCAGCGGCGGCCACGACGACGCGGCCCTCGACGAGATCGAGTTGGCCGGTGAGCTGATGATCGCCGCCACGGCCAGCAGCGGTGACCGGCTGCCGACCGAGCGGATCGACGAGGTGCTGCTCGACCGGCCCGACGGCGGTCCGGCCGCCGGCCCGACAGCCGGACCGGCGCGGGATCCGCGGGGCGACTAGGGCTGGCCGACGCGCCCGACGGCCGGGGTCAGCTGCGCAGCAGCCGGCCGATCGCCGCGGTGGCCTCGGCGACCTTGGCGTCCAGCTCGGTGCCGCCCTCCTCGGCGGCGGCCGCGACGCAGTGCCGCAGGTGCTCCTCCAGCAGCGAGAGCGCGAAGGACTGCAGGGCCTTGGTGCTGGCCGAGACCTGGGTGAGCACGTCGATGCAGTAGACGTCCTCGTCGACCATCCGCTGCAGGCCGCGGATCTGGCCCTCGATCCGGCGCAGCCGCTTGAGGTGCGCGTCCTTCTGCCCGCTGTACCCGTGCGGACCGTGGGCGGTGTGGGCGTCGTGGGCGTCCGGCGTCTTCTGGGGAGCAGCGTGCTCGCCGTGCGGTTCCGCCCCGGGCGCCTGCTCCGGCTCGGTGCGCGCTTGCGTGGTGGTCATCGGCCCGCCTTCGTCTGAGTGCCTGGTGGCTGCGTCGGCCTCCAGTGTCCAACACCCGGGCCCGTCGTGGTGTTCCTCCGGCACGGGCGACCGTCCGCGGGTGCCTGCGGCGGGGTTCCCCCGTCCGGGGAACACCCCGCTGTTCCCGCCGCACGACAGGGGCGATCCGGGCGAGGTTCCGTCAGACTGGGGGCTCATGCCCGCACCTGTGGTGCGGATCGGGTCCACTGCTGCGGCAGCCGAACGGAAGGGGAGGTTCCGGCTCCGCTTCGAGCACCCCGTTTGTGCCGTGGTGCTCGGTTGCACCTAGCATCGTTCAGTCCCCTACCCCGCACATCGGAGATTTCCGTGCGTTTTAGCCTGACCCCGAAGGAGACGAGTTTCTACGACATGTTCGCCGCCGCCGCGGAGAACCTGGTCGTCGGCTCGAAGCTCCTGCTGGAACTGCTGGGATCAGACGTGTCGGCCCGCGCGGAGATCGTCGAGCGCATGCGCGCCGCCGAGCACGCCGGAGACGACACCACCCATGCGATCTTCCACCAGCTGAACTCGTCCTTCATCACGCCCTTCGACCGCGAGGACATCTACAACCTCGCCTCGTCGCTGGACGACATCATGGACTTCATGGAGGAGGCCGTCGACCTGGTCGTCCTCTACGACATCCAGACCCTGCCGAAGGGGATCGAGCAGCAGATCGAGGTCCTGGCCCGCGCCGCCGAGCTGACCGCCGAGGCGATGCCCAACCTGCGGAGCATGTCCAACCTGACCGAGTACTGGATCGAGGTCAACCGGCTGGAGAACCAGGCCGACCAGATCCACCGCAAGCTGCTCGCCCACCTCTTCTCCGGCCAGTACGAGGCCATCGAGGTGCTCAAGCTGAAGCAGGTCGTGGACGTCCTCGAACAGGCCGCGGACGCCTTCGAGCACGTCGCCAACACGGTGGAGACCATCGCGGTCAAGGAGTCCTGACCCCCGTGGACATGGCAGCACTCATCGCCGTCGTCGGCGTTGCCTTCTTCTTCACCTACACCAACGGCTTCCACGACTCGGCCAACGCGATCGCCACCTCGGTCTCCACCCGGGCGCTGACGCCCCGGGCGGCACTGGCGATGGCCGCGGTGATGAACCTGGCGGGCGCCTTCCTGGGCAGCGGGGTGGCGCACACCGTCTCGCAGGGCATCATCGAGACCCCGACCGGCGACCAGGGCATGGTGATCCTGTTCGCCGCGCTGGTCGGCGCCATCGCCTGGAACCTGGTGACCTGGTACTTCGGTCTCCCGTCCTCCTCCTCGCACGCGCTGTTCGGCGGCATGGTGGGCGCGGCGCTGGCCGGCGGCACCGAGGTGATCTGGAGCGGGGTCATCGACAAGATCATCATTCCGATGATCGTCTCGCCCGTGGTCGGCCTGGTCGGCGGCTTCCTGGTGATGCTGGCGATCCTCTGGCTCTTCCGGCGGGCCAACCCGCACCGGGCCAAGCGCAACTTCCGGGTCGCCCAGACGGCCTCGGCCGCCGCGATGGCGCTCGCGCACGGTCTGCAGGACGCGCAGAAGACCATGGGCATCGTGGTGCTGGCCCTGGTGATCTCGGGCCACCAGAGCGCGGGGGACCCGATCCCGGTCTGGGTGAAGATCTCCTGCGCCACCATGCTCTCGCTGGGCACCTACGCCGGCGGCTGGCGGATCATGCGGACCCTGGGCCGGAAGATCATCGAGCTGGACCCGCCACAGGGCTTCGCCGCCGAGGCCACCGCCTCGGCCGTCATGTACATCACCTCGTTCGTCTTCAAGGCGCCGATCTCCACCACCCATGTGATCACCTCGGCGATCATGGGTGCCGGAGCCACCAAGCGGATCCGCGCGGTGCGCTGGGGCGTCGCGAAGAACATCGTGCTCGGCTGGTTCATCACGATGCCGGCGGCCGCCATCGTCGCAGCGCTGGTGTACTGGTTCGCCCACCTGTTCTGGGGATGACCCGGCGGACCGGACCGGACACCACCGGACGCCACCGGACCGGAAACGACAGGGCCCGCCCCCCACATCTCGGGGGGCGGGCCCTTTCATGCTCCGCGGCGGCACCGCCATGCAGCACCACGAAGCAGCCTGTGAAGCGCCGCTGGGGCGCCGCCCGCGCATCGGCGGGCGGGCCGATCAGCCGAAGCGGCCGGAGATGTAGTCCTCGGTCGCCTGCACCGACGGGTTGGAGAAGATCCGCTGGGTGTCGTCGAGCTCGATCAGCTTGCCCGGCTGGCCGACGCCGGCCAGGTTGAAGAAGGCGGTGCGGTCGCTGACGCGGGCCGCCTGCTGCATGTTGTGCGTCACGATGACGATGGTGAACTCGGACTTCAGCTCACCGATCAGGTCCTCGATGGCGAGGGTGGAGATCGGGTCGAGGGCGGAGCAGGGCTCGTCCATCAGCAGGACCTCCGGCTCGACCGCGATGGCGCGGGCGATGCACAGACGCTGCTGCTGACCGCCGGAGAGGCCGGCGCCCGGCTTGTTCAGGCGGTCCTTGACCTCGTTCCAGAGGTTGGCGCCCTTGAGCGACTTCTCCACCACGCCGTCCAGCACGGACTTCTTGCGCACACCCGCGAGCTTCAGCCCGGCGACCACGTTGTCGTAGATCGACATGGTCGGGAACGGGTTCGGGCGCTGGAAGACCATGCCGACCGAGCGGCGGACGGCGACCGGGTCGACGCTGGCGCCGTACAGGTTCTCGTCGTCCAGGAGCACCTTGCCCTCGACGCGGGCGTTGGGGATCACCTCGTGCATCCGGTTGAGGGTCCGCAGGAAGGTGGACTTGCCGCAGCCGGAGGGGCCGATGAAGGCCGTCACCGAGCGGGGTTCGACGGACATCGAGATGTCCTCGATGGCCTTGGTGGAGCCGTAGTAGGCGGACAGTCCGCTGACGTCGATGCGCTTGGCCATGATCGTTCGTCTTCTCTCAGTCTTCGTCGTACGTCAGTCGGTCGCTCAGTGTCCGGCCTTGGGCGAGCGCCACCGGGCGATGCCCCGGGCGATGAGGTTGAGCCCCATCACGAAGGCGATCAGCACCAGCGCGGCACCCCAGGCACGGGCGTAGCCGTAGTCGTTGTTCACCACGGCGTACTGCTGCCAGATGTACATCGGCAGCGACTGCTGCGGTCCGTCGAACGGGTTGTTGTTGATGTAGGCGGCACCGAAGACCAGCATCATCACCGGGGCGGTCTCACCCGTGATGCGGGCGACCGCGAGCATCACACCGGTGGTGATGCCGCCGATGGCGGTGGGGAGGACGATCCGCAGGATGGTCTTCCACTTCGGCACGCCGAGCGCGTACGACGCCTCGCGCAGCTCGTTCGGGACGAGCTTGAGCATCTCCTCGGTGGAGCGGACCACGACCGGCATCATCAGGATCGCCAGCGCGAGGCTGCCCGAGAAGCCGGAGTAGTTGAAGCCGAGGGCGATGTTCCACAAGGACAGGATGAACAGACCGGCGACGATCGACGGGACACCCGTCATGACGTCGACGAAGAAGGTGACCGCCTTGGCGAGCGTGCCGCGGCCGTACTCGACCAGGTAGACGGCGGTCAGCAGACCGATCGGGGCGGCCATCAGGGTGGCCAGGCCGACCTGCTCCAGGGTGCCGATCAGCGCGTGGTAGATGCCGCCGCCGGGGCCCGCTGAACGCACGCCCATCATGGAGTGGGTCAGGAAGTTGCCGTCCACCACACTGGCACCCTGCTGGATGGTGTAGACGGTCAGCGAGAGCAGCGGGACGACCGCCAGGATGAAGGCCACCCAGACCAGCGAGGTGGCGAGGCGGTCCTTGGCCTGGCGCCGGCCCTCGACCTGGGCCGAGAGCACGTAGCTGATGACCACGAAGAGGATCGCGGCGATCAGGCCCCACTGGAGCTTGCTCTTCAGGTCTCCGACCAGGCCGATGCCGCAGCCGAGGACGATCGAGCCGGCGGCGACGGCGCCCGGGGCCCACTTGGGCAGCCGGTTGGCCGTCAGCAGGCGGCTCACCGGACGGGCGTCCGCCGGAACGGAAGTGGTCGCGGCGCTCATGCGGAGTACTCCTTGCGGCGGGCGACGATCAGCCGCGCGGCACCGTTCACCAGCAGGGTGATCACGAACAGGACGAGGCCGGAGGCCATCAGCGCGTCCCGGCCGAAGGGCTGGGCCTCGTTGAACTTCAGCGCGATGTTCTGCGCGAAGGTGCCGCCGCCCGGGTCGAGCAGGTGCAGCGAGAGCACGTTGCTGGAGGAGAGCACGACGGCGACCGCGATGGTCTCGCCGAGCGCGCGGCCGAGGCCGAGCATCGAGGCCGAGATGATCCCGGGGCGGCCGAACGGCAGCACCGCGGTGCGGATCATCTCCCAGCGGGTCGCGCCGAGGGCGAGCGCCGCCTCCTCGTGCATCCGCGGGGCCTGCCGGAAGACCTCACGGCTGACCGCCGTGATGATCGGCAGGATCATGATCGCCAGCAGGATGCCGACGGTGAACAGGTTCCGCGGGGTGGTGCCGGCCCGGGACTGGTCGAAGATGTACGTCCAGCCGAGGTACTGGTCCAGCCAGCTGTTCAGGCCGCCCAGGTGCGGCACCAGGAAGAGCGCGCCCCACAGGCCGTAGATGATGCTGGGCACGGCCGCCAGCAGGTCCACCAGGTAGGCGAACGGCTGGGCGATCCGGCGCGGCGCGTAGTGGGAGATGAACAGGGCGATCCCGATGGCGACCGGGACAGCGATCAGCATCGCGATCAGCGCGCTGACGATGGTGCCGAACGCGAGGACGGCGATGCCGAAGACCGGCGTCGGGGCGTCCGGCGTCCACTCGAAGGTGGTGAGGAAGTTGCCCTCGTTCTTGCTCAGTGCGATGACCGAGCGCCAGGTCAGGAAGCCCGCGATGGCGGCCATGACCACCAGCAGCAGGATGCCCGACCCGCGGGACAGGTTCATGAAGATCTTGTCGCCGACCCGGCTGTCGCGCTGGCGGCGTTCCCTGCCTCGCGGGGCGGCAGGGGTGGATGAAGTCATTGGTCTACTCCGGTCTGGTGGTGCGGCCCCGAGGGGGCGGCACCCTGGCGGCGGTGCCCCGGACGTGTTGCGTTGGTCGGTACTGACCGCGGGGGCGGCCCCGGCCCCCCTCGTTCACGAGGCCGCCCCAGCGGAGGTCCTACTGCGTCAGGCGAGCGAGCCGATGGCCGTGTTGACCTTGTCGGTCAGCGACTTCGGCAGCGGCACGTAGCCGCCGTCGCCGATCGCCTTCTGGCCCGCGTCACTGGCGGAGTACGCCAGGAAGGCCTTCAGGGTGTCGAGGGTGTCGGCCTTGTTGCCCTTGTCGCAGGCGATCTCGTAGGTGACCAGGACCAGCGGGTAGGAGCCCTCGTCCTTAGTCGCGTAGTCGAGGGTCAGCGCCAGGTCGCTGCCGGTGCCGGCGATCTGCGCCTTGGCGAAGGTGTTGGCGGCGTTGGCGGCGGTGGCCTCGACCGGCTTGGAGGCGCCGGTGCTGATCGCGGCGCTCTTCAGGTTGTTGGTCTGCGCGTAGGAGAGCTCGGCGTAGCTGATCGAGTTCTTGACCTGCTTCACCTGGGCCGAGACACCGGCCGAACCGTTGGCACCCTGGCCGTTCTTGCCCGCCCAGGCCTTGCTGGGCGGGTAGGACCAGGCGCCGCCCGAGGTCTTGGCGAGGTACTTGGTCAGGTTCTCGTTGGTGCCCGAGTCGTCGGTGCGGTGGAAGGTCTGGATGTCGGCGTCCGGCAGCTTGGCGCTCGGGTTCAGCGCGACGATCGCCGGGTCGTTCCACTTGGTGATCTGCGAGTCGAAGATCTTCGCGATCGTCGGGCCGTCCAGGACCAGGTTGTCGACGCCGTCCACGTTGTAGACGATCGAGATCAGGCCCGCGACGAGCGGCAGGTTGATGCCCTGGCCACCGGTGCAGACGGCCTTGCTGGCGTCGACCTCGGCCGGCTTCAGCGCCGAGTCCGAACCGGCGAACTGGATCTTGCCCTGGTTGAACTGCTGGATACCGGCGCCGGAGCCGCCGCCACCGTAGTTGATGGTGGCGCCCTTGCAGGCCGCCTCGAAGTTGTTCTTCAGGATGTCGATCGCGTTGCCCTGGGCGGTGGAACCGGCGGCAACGAGCGCGGTGGGCTTCGAGCCACAGTTGATCGCGGCGGGGGCGGCGGCACCGCTGGAGCCCGACGGGGCGGCGGCGTTGTTGTTGTTATCGTCCGAGCCGCAGGCGGCGAGCGACAGCGAGCTGACGAGCGCCATGGCACCGATCGCGAGGGCCTTGGAGCGGCCGTTCCGCTGGAGCTTCACAGGGTGTCCCTTTCTGTGGCATTGCCCGACGCGCAGGCCCTGCCGAGCAGGGCGAAGCGCGGGTTTTGCTGAGGTCCGGGGCCCGTTCGGCCCGCCGGTGGTACCGAAGTTAGGCCGGGGAGGTGACGCGTCAGCCGGTCGCAAGTGAACGGCGAGTGAACCTCGAACGGATGACAGGAAACTACGTCAGGTAGTAACGGTTGCGTCACGGCAAGAGCGCAGGGAGATCACTTCCACTGTTCCTTCACGTCTCCGGACCGTGCAACCGCACCGGCCTGGCCCCCAGCAGCTCCAGCAGCGCGTCCACCAGCCGCCGGTCCTGCTCCCGGGAGAGCCGCGCCCTCGCCTTCCCGGCCGGCAGCCACTCCAGACGGTCCACTTCCCGGTTCGGCCGGAACTCCCCTTCCGTGGGCACCGCCGCCCAGTACCGGACCTCCTTCGGCCGGCCCTGCGCCAGGTAGTGCTGGGTCGGCAGCTCCGCCCCCAGCACACAGGAGAACCCCGTCTCCTCCCGCACCTCCCGCAGCGCCGCCTCGACCACGCCCTCACCGGGGTGCAGCTTCCCCTTCGGCAGACTCCAGTCGTCGTACTTCGGCCGGTGGATCACCGCGATCCTCGGCCGGCCGAGCCGGCCGCTCTTCTTCGGACGGCCGGGCAGCCAGAGCACCGCCCCCGCCGCCAGCACCACCCGCCCGCCGGACACCGTCCGCTCGGACGACGGCCTCCCGGACGCGGGCCGTCCGGACGACGACGGCCGCCCGCCCACCTCAGGCCGTCCGCGATTCCGCCGCCGACCCCCAGCCCCCGGCCGGCGGCAGCTCCAGCCACGCCTCCGCCCCCGGCGGCAGCTCCGGCCACCGCCGCCCGAAGGCGTACCGGGCCGCCTCCACCTCCAGCCGCTGGTCGGCGTGCACCACGCCCAGCACGTACGCCGTCGCCGGGGTGATCCGCGGCGTGCGCGCCGCCGTCGCCGCCGTGACCGCCGCCTCGGACGCCTCCTGGTGCCGCAGCAGCACCCGGTCCAGCTCGTCCAGCACCGCCGACGGCTGCCCGCACACCTCCAGCGCGTACCGGGCCCGCTTCACCAGCACCCGCGTCCGGTGCCACGGCGCGTCGTCCGCCGCCAGCGCCGCGTCCGCGTCCAGCACGCCCCGCGCGCTCGGCACCGACCCCAGCCGGCGCAGCCCGTCCCCGCCGTACGGCGTCGCCGAGCGCTGCAGCGGCAGCTGCTGGGCGCTCGCCGCCAGTGCCCCGAACGCCGCCGCCGCCTGCGGCACCAGCACCGCGCCCGCCCGGCCCTCCGCCGACGCCGCCAACGGCGCATCCGCCACCAGCAGCGTCATCCGGTCCGCCAGGGCGTGCAGCCGCGCCGAGCGCAGCTCCTGCAGCACCGTGGAGTGCGCCCGGGTACGGGCCAGGGTCAGCTGCCGGTCCAGCAGCGCCCGGGCCTTGGGCGCCCCCGCGTGGCCGGCCAGCATGCCCGGCCCCTCCGCCTCGCTGCCGCTCAGCCCGTCCAACGCGCCCAGCAGCCGGGCCGACCGCCGTACGTACCCCGGCTCCAGCGCCAGCAGGTTCAGCAGCCAGGCCAGCTCGGTGCGCGACTCCTGTGCCCAGCCCGGATCGAAGGAGGCGGCGAAGGTGGTCAGCAGCCCGTTGATCCGCCGCACCGCCCGCAGCAGGTCCGCCGTGCCCTCCGACGGGACGACGGACGCACCCGGTCTCGCACCAACCTCGCCCACCGCCAGCGGCAGAGCGCGCAGGAACGCGCCCGCCAGGGCGGTGAGATGGCTGGAGAGGATGTCCCCGGCGGTCGCGGTGGAGGCCGCCTGGGCCGTCATCGGCGCATCGGTCATGGCTAGGTAGATCCCCGTTCCCCCGGGGCCGTCCCCGGGGCTGGTGGCCGACCGCTCAGCGGGTCCCTACCGCTCAGCGGCTCGCGTCGGTGGGTCACGCGGTCGCGTCGTCGAACCTCGTGCCGTCGTGTCTCGTGCCGTCGTGCCGTCCGATGGAGCGGCCCGCACCGTTCGGTCCGGTGCGGGCCGCTCCGCGCGGCGTCGCGGCTCACGTCGTCACGTCTGCGTCAGCGGGGTCGTGGCGGCGACCTGCGGTCATCGGGCGGTGGCGGCCCGACGACGCTGACGCGAGTCGATGAGCAGGTCCTGGACGTGCCGCAGCGGCTTGCCGTCGGCGTCCTGGGCGTACCGGGTCCAGGACCCGTCCGCCCCCAGGTGCCAGGACTCCGTCTCGTCCGACATCCCGAGGTCGAGCAGCCCGGACAGCTCGGCCCGGTGCGCCGGGTCGGTGATCCGCAGCAGCGCCTCGATCCGGCGGTCCAGGTTGCGGTGCATCATGTCGGCGCTGCCGATCCACACCTCGGGATCGCCGTTGTTGCCGAAGACGAAGACCCGCGAGTGCTCCAGGAAGCGCCCCAGGATGCTGCGCACCCGGACGTTCTCGCTCAGCCCCGGCACGCCCGGCCGGATCGCGCAGATGCCGCGCACCCACACGTCCACCGGCACACCGGCCTGCGAGGCCCGGTACAGCGCGTCGATCACGGCCTCGTCGACGATCGAGTTGACCTTGAGCCGCACGTGCGCCGGACGGCCGGCCCGGTGGTTGGCGATCTCGTTGTGGATCCGCGCCACCAGGCCGTCGCGCAGTCCGCGCGGGGCGGTCAGCAGCCGGCGGTACGACTCGCGGCGCGAGTAGCCGGAGAGCCGGTTGAAGAGGTCCGAGAGGTCCGCGCCGACCTGCGGGTCCGAGGTCAGCAGACCGAGGTCCTCGTACAGCCGGGCCGTCTTCGGGTGGTAGTTGCCGGTGCCGACGTGCGAGTACCGGCGCAGGGTGTCGCCCTCCTGCCGGACCACCAGCGACAGCTTGCAGTGCGTCTTCAGCCCGACCAGGCCGTAGACCACGTGGCAGCCGGCCTCCTCCAGCTTGCGGGCCCACTTGATGTTGGCCTGCTCGTCGAAGCGCGCCTTGATCTCGACCAGCACCAGCACCTGCTTGCCGGACTCCGCCGCGTCGATCAGCGCGTCGACGATCGGCGAGTCACCCGAGGTCCGGTACAGCGTCTGCTTGATGGCCAGCACGTCCGGGTCGGCCGCGGCCTGCTCCAGGAAGGCCTGCACCGAGGTGGAGAAGCTGTCGTACGGGTGGTGCAGCAGCACGTCCCGCTCGCGCATCGCGGCGAAGATGTCCGGCTGCGACGCCGACTCGACGTCGGTCAGGCCCCGTGCGGTGCCCGCCACGAACTTCGGGTACTTCAGCTCCGGCCGGTCCAGCCCGGCGATCCCGAACAGCCCGGTCAGGTCCAGCGGGCCGGGCAGCGGGAAGACCTCCGCCTCGGTGATGTTGAGCTCCCGCACCAGCAGGTCCAGGATGTAGGGGTCGATCGACTCCTCGACCTCCAGCCGCACCGGCGGGCCGAAGCGCCGCCGCATCAGCTCCTTCTCCAGGGCCTTGAGGATGTTCTCGGTGTCGTCCTCCTCCACCTCCAGGTCCTCGTTGCGGGTGACCCGGAAGGCGTGGTGGGCAAGCACCTCCATGCCCGGGAAGAGCTCCTCCAGATGCGCCCCCATGACGTCCTCCAGCGGCACGTACCGCTGCGGGGAGGCCTCCAGGAAGCGCGCCAGCGACTGCGGCACCTTCACCCGGGCGAAGTGCTTGTGCCCGGAGACCGGGTTGCGCACGACGACCGCCAGGTTGAGCGAGAGCCCCGATATGTAGGGGAAGGGGTGCGCCGGGTCCACCGCCAGCGGGGTGAGGACCGGGAAGATCTTCTGCCGGAACAGGGTGTGCAGCCGCGCCTGCTCCTTCTCCGCCAGCTCGGACCAGCGGACCACCTCGATCCCCTCGGCGGCGAGGTCGGGCAGCACCTCCTGCTGGAACGCGGCGGCGTGTCGGGCCATCAGCTCGCGCGAGCGGGTCCAGATGAGGTCCAGCACCTCGCGCGGCTGAAGGCCGGAGGCACTGCGCTGGGCGACGCCCGTGGCGATCCGGCGCTTGAGGCCGGCCACCCGGACCATGAAGAACTCGTCGAGGTTGCTCGCGAAGATCGCCAGGAACTTGGTGCGCTCCAGCAGCGGGATCCCCGGATCCTCCGCCAGCTCCAGCACTCGCTCGTTGAACGCGAGCCAGCTGCGCTCGCGGTCCAGGAAGCGGCCCTGCGGCAGTTCCTCCAGGTCCTGCTCGTCGGTGACCGTCAGCTCCGGCGGTATCGCGAGCGCGCTGGAAAGCCGCGCGGGCGGGGACAGCGGGGCAGGGACGGGGCGGGGGATGCTCATTGGCTCCAGCTCCTCCAGCAGGACGGCGTCCGGACACGAAATGCTCTTCGGGCCGTCGCCCTCGCCCGTCACCGACGCCAACCCACCCGGCGCGGTCGTCACAGAACCGGTCGGCGAGTGCCGGCCGATGCTGCACGAGCGAGACACTACGGACTTCATCCTGTGATCTTCGCGGCATTAATTGAATCCACGGTAAACACCGCATGGCCAGGAGGAAAGCTGAGGCGGTCAGGGCTGCGGCGACGAGCGCACGCCCGTTGCCGCAGCCCCGTTGTCTCCGCTAGGCACCGCCGGAACGCCCCGCTCAATCGGTCACTCTCGGTGACCGGATCGCGGTCACCGGGAATTCGGGTGCGCGACCCCGGCGCGATACATCAGATCGACTTCGTGGACGGTGAATCCGAGCCTTTCGTACACCCGCACCGCCGCCGGATTGTCCGCGTCGACGTACAGCAGGACGGTGTCCAGAGCCCGCTCCCCGGCCTCGGCGTCACTGCCGGTCAGGTGACGGAGACCGGCTGCGGTCAGCGCCCGGCCGAGGCCGCTGCCCTGCTCCGCCGGATCGACACCGACCACGTAGACCTCGCCGAGCGCGGGCTCGGTCGCGGTCGCCGGGTGCACCTTCGTCCAGTGGAAGCCGACCGGCTTGCCCTCCCGGGTGGCGATGAAGAAGCCGGCCGGGTCGAACCACGGCTCGGCGAGCCGGTCGGCCAGGTCCCGCTCGGTCCACGAGCCCTGTTCCGGGTGGTGGGCGAAGGCCAGGGCGTTCAGGCGGAGCCACTCGGCGTCGTCCTCGCCGGGCCGGAACGTCCGCAGCCCGATCCCGTCCGGGAGCGGAACGGCCTCGGTCTGCGGCCCGGTGCGGCGCATCTGCCGCAGCTCGCGGACCAGCTCGGCACCGTACCGTCCGGCCAGGTGCCGGGCCGCCGGGTGTCCGCCGTGCACCCAGAAGTCGACGTACCCACGACCCGCCCGCCCCGCTTCCGCGAGCACGGCGTCCACCAGGGGGCGCCCGAAGCCGCGGCCGCGCGCGGCCGGGGCCACGACGAGCTCGGCGGCCGGGTTGGCGGTACCGCTCTCGGGGACCTCCAGCTGGCCGTAGCCGACGAACTCGGCGTCGGCGTCGGTCCCGGCGCCGACGGTTTCGAGGAAGTGGGTCACTCCGGTCCGCGGCGTCTCCGAGGAGCGCAACCGCAGGCGCCCCTGCTCGGACACGGCCTCCCGGCCGTCCTCGACCTGGGCGTCCGCCAGGACCTTCAGGGCCGCGTCCCGCTGTGCCGGCCGCAGTACGTCGGAGGCGAGGACCGTGGTCGAGTCGCCCGTTGTTGCCGTTCCATCGTCCATGTCCTGACGATACGTCAACGGGAAACGCAAAGAACCCCCGCCGGATAACCGGCGGGGGTTCTTCTCAAAATTTGTTCGGCGGCGTCCTACTCTCCCACAGGGTCCCCCCTGCA
>NZ_JBHVRK010000040.1:0-53228 GCF_042885845.1 Kitasatospora sp. NPDC058032 | reverse complement strand
GACACCCCCGTCATCACCCTCGACGCCCGACGCCGCGACAGCGCCAAGAGCGCCCTCATCACCCTCGTCGAACACGCCCTCCTCGCCCGCCTGCGGTGAACCGGGGGCCGTGCCCGACGACGTACGGCCGCACGGCGCGGCCCGCGGACCCTCCGGTCCACGGGCCGCGCCGTCGTGCCTCCGCCCGCCGCCAGGCCGGCCTCAGACGGCGTCCGGCTCCAGGCCGGCCCGCAGCAGGCCGTGGGTGTAGGCGTCCTCCAGCGCCAGCCAGGAGGCGGCCACCACGTTGTCGGCCACCCCGACCGTGGACCAGGTGGAGGTGCCGTCGGCGGTGTCGATCAGCACCCGGGTCTTGGAACCGGTGCCGTGCTGGCCCTCCAGGATGCGGACCTTGTAGTCCACCAGCTCCAGCTCGGCCAGCTGCGGGTAGATCCGCTCCAGGGCGGTGCGCAGCGCCCGGTCCAGCGCGTCGACCGGGCCGTTGCCCTCGCCGGTGGCGATCATCCGCTCGCCCTTGGCCCAGAGCTTGACCGTCGCCTCGTTGCCCGTGGTGCCGCCCGGGCCCTGCTCGCTGATCGTCCGCCAGGACTCCAGGGTGAAGAAGCGCTCCCGTCGGCCGCGCACCTCGTCGCGGAGCAGCAGCTCGAAGGAGGCGTCGGCGGACTCGTAGGTGTAGCCGAGGCTCTCCTGCTGCTTGACCTTGGCGACCACCCGGCCGGCGAGGTCCCGGTCGGTGGAGAGGTCGTAGCCGAGCTCCTTGCCCTTGAGCTCGACGGAGGCGCGGCCGGCCATGTCCGAGACCAGCATCCGCATGGTGTTGCCGACCGTCTCCGGGTCGATGTGCTGGTAGAGGTCGGGGTCGACCTTGATCGCCGAGGCGTGCAGCCCGGCCTTGTGGGCGAAGGCGGAGAAGCCGACGTAGGGCTGGTGGGTGGAGGGGGTCAGATTGACCAGCTCGGCGATCGCGTGCGAGATCCGGGTCATCTCGGCGAGGCTGCCGGGCGGCAGCACCCGGCGGTCGTACTTGAGCTCCAGCGCGCCGACCACCGGGAAGAGGTTGGCGTTGCCGACCCGCTCGCCGTAGCCGTTGGCGGTGCACTGGACGTGGGTGGCGCCGGCGTCGACCGCGGCCAGGGTGTTGGCGACGGCGCAGCCGGTGTCGTCCTGGGCGTGGATCCCGAGCCGGGCGCCGGTCTGTGCCAGGACGTCGGCGACGATCTCGCGCACGCCGGAGGGCAGCATCCCGCCGTTGGTGTCGCAGAGCACGACCACGTCGGCACCGGCCTCGTGGGCGGCACGGACCACGGAGAGCGCGTACTCCCGGTTGGCCCGGTAGCCGTCGAAGAAGTGCTCGCAGTCGATGAAGACCCGGCGGCCCTGGGCGCGCAGGTGGGCGACGCTGTCCCGGACCATCTCCAGGTTCTCGTCGAGGGTGGTGCGCAGCGCCAGTTCGACGTGCCGGTCGTGCGACTTGGCGACCAGGGTGATCACGGGCGCGCCGGAGTTCACCAGCGCGGCCAGCTGCGGGTCGTCGGCGGCGCGGCCGCCGGCCCGGCGGGTGGCGCCGAAGGCGACCAGCTGGGCGTGCCGGAGGTCCAGCTCCTCGGCGGCGCGGGCGAAGAACTCGGTGTCCCGGGGGTTGGCACCGGGCCAGCCGCCCTCGATGAAGCCCACGCCGAACTCGTCCAGGTGCCGGGCGATGGCCAGCTTGTCGGCCACCGTGAGGTTGATGCCCTCACGCTGGGCGCCGTCGCGCAGGGTGGTGTCGAAGACGTGGAACGCGTCGTCGGGGAGGTTGCTCGCCTGGGTCATGACCCTGGGTTCTCCGTTCCGGGAGGTCGGTTACTGCTCTGCCGGTTCTTGTCCGGCTCCACTGTCCAGCATCCCGCGCGCACCCGGTGTCCCTCGGCCCCTTGTGGGGGCTCCGGCCGGTCCGGGGGAAACAAAAAGACCCCTCGCGGGTGCGAGAGGTCTGCGCGCGGGTCTGGACGCTGGTGGTCGCCCCGCATCGGGTGGTGCGGTGGCGGTCACTGCGGACCGGCGCGCCTGCTGCTAATCATCAGCGACAGCGAGGACACGCCCGCAGTCTAGGCACATCCTCCGGACCGCGGCCCACCCGTCTCGCCATCCGGAACACCTGCTCGACGAGCTCGGCGGTGTCGAGGGTGAAGTCGAACGGCTCCGGCAGATCGAGCGGATCGCCGAGGGGGACGGTGGTCACGGTGGTGTAGTCGCCGCGTGAGGGCTCGCTGTGCAGCACGACCGCGTTCCGGTCACGGTCGACCAGCAGGTGGAGCGGGATGGACTCAACGACCTGAGCAGTTCGAGGCTACGGCTCCGGGTGCCCCGGTGTCCCGGGGCACCCGGGGACCGTCAGACGATCTTGTGCAGCCAGCCGTGGGTGTCGGGGGTCTGGCCGCCCTGGATGGCGAGGAGGGCGCGGCGCAGCTCCATGGTGACCGGGCCGGGCTCGCCGGCGCCGACGGTCCAGTCGCCGCCGCGGGACTTCACCGAGCCGACCGGGGTGATGACGGCGGCGGTGCCGCAGGCGAAGACCTCGGTGAGGGTGCCGTCGGCGTTGCCCTGCTTCCACTCGTCGGTGGAGATCCGGCGCTCCTCGACCGCGTGGCCGAGGTCGGAGGCGAGCTGCAGCAGCGAGTCGCGGGTGATGCCGGGCAGCAGGGCGCCGGACAGCTCGGGGGTGACGATCCGGGCGTTCTCGCCCTCGCCGAAGACGAAGTAGAGGTTCATGCCGCCCATCTCCTCGATCCACCGGTGCTCGGCGGCGTCGAGCCAGACCACCTGGTCGCAGCCCTTGGCGGCGGCCTCGGCCTGGGCGACCAGCGAGGCGGCGTAGTTGCCGGCGCACTTGGCGGCACCGGTGCCGCCCGGGGCGGCGCGGACGTAGTCCTCGGAGAGCCAGACCGAGACCGGCTTCACGCCGCCGGGGAAGTAGGCGCCGGCCGGCGAGGCGATGATCATGAAGAGGTAGGAGTTGGCCGGGCGCACGCCCAGGCCGACCTCGGTGGCGAACATGAACGGGCGCAGGTAGAGGCTCTGCTCCGGCTCGTTCGGGACCCAGGCCTGCTCCTGCTGGACGAGCAGCTCGACCGCCTCGACGAAGGCCTCGACCGGCAGCTCGGGCATCGCCAGCCGGCGGGCGGAGGCCTGGAAGCGGGCGGCGTTGGCCTCCGGGCGGAAGGTCGCGATCGAGCCGTCGGCCTGGCGGTAGGCCTTGAGGCCCTCGAAGATCGCCTGGCCGTAGTGGAGGGTCATGTTGGCCGGGTCCATCTCGATCGGCGCGTAGGGCGCCAGCTGGGCGTCGTGCCAGCCCACGCCCTCGGTCCAGCGGATGGTGACCATGTGGTCGGTGAACACGCGCCCGAAGCCCGGGTTGGTCAGCCGGGCCTCGCGCTCCGCCTGGGGAAGCGGGTGCGCGGAGGGCTTGAGGTCGAACGTGATGGGCGCCTGGGTGGGCGTGCTCATGACTGTGTGTCCTTCACCGTGGGGTTGGTCCGGGCCGCCCGCCGGGTGGCGTCCCGCCCTTGTCGGACAGAACGGACGCACGACGACACGGCCCACTGTCGATACTCGCATCCAGAGGGCCGTGCCGAACAGCCGCGGACTCGTTGGATGTCCGCAAGCTGCCGTTATGGGGTCCGGCCCAGCGGGGGCCGGAACACCGTCTGTCGGGTTCCGGCCTCCTAGGCGGATACTCGGGCGGCGAGCGCGTCGCCGACCTGGCCGGTGGTACGGGCCCCGGTGCGCTCGGTGAGGTCCGCGGCGACCGCGTCCTCGATCCGGGCGGCCTCGGCGGGGTACCCGAGGTGGTCGAGCAGCATGGCGACCGACAGCACGGTGGCGGTCGGGTCGGCCTTGCCCTGGCCGGCGATGTCCGGCGCCGAGCCGTGCACGGGCTCGAACATCGACGGGAAGGCGCCGCTCGGGTTGATGTTGCCGCTGGCGGCCAGGCCGATCCCGCCGGTGACGGCGGCGGCCAGGTCGGTCAGGATGTCGCCGAACAGGTTGTCGGTCACGATGACGTCGAACCGCTCGGGCTGGGTGACGAAGAAGATGGTCGCCGCGTCGACGTGCAGGTAGTCGGTGGTGACCTCGGGGAACTCCCGGCCGACCTGCTCGAAGATCCGGGTCCACAGGTGGCCGGCGTGCACCAGCACGTTGTTCTTGTGCACCAGGGTCAGCTTCTTGCGCGGGCGCGCCTGGGCGCGGCGGTAGGCGTCACGTACCACGCGCTCGATGCCGAAGGCGGTGTTGAGGCTGACCTCGGTGGCCACCTCGTGCTCGGTCCCGGTGCGCAGCGTGCCGCCGTTGCCGACGTACGGGCCCTCGGTGCCCTCGCGGACGACCACGAAGTCGATCTCCGGGTCACCGGCCAGCGGGGACTTCACCCCGGGGAAGAGCCGGCCCGGACGGAGGTTGATGTGGTGGTCGAAGGCGAACCGCAGCTTGAGCAGCAGCCCGCGCTCCAGCACGCCGGACGGCACGCTCGGGTCGCCGATGGCGCCGAGCAGGATCGCGTCGTGGGCCTTGAGCTCGGCGAGGACGCTGTCCGGAAGGGTCTCACCGGTGCGGTGGTAGCGCCGGGCCCCGAGGTCGAACTCGGTGGTCTCCAGCTTCACATCGGCGGGAAGCACCGCACCCAGCACCTTGAGGCCCTCGGCCACCACTTCCTGGCCGATACCGTCACCGGGGACGACTGCGAGACGAATCGTGCGAGACATGCTCGGAGGCTACTCCGGTGTCCCACAGCCTGACATCTCGCGTCCACCATCCGGACAACGGGCCACCCGGGAAGGCTGTTTCCAGAGCCCGCTCAAGCCTGCGGAGCGTGCGCAGGCGGAAGAGGGTCTGCGGGCTCACGAAGATCAGGCTGCCGTCGAGCAGCTCGGTGTGCGGCGGGAGATCCGGCAGCCGGTCGAGGTCCTCGGCGGTGTAGCCATCGACCGGGGGCCGAAGCCAGTCGGGGTACGGCGCGACGCTCACGGTTCCTCCCATACGGGCATCCTCGTGGCCTTTCTCGGGCTACTCGGGCCGATCCCCCGGGACTTCATCCTTCCGAGGGGCGTGCACAGATCCGTGCACGCCCCTCGGCCGTTCCTAGGGCAGGGTCAGGATCTGGCTGCGGTGGGCCTCCGGGTTGAGGTGGTGGAGGAGGAGGATCCGGGACCGGTCGCCGGGGGTGCGGCGGATGTCGAGGACGGTGGCGGGGCGGACGGGGGCCGCGATCGCGGCGGCGGCGCCGGGGGCGGTGCGGATGTCGACGGCGGGCTGCAGGACGTCGACGGCGAGGGTGGGCCGGGCGCCCTCCAGGCCGATCGCGGAGAAGGCCTCGGCCGGGTCCGGGGTGCCGGAGCCGGTGAGGCCGGACCACAGGGCGTAGTGGACGGTGCTGTGGCCGGGGCCGATGCCCGGCAGGGCGGACAGCCGGACCGGCAGGACCACCGCGTCGGAGTCCAGCAGGGCGGTGTCGGTGTCGCCCCAGCGGACGTTCAGCGGCTGGACGTCCAGCTGGGCGCCGGTGCGGGCGTCCAGGGCGCGCGCCACCAGGACGTCACTGCCGCGCAGCCGGTCGGCCTTGACGATCACATCGGTGACGCCGTCCCCGTCGGTGTCCAGCGCGGCCCGGACGGCGAACAGCCCGACCGGGGTGGCGGCCGGCGCCCACACCTGGGCGCCGAGGTAGAGCCGGCCCTCGGCGAGCGGGTCGCCGGGGAGGGCGGGCGCGTCGGTGGCGGCGCCCACGGCGCGCAGGTCGGCGGCCCGGTCGCCGGGGCGCTCGACGCAGAGGTCCTGGAGGTGCCCGGCCTGCCCGGTGCCGTTCTCCTCCGGGACGAAGCCCGCGCCGGGGCCGACCTCCGCCCCGCCGTCCGGCGGGCAGTCGGGCCAGCGCCCGCCCTCCCCGCCGAGCGCGAAGGCGCTGACCAGGCCGGGTCCGCCGCCGGGGACGCCGGTGCCGGTGAGCGGGACCAGCGCGCCGCCGTGGGCGGCCCGGACGGGGGAGGTGGCGACCAGGTCGGAGGCGGCCCGCGGAGCGGCGAACAGCGGCACCCGCAGCCCGGGGACGGCCGGGTCGTCCGGGGTGAGCAGCAGCCGGCCGGAGAGCTCGCCGCGGTAGCTGCGGGCCCGGCCGCCCTGGAGGGTGGCGGTCGTCGGGTCGGGGGCACGGCCGAGCGCGCCGGGCACCCGGAGGGTGACCCGCACCCGCGCGGCGCCGCCGGGCGGGACCTCGACCCGGGCGGGCGCGAGCTCGAAGCGGGCGCCGGGCGCGTCGGTGGCGGCCGCGTAGCCGGTCCGGTAGGCGACCGGGGCGGCGGAGAGGTTGCGCACCTCGACCTCGCGGACCGGGGCGAGCGGCCCGGTGACCTCGACCGGGCCGAAGGAGACGCCGACGGCGCCCTCGACCGCCCCCTCCCCCGCCGCGTAGGCGACGGCCGGGGTGCGCACGGCGCGGTCCACGGCGGCCCGGCCGGCGCCGGTGCGCTCGGGCCCGTAGACCGGGCCGGTGCCGCCGTCGCCGAGCCAGGTGTCCCCGGCGGTGTTCATCAGCGCGGCCTTGACCTGCTCGGCGGTCCAGTCCGGGTGGACGGCGCGGACCAGTGCGGCCAGCCCGGCGACGTGCGGGGTGGCCATCGAGGTGCCGTCCTCGCGCTGGCCGCCGGTCCCGCTGCCGACCAGGGCGGACCAGATGGTCTCGCCGGGGGCGGCGAGGTCGGGTTTGACGACGCCGGGCACGCCGATGCCGCGCGAGGTGAAGTCGGTGAGGGTGTCGAGCCGCTGCGGCTGGTCCTGGGAGACGGCGCCGTGCAGCGGGTCGCCGGGCGCGGCGAGGCGGACCCGGACCGTCCCGGCGGCGGAGCCCGCGCGCAGCCGTTCGCCGTCGGCGCGGCCGAGCAGGGCGAGCGGCACCCGGTCGTTGCCGGAGATCTCGGCGAGGTGGTCGTCGTCGGCGGCCAGCAGGGCGCCGATCGCGCCCGCGTCGGCGACGTGGTCGGCGCGCGGGCCGGAGCCGCAGGCGCGCTCGGACTCGCGGGTGCTCCAGGCGAGCACCGCGATCCGCCCGGAGAGCCGTTGCCGGTCGGCCTCGGAGAAGGCCGCGCAGCCGTCCGACTGCTCGGCGGGCAGGGCGAGTTCGCCGGTCACGTCGGCGGTGGACCAGTCCCGGTAGCGGGCGCTCCAGTGGGCCGGGACGACACCGGCGAGCGACGGCGGGTCGAGCACGGTGATGCCGTCGGCGTCGCCGTGCGGGTCGACGGAGGCGGCCACGGCGACGGCCCGGGCGGCGGTGCCGGGGCTGCCGCCGATGCCGTAGACGTCGCCCTCGTTGCCGGCGGCGGCGACCACCACGGTGCCGAGGGTGACGAGCCGGTCGACGGCGAGGGCGTCGGCGTCGTCGGTGGAGCCGAAGCGGCTGCCGAGCGAGAGGTTGAGGACGTCGAGGCGATCGCTCGGGTCGCCGTCGCCGTCCGGATCGGCGGCCAGGTCGAGGGCCTGGCCGAGCTGGTCGGTGGAGCCGTCGCAGCCGAAGACCCGGATCGCGTACAGCTGGGCGCCGGGGGCGGCGCCGGGGCCGACCTTGAAGCCGGCCGGGTCCAGGCCGGGCCGGTAGGGGCCGCGGTAGGTCCGTCCGTCGGCCGTGACACCGAGGCCGGCGGCGGTGCCGGCCACATGGGTGCCGTGGCCGTTGCGGTCGCAGTCGATCGGGTTGTCGTCGGGGTGCGGGTCGGGCTGGTAGTGCGGGGCGCCCGGGTCGGGCTGGTAGTCGTCGCCGACCAGGTCCCGGCCGCCGATCACCTTGGCGTTGGGGAACAGTCCGACGGGCGCGGGCCCGGCGCCGTCGACGGACCGGAACGCCTCCTCGGTGCCCGGACCGCCGAAGTCGGCGTGGGTGTAGTCGATGCCGCTGTCCGCGACGCCGATCCGCACGCCCTGCCCGGTGCTGCCGGACGCCCCGTCCACCGCCGCCGCCCCACCGGCGGCCGGGCCGCCCGCCCAGACCTCGGGCGCGCCGGTGACCGGCACCGAGTGGGCGTTGTCGCGCCGCTTGCGGACGATCGGGTGCACGGCCGTGACCCCGGGCAGGGTGCGCAGCGCGGGCAGCCGGCCGGCCGGCACGCTCACCGCGAGGCCGGTGACCAGGGTGCGGGTGCGGTAGAGCTCCCGGGCGGCGGGCACCGTGCCGTGGACGGCCCCGGCCAGCCGGTCCAGCGCGGTGGAGACGCGGGCCCGCTGCTCGGCGCCGGCCCGGGCGGCCTCCCGGCGGACGGCGTCCGGGGAGCGCCGCCGGCTCCGGGCCTCGTCGCCGGCCCGCCGCCAGGCGGGGGCGACGGGCTCGGTGGCGAGTTCCAGCAGGACGGAGACGGGCCGGTCGGCGGCCCGGGCGGGTGGGGCCGTCGGCGGGCTGCCGGCGGCCGGGGCGGCGCCGGTGAGCAGCGCCGGTCCGGCCAGCAGGGCCAGGGCGAGGCCGATCCGGGCGAGCGGTCGGCGGACGGTGGGACGACGCATGGGGTCCTCTCCCCCGGCCGGGGGAACTGATCCGCGTCCCGTACCGCTGACGCCCGCCCGCGCGGCCGTCGATCACCCTTCCGGGGGCCCCAAATTAGGAATATCGCGCCGGCCGGGGCGAGCAACCTCCCCTGAACGGTGGCAAGTTGCACCCCTTGGAGTGACATTCCGTCGGCCCGTTCGGCCCATTCGGCGGATGAACGCCACTCGGGCGCCCCCGGCGCGAAGGGCCGGCCGACGATCGGCCGACGATCGGCGGAGGGTCAGTGGTGGCCGGTCACGCCGCCGTTGTCGCGGCGGTCCAGCGCGCGCTGGAGAGCGGCGGCGGCGAAGGGGTTCGGCTCGGCGGCCCGGCGGCGGCGCGGAACGCGGGTCTGCGGGGCGGCGGGGGCGGAAGCGGCGTGACGGTCGGCGGTCGGGGGCATACCGGGCTCCTTGGTTCGATACGCGCCGTGGGGACGGACGCGGCGGTGGGGAGGAGGGGGGTACACCGGGCGGGGGTCACCTGCCCATGGGGCGTACACGCACGCACGGGCCGCACACCCTGGCTGCAGGGGCGGCGCACCGTACGGCTTCCACCACGGTAAGGCCCGGGACCTGCGGTGTCTGCACGAATACTTGGATTTCCTACTATCTGAGACGGCCGTCACCCGGAGGAACGCGCCAGGGCCCGGACCGCCGTGCGTACGGCGGTCCGGGCCCTGGCGCGAGGTGCGGCGCGGGGCGGTCCGGGGCTCAGGCGCCCAGGTCGACCGAGCGCGCGAAGCGGGCGCCGATCTCGGCGGCGATGGCCGAGAGCACCTCCTGCGGGATCTCGCTGTCCACGGTGAGGGAGGCCAGCGCGCCGCTGCCCTCGCGGGCGACCTGCATGCCCGCGATGTTGATGCCGGCGTCGCCGAGGTGGCGGCCGAGGACGCCGACCACGCCCGGGCGGTCCTCGTACTTGAAGAAGGCCATGTGGTCGGTGAGCGCCACGTCCACGTCGAAGGCGTCCACGCCGACGATCTTCTGGATCTGCTTGGGGCCGGCCAGCGTGCCGGAGATGGCGATCTCCTCGCCGTTCGCGAGGGTGCCGCGCACGGTGATGACGTTGCGGTGCTCGGGGCTCTCGCTGGAGGTGGTCAGCCGGACCTCCACGCCGCGCTCCTGGGCGAACAGCGGTGCGTTGACGTAGGACACCGTCTCCGCCACGACGTCCTCGAACACGCCCTTGAGGGCCGACAGTTCGAGCACCTTGACGTCGTGCTGGGTGATCTCGCCGCGCACCTCGACGTCGAGCCGCACCGCCACCTCGCCGGCCAGCGCGGTGAAGATCCGGCCGAGCTTCTCGGCCAGCGGCAGGCCCGGGCGGACGTCCTCGGCGATCACGCCGCCCTGGACGTTGACCGCGTCCGGCACCAGCTCGCCGGCCAGCGCCAGGCGCACCGACCTGGCGACGGCGATGCCGGCCTTCTCCTGGGCCTCGTCGGTCGAGGCGCCCAGGTGCGGGGTGGCCACCACGTTGTCGAGGGCGAACAGCGGGGAGTCGGTGCACGGCTCCTTGGCGTAGACGTCCAGGCCGGCGCCGGCCACCCGGCCGTCGCGCAGGGCGCTGAGCAGCGCCTCCTCGTCGACGATGCCGCCGCGGGCGGCGTTGACGATCCGGACCGACGGCTTGACCTTGTGCAGCGCCTCGTCGCCGATCAGGCCGATGGTCTCCGGGGTCTTGGGGAGGTGGACGGTGATGAAGTCCGAGACCTCCAGCAGCTCCTCCAGCGAGACCAGCTTGACGCCCATCTGCGCGGCGCGGGCGGCCTGGATGTAGGGGTCGTACGCGACGATCTTCATGCCGAACGCGGACATCCGCTGGGCGACCAGCACGCCGATCCGGCCGAGGCCGACGACGCCGAGGGTCTTCTCGCTCAGCTCCACGCCGGTGTACTTGTTGCGCTTCCACTCGCCGCCCTTGAGCGCGGCGTTGGCCGGCGCGATGTTGCGGGCGACCGAGATCAGCAGGCCGCAGGCGAGCTCGGCGGCGGTGACGATGTTGGAGGTCGGAGCGTTCACGACCATGACGCCGGCCTTGGTGGCGGCGGAGACGTCCACGTTGTCGAGACCGACGCCGGCCCGGGCGACGACCTTGAGCTTGCGGGCAGCGGCCAGCGCCTCGGCGTCGACCTTGGTGGCGGAGCGGATCAGGATGGCGTCGACGTCCGCGATGGCGGTCAGCAGCTCGGTGCGGTCCGCGCCGTTGCAGTGACGGATCTCGAAGTCGGGGCCAAGGGCGTCGACCGTGGCGGGCGAGAGCTCTTCGGCGATCAGAACTACGGATTTGCTCACGACAGTGTGTCCTTAACTGTCCGGTTCCCCCGAGCACGAAGGTGGCGTGGAGGGCGGGGGAAGGTGGCATGCCGCGTAGGTAGACGCACGACGCTGTGGGCCTGACGCGCACTCGGAGTGTATCGGCGGGCTGGATAGCGGGCTGCTCCCGTCCGGCGAAATCACCCGGACGGGAGCAGCCTAGTTGTACAAGGGCGTTACAAAATCGAGAGGGTCCGATTCAGTGCGCGCCCGGCGTCGCTCAGGCCTCTTCCTTGACCCAGCTCATCAGCTTGCGCAGCTTCTTGCCGGTGGTCTCCAGCAGGTGGTCCTCGTCGGCCTTCTTGTACTCGTTGTACTTGGGCAGACCGGCCTTGTACTCGGCGATCCAGGTGTTGGCGAAGGTGCCGTCCTGGATCTCGGCGAGGACCTTCTTCATCTCGGCCTTGGTGGCGTCGGTGATGATGCGCGGGCCGGTGACGTAGTCGCCCCACTCGGCGGTCTCGGAGACCGACCAGCGCATCTTCTCCAGGCCGCCCTCGTACATCAGGTCGACGATGAGCTTCAGCTCGTGCAGGCACTCGAAGTAGGCGATCTCCGGCTGGTAGCCGGCCTCGACCAGGGTCTCGAAACCGGCCTTGACCAGGGCGGCGGTGCCACCGCAGAGGACGGCCTGCTCACCGAACAGGTCGGTCTCGGTCTCCTCGGTGAAGGTGGTCTTGATGACGCCCGCCTTGGTGGCACCCAGGCCCTTGGCGTAGGACAGCGCCAGGTCGAAGGCCTTGCCGGAGGCGTCCTGCTCGACGGCGACGATCGCGGGGACGCCGCGGCCCTCCTCGTACTGGCGGCGGACCAGGTGGCCCGGGCCCTTCGGGGCGACCATGCAGACGTCGACGTCGGCCGGCGGCTTGATGAAGCCGAAGCGGATGTTCAGGCCGTGGCCGAAGAACAGGGCGTCGCCGGCCTTCAGGTGCGGGGCGATGTCCGCCTCGTAGACGTCGGCCTGGATCGGGTCCGGGACCAGGATCATGATGACGTCGGCCTCGGCCGCGGCCTCGGCGGGGGTGACCACGCGCAGGCCGGCCTCCTCGGCCTTCTGGCGGGACTTCGACTCCGGCTTCAGGCCGACGCGGACGTCCGCGCCCGAGTCGCGCAGGGACAGCGCGTGGGCGTGGCCCTGGCTGCCGTAGCCGATCACCGCGACCTTGCGGCCCTGGATGATGGACAGGTCGGCGTCGTCTTCGTAGAACAGCTCGGCCACGGGGGCACATCTCCTTGCGAGTGGTTTGCCTGGGTCTGCTTCGGTTCCTACCGTATGCGGACCCGGTGAAGGGGTGGGGCGGTACAAAGGGGTGCCGCGTGCCAGCGCGCCGTTGGAAGGGCGGTGGTGGGCGACGTGGGCGGGACCGCGGCGCGGGTCAGGCGCTGCGGTCGAGGGCGCGCAGCGAGCGGTCCGTGATCGAACGGGCGCCGCGTCCGATGGCGACCAGGCCGGACTGGACCAACTCCTTGATGCCGTAAGGCTCCAGCATCCGGAGCATGGCCTCCAGCTTGTCCGAGCTGCCGGTGGCCTCGATGGTCACCGCGTCCGGGGACACGTCGACCGTCTTGGCGCGGAACAGCTGGACGATCTCGACGATCTGCGACCGGGTCTCGTTGTCGGCGCGGACCTTCACCAGGACCAGTTCCCGCTGGATCGCAGCGGACTGGTCGAGTTCGACGATCTTGATCACGTTGACGAGCTTGTTGAGCTGCTTGGTGACCTGCTCCAGCGGGAGGTCCTCGACGTTGACCACGATGGTCATCCGGGACACGTCCGGATGCTCGGTGGGGCCGACGGCGAGGGAGTCGATGTTGAAGCCCCGACGGGAGAACAGCGCGGCGATCCGGGCGAGCACGCCGGGCTTGTTCTCGACCAGGACGGAGAGGGTGTGCTTGGACATGGGTCGTGGGTTCCCTTGGTCGTTCCGGAAGGGGCTCAGTCGAGGTCGTCGCCGAAGTCGGGGCGCACCCCGCGGGCGAACTGGATCTCGTCGTTGCTGGTGCCGGCCGCGACCATCGGCCAGACCATGGCGTCCTGGTGGACGATGAAGTCGATGACCACCGGGCGGTCGTTGATCGCCATCGCCTGCTCGATGACCGCGTCGAGGTCCTCGGGGCGCTCGCAGCGCAGGCCGACGCAGCCCATCGCCTCGGAGAGCAGGACGAAGTCGGGGATCCGGGTGCCCTGGGCCGGCGGCTCGATGCCGTCGTGGCCGGGTCCGGAGTGCAGCACGGTGTTGGAGTAGCGCTGGTTGTAGAACAGCGTCTGCCACTGCCGGACCATGCCCAGGGAGCCGTTGTTGATGACCGCGACCTTGATCGGGATGTCGTTCAGGGCGCAGGTGACCAGCTCCTGGTTGGTCATCTGGAAGCAGCCGTCGCCGTCGATCGCCCAGACCGCGCTCTCCGGGCGGCCCGCCTTGGCGCCCATCGCGGCCGGCACGGCGTAGCCCATGGTCCCCGCGCCGCCGGAGTTGAGCCAGGTGCCCGGCTTCTCGAAGCGGATGAACTGCGAGCTCCACATCTGGTGCTGGCCGACGCCCGCGGCGTAGATGGCGTCCGGGCCGACCAGCCGGCCGATCCGCTCGATGACCTGCTGCGGGGAGAGCTGGCCACCCGCCGCGGGCTCGTAGCCCAGCGGGTAGGTCCGCTTCCACTCGTCGAGCCGCTCCCACCATTCGCTGTAGTCGCCCTTGTGGCCGGCGTCGAACTCGGCCTGGACGGCGACGATCAGGTCGGCCAGCACCTCGCGGGCGTCGCCGACGATCGGCACGTCGGCCGGGCGGTTCTTGCCGATCTCCGCCGGGTCGATGTCGGCGTGGACGACCTTGGCGTACGGCGCGAAGCTGTCCAGCTTGCCGGTGACCCGGTCGTCGAAGCGGGCGCCGAGGGTGAAGAGCAGGTCCGCCTTCTGCAGCGCGGTGACGGCCGGGACCGAGCCGTGCATGCCGGGCATGCCCAGGTGCTGCGGGTGGCTGTCCGGGAAGGCGCCGAGCGCCATCAGGGTGGTGACCACCGGGGCGCCGGTCAGCTCGGCGAGGATCCGCAGCTCGGCGGTGGCACCGGCCTTGATGACGCCGCCGCCGACGTACAGGACCGGGCGCTTGGCGGTGACCAGCAGCTTCGCGGCCTCGCGGATCTGCTTGGCGTGCGGCTTGGTGACCGGGCGGTAGCCGGGCAGCGAGGTCTCGGCCGGCCAGCGGAAGGTGGTGGTGGCCTGCAGGGCGTCCTTGGCGATGTCGACCAGGACCGGGCCGGGGCGGCCGGTGGCGGCGATGTGGAACGCCTCGGCGATCACCCGGGGGATCTCGGCCGGGTCGGTGACCAGGTAGTTGTGCTTGGTGATCGGCATGGTGATGCCGCAGATGTCCGCCTCCTGGAAGGCGTCCGTGCCGATCGCCTGGGAGGCGACCTGGCCAGTGATCGCGACGATCGGCACCGAGTCCATGTACGCGTCGGCGATCGGCGTGACCAGGTTGGTGGCACCCGGGCCGGAGGTCGCCATGCAGACGCCGACCCGGCCGGTGGCCTGCGCGTACCCGGTGGCGGCGTGACCGGCGCCCTGCTCGTGGCGGACGAGGATGTGACGCACCTTGGTGGAGTCCATCAGCGGGTCGTACGCGGGAAGGATGGCCCCGCCGGGGATGCCGAAGACGGTGTCCGCACCGACGGCCTCCAGCGAGCGGATGAGCGACTGGGCGCCGGTCATGGTCTCGACGACGTGCTGCGGAGCGGGAGCGTGGGCGGCCGGGGTGTCCCCGCGGCGGGGGGCTGCGGCGTGCTCAGTCATCTGCCTGTCTCTTCTCGGTTCTGGCCGGCCCGGTGGTTGCGGGCCCCGGGGGGTCGAGGGGTGGGGTCCCGCTTGCGGGCCGATCGCCGGCTCTGCCCCAATCGTCCCTTTCGCGGGGCCACGGGGCCAGGGGTCTTGCAGTGGTGGAACGGCGTCGGTGCAACAAAAAACCCCTCGTGCCCAAGGGCATGCGAGGGGTGGCGCGTCGGTCTGTCACGAGCGGGGCATGGCCCGCTCAGCCGACGCGCCCGCCAAGTACGAGAATTCGGGTGCGCATGGCAACGACCTTCCTCCCGTCAAGGCCCGACTGTCAAGCAGGTGGGACGACAGTCTCGCCATGCGGACCCGCTCCCGGACCTGCCACGGCCGGATGTTCGGGCAGGTCGGAGGGGCTGCGGTGAGATGCGACACGTCCCTTTCCGCCCTCCGCGCGCCCACTCGTCCGAGTGTCCGCGGTCAGGTACACCCGCCGGACCGGCGGCGGGCCGGGCGGCCTCGGCACCGGGTAGACGCGGCGGGCCAGCGCGCGCCGCAGCCGGGCCTCCTCCAGCGGTGCGGAGAAGGCCGAGCCCTGCACCTGACGGCAGCCCAACTCCTGCAGCACGGCCACCTGGCGGGGCAGGTCGACGCCCTCGGCGCCGGTGACCAGTCCGAGGTCCCGGCCGAGCCGCAGGGCGTGCCCGGCGAGCGTGCGGGCGAGCGCGGAGTCGCCCAGGCCGTGGACCAGCGAGCGGTCCAGCTTGAGGCCGTCGAAGGGCATCCGGGCGAGCGCGCCGAGCGAGCCGCCGCCGGCCCCGAAGCCGGCCAGCGCGGTGGAGACGCCGAGCCGGCGCAGCGCGGCGAGCCGGCGGCCGAGTTCGTCGGCCAGCTCGTCCGGGCCCGTCCGGGCCACCTCGACGATCAGTTGGCCGCCCGGCAGCCCGCTGTCGCGCAGCGCGGCGGCCACCGTCTCGTACAGGCCGGGCGCGCAGAGCCGCTCGGCGGAGAGCCGGACCGAGACCGGGACCGGCGGCGGGTCCGGACGCCCGCGGGTGGGCAGGGCGCGGCGCAGCGCGGCGGCGGTGACCGCCTCGCGGACCAGCCAGCGGGAGAACCGGGCGGCGGCGTCGCGGTGTTCGGTGGAGCGCAGGAACTCGGTGGGGGTGAGCAGCAGCCCCTGGGCGGAGCGCCAGCGGGCCTGCGCCTCGACGGCGGTGACCGCTCCGCTCGCGAGGTCCACCACGGGCTGGTGGAGCAGGGCGAAGCCGCCCTCCCGGACGGCCGCCCGCAGCCGCTCGTCCAGTTCGGTGCGGCGCTCCAGGTCGGCGCGCATGGCCGGGCTGTAGAGCATCACCCGGCCCTTGCCCTCGGACTTGGCGCGGTACATCGCGAGGTCGGCGTTGCGCATCAGCTCGTCGGCGGCGGCGCGCGGATCGGCGGCCGGGCCGCGTTCGGGGCTGCCGAAGGCGATGCCGATGCTGGCGGCGACACTGAGTTCGCTGCCGCCGATCCAGTACGGCTCGGAGAGCGCGGTGCGCAGCCGATCGGCGAGTTCCTGGACCTGGAGGCGGCCGAGCGGGCCGCAGACCAGCGCGGCGAACTCGTCGCCGCCGAACCGGGCGACGGTGTCCCCGCAGCGCACGGCGCCCTGGAGCCGGCGGGCGGCCTGGACGAGCAGTTCGTCGCCGACCTGGTGGCCGGCGGTGTCGTTGACCGCCTTGAAGCCGTCCAGGTCGAGGAAGAGCACGGCGACCCCGGCACCGGCCTCGTCCTGCGCGCCGCGGATGGCCAGCGCGGTGCGCAGCCGCTGGGTGAACAGCGCCCGGTTGGGCAGGTCGGTGAGCGGGTCGTGGAACGCGTTGTGCTGCAACTGGGCCTGGAGCATGACGCGTTCGGTGACGTCACGGCTGTTCAGGATGAGGCCGTCGCGGTACCGGTCGACGGTCGACTCGACGTGCAGCCACTCGCCGGCGCCGGAGCCGATCCGGCATTCCACCCGCGCGGCGGGCAGCGGTTCGCCGCCCGGGTCGCGATGGGCGGCGAGCCGGCCGCGGGCCAGGAAGCGGCGGACCTCCAGCAGCACCCGGTCGACGTCCTCGGGGTGGATGAGGTCGAGCAGGTTGCCGCCGACCAGTTCCTCCGGGTCGCGCCCGTAGACGCCGAGCGCGGCCGGCGAGACGTAGGAGAGCACGCCGTTGGCGCCGGCGATCATGATGACGTCGCTGGAGCCCTGCACCAGGGAGCGGAAGTGCGCCTCCTTGTGGGCGAGTTCCTGGGCCAGCGAGAGGTTGTCGAGCAGCATGATGCCCTGCCGCAGGATCAGCGCGAGGCCGACGGTGCAGGCGGCCGAGGCCACCACCCGGTCCAGCGAGCGCCCGCCGAGGGCGTTGTAGAGGATCCCGGCGGTGCAGACGGCGGCGGCCGCGTACGGGGTGAGCGCGCTGAAGGTGGTGGCCACCCGGCGGCGCGGCAGCCCGCCGACCGCGGGGTGCTCGCGCAGCGGTCGGCGCCAGCGCGGGGACCACGGCGCCCAGGCGAGCAGCAGACTGCCCGCGAACCAGCCGGCGTCCAGCAGTTCGCCGGAGTGGTAGCTGCTGCGCAGCTCGGGCGAGGTGAACAGGGCGTCACAGAGCACCGTGACGGCGAGGCCGACCATGGCGGTGTGGACGGCGGCCCGGTTGCCGTCCCGGCCGCCGAAGCGCAGGCCGACGACCAGCGAGACGAGCAGGATGTCCAGCACCGGGTAGGCCAGGTTGAGCGCGAGCCGCAGCGGGGAGCCGGCCTCGCCGGCGGCGGTGCGGCCGAGCGCGAGGCTCCAGCTGAGGGTGAACAGCGAGCCGGCCACCAGCCAGCCGTCGAGCAGCAGGCAGAGCCAGCCGGCGGCGCTGCGCGGGCGCTGGGCGAGCACCAGGACGCCGGTGATGGCGAGCGGGGCGAAGAGCAGGAAGGCGTACTCGGCGAGCGAGTTCGGCGGCAGCGGGGTGCGTTCGACCAGCTCGTACCAGCCCCAGGTGCCGTTGCCGAAGGCGACCATGAGCGAGGAGAGGCCGAACAGCAGCCAGGCCGGGCGGGCGTGGCCGCCGACCGTACAGCCGTAGGCGAGGCAGGAGAGCGCGGCGGCGAGCGCGGCGGCGGCCAGGCCGAAGTCGCCCATGAAGACGGCGATCCGGCGCGATCCCCAGCCGAGCGCCGCACCGAGCGTGTAGGCGAGGCAGAGCACGCCGAGGACGGCGCCGGGCAGCTTGCGGCTGTAGAGCGCCCGGCGCAGCGCCGCGGGTCTGCCGCGGCCGGGCGCCGGCGGGGCCGGCGCGTGGACGGCGGGCCGGGACGCGCCGCGCGGGGGCGGGCCCGACGGGAGCGGGACGCCGACGGGCGCACCGGTCACCGGCGGACCGCTCACGGGCGGCGGTCCGCCCACGAGCAGGTCGGTGTCCGGCGCCTCCGGCCGTCCGGCTCCGGGCAGCACCGCGTCGGTGGAGCTCACTCGGCCTCTCCCCCTCCGGCCCGGGACCTCGCGCCCCGGTCACGGACCACCGGCCGCGCGCCTGGTGGCCGTGCGCGGTGACCTGGCGCCCCGTCAGGGCGGTGGCCCAGGGGGCGGGGGGCCTGCCGACCGTCCCGCCACACCGATGTTCCCGTTCGGGACCCTACACCACTTCGGTCACTCAATGACACGCACACTCAACTTAGAGTAATGGCCCCGGGGTAGGGAATTGCGCCCGATTCCACCGGAACGGGCCGGTTGGCGGGGGCGCACGGGCGGGGGCTCACGCGGCGCGCACGGGAGCACGGGGCAGCGCCCGCACGGCACCGGCCGGGCCGACGACGGCGCGGCCGGGAACACGACGGCGGACGGGCGGGCGCCGGGCGGCTGCGCTCAGCGGGCGGCCGGGGCCAGATCCTCGGGGAACAGCCGCAAACGGTGGGCCAGCGCGGCGGCTTCGCCCCGGCCGCCCACCGCGAGCTTGCCGAGGATGTTGGAGACGTGCACGCTCGCCGTCTTCGGCGAGATGTACAGCTCCTCGGCGATCTGCCGGTTGGTGCGCCCCCGCGCGAGCAATCGGAGCACGTCCCGCTCACGGGGGGTGAGGCCGAAGGACTCCCCGGCCGGCGGCGCCGCGGCCGGTGCGGGACGGCCCGCGACGAGCGTCAGGCCCGCCCGCTCGGCCAGCGCGTCGATCTCGGCCCGCAGCCCGGCGTCGCCCCGCGCGGAGGCCAGTTCCCGCGCCTCGCGCAGCAGTCCGGCCCCGGCCTCACGGCGCCCGGCCAGCACCTCGGCCTCACCGGCCCGCAGCAGGGCGAACGCCAGCGGGTACGGCAGGCCGGTCGGGCGCAGCCGCTCGATCGCGGCGGCCCAGTGCGCCGGGGTGTCCGCCCCCTCGGCCCGGGCCAGTTCGCCCTCCAGCAGCCGGGCCCAGCCGTGGTGCAGCGGCGCCGCCGGGTTCAGCCCGGCCGCCGCCCCGGCGATCCGGGCCAGTACCGCGGCCCGGCCCGGCTCGGCCTGCGGCAGGCCCCGGCTGTCCGCCTCGACGCCCGCGCCGTCGACCAGCAGCGGGTAGTAGTCGGCCAGGTAGCCGCGCGGGACCTCCTCCGCGAGGGCGGCGAGCAGTTCGGCGCGGGCCTCCAGCGGGCGGCCCGCCAGGGCGGCGATCCGTACCGCGAGCCGGCTGATCGGCACCGAGTGCTGGATCTGGCCGACCCGGTTGGCGGCCCGGGCCCCGGCGAGCAGCGCGGTGGCGCCGGCCAGGTCGCCGCGGAGCAGGGCGAGGTCGCCGCGCAGCCGGTCCAGGAACTCGGCGTGGGTGCCGGTCGGGCTGGTCAGGTCCCCCTCGGAGAGCACCAGCTCGGCCTCGTCGATCCGCCCGAGGTCCAGCAGCGCCTCGGCGAGGTTGCCGGTCAGGATGGTGCCGATGTTGCGCTGCAGGCCGTTGCGGCGGGCCGAGTCCAGCCCCTCGCGGGCCAGCGCCACGGCCTCCTCCGGCCGGCCGAGGCCGCGCTGCACCGAGGCCAGGTTGTTGAGACCGCGCAGCAGCAGGTCCGTGGCGCCGAGCCGGCGGGTGGCCTCGACCGCCGCGGTCAGCTGGGCCACCCCGGCCTCCGGGTCGGTGTCCAGGTCGTTGCGCAGCCCGCCGAGCGTCATCAGGGCGTGCTGCTCGACCGTGTGCGCGCCCACCTCGCGGGCGATCCGGGCGGCCCGCTCGGCGAGCGCGACCAGCTCGGGGCGGGGGTTGGAGAGCATCCCGGCGCCGGCCCCGAGGGCGAACACCTCGGCCTGCACGGCGGACGGCGGCAGCGGCTCGACCAGCCGGTGCGCGTAGGCGATCTCCGCCTCGTCGCCGGAGCGGCGCAGATGGCCGAGCATCCGGGCGCGGTTGATCCGGAACCAGGCGGCGCGGGCCGGGTGCTCGGTCTCGTCGACGAGCTGGAGCGCCCGCTTCGCCAGGCTCAGCCCGCGCTCCCGGTCCCCGCTGCGGCGGGCCGCGACCACCGCCTCGGCCAGCACGTCGATCTGGCAGAGCCGGTCGCAGTCCTCGTCGTGCCGGTCGTCGTCGCAGGAGCAGGGCGGGTAGGTCTCGGCCCAGTCGTACGGGCGCAGGGTGCCGGCCAGCTGCTCGGCGGGGACCTCGTCCCACAGCTCCAGGGCCCGTTCCAGCATGCGCAGTTGCTCGGCGAAGGCGTTGCGGCGGCGGGCGGCCCGGGCGGCGTCCAGCGCGGTCGGCAGGGCCCGGACCGGGTCGTGCGCGTGGTACCAGTAGTTGGCCAGCCGGGCCGGGCGGGCGTCGGCACCGACCAGCTGCGGCTCGGCCTCCAGGGCCTCGGCGAACCGGCGGTTGATCCGGTGCCGCTCGCCGGGCAGCAGGTCGTCCGAGACGGCCTCGCGGACCAGCGCGTGCCGGAACCGGTAGCCGTCGCCGTCGGGGTCCGGGCGCAGGATGTTGGCGCCGACCGCGGCGCGCAGCGAGTCGATCAGCTGCTCCTCGTCCTCCAGGACGGCGGCGAGCAGGGCGTGTTCGACGCAGGACCCGCCCTCGGCGGCGATCCGCAGCACCCGCTGGGTCTCCTCGTCCAGCGCCTCGACCCGCACCAGCAGGATGTCCCGCAGGGAGTCGGTGAGCCCGGCCGAACCGCCCTCCCGCAGCGCGGTGGCCAGTTCTTCGACGAAGAACGGATTGCCCTCCGAGCGGCGGTGGACCCGCTCGACCAGCTGCCGGTCGGGCGCGGTGGTGCCGAGGATGCCGGCCAGCTGCGCGGCCACCTCGCCGGGGCCGAACCGCTCCAGCTCCAGCCGGCGCACCGTGCGCAGCCGCTCCAGCTCGGCCAGGAAGGGCCGCAGCGGGTGGCGGCGGTGCAGGTCGTCACTGCGGTAGGTGGCGACCAGCAGGACGCGGGCCCGGTGCAGGGTGCGGACCAGGTAGGCGAACAGCTCCCGGGTGGAGCGGTCGGACCAGTGCAGGTCCTCGACGGCGAGCACGAAAGTACGGTCCGTGCCGAGTCGTTCGAACAGCCTCGTGGTGTGCTCGAACAGCCGGGCCCGGCCGTACTCGTCGTTGGGTTCGCCGTCGGCCTCGCCGAAGTCGGGCAGCAACCGGGCGAGATGGCCCTCCATCCCGGCGGCGGCGTGCTCCAGGTCGGTGCCCAGACAGCGGTGCAGCCGGCGCAGCGCGGTGGCCAGCGGCGCGTACGGCAGCCCCTCGGCGCCGATCTCCAGACAGCCGCCGTCGGTGGTGAGCACGCCCCGGTCGTCGGCCCGGCGGAGGAACTCCTCCAGCAGCCGGGTCTTGCCGACGCCCGCCTCGCCGCCGATCAGCACCGTCTGCGGCTCGCCGCGACCGGCCCGGTGCAGCGCGTCCATCAGGTCGGTGAGCTCCGGATCGCGGCCGACGAAGACGGGACTCACCGAGGTCTGCTGCATGGAGGCGAGCATGCCACAGAGGCCCGGCCCGCTCCGAGGGGTTATCGCGCCCGGCGAACGCCCCCGGAGGCCCGGCGAACGCCCGGAGGGGGAGGCGCACCCCCGTGCCGCCTCCCCCTCCGTTCCCCGCTCGGCACCTGGGTGCCGGTCCGTCAGCATTCGCCGGGACGCACGGCCCGCCGCCGGGTGCGCCGGCCGGCACTCGGCCACCGGCCGGCGCGCTCGGCGGTCCGCGCCGCCCGGACCAGCCGCTGGTGCTCGGCCTCGGCCCGGAGCTCCCGCCCCTGCTGCTTGATGAGCTCGTACTCGATCACGGTGGTTCCCCTCGTGGGTTCTCGGTCTCTTCCGTCTGCTGAGGAGAGACTCCTCTCCCAGGGGGGTGGCCGGCATCGGCAGGCTTGCGGATCTTCCGGGCCACGATCGCCTTAGGAACCCGGCCATGGGGACGACGAAGGCCCGGTCCTACCCCTGGTACGGGGTAAGACCGGGCCTCGGACCGGCCTCAGGCGACTAAGTAGGCCTTAGACCGCCTTAGACACCTTGGAAACCCAGGCGGAAACGCCCAGCTTCTCCAGGCTGTGCCTACTGTCCTTCCACGGCGAGCCGCTCCAGGATCAGGTCCTTCACGCGGGCCGCGTCGGCCTGGCCGCGGGTGGCCTTCATGACCGCGCCGACCAGCGCGCCGACCGCGGCGACCTTGCCGTCACGGATCTTGGCGGCGATCGCCTCGTTCTCGGCGATGGCCTGGTCGACCGCGGCCCCCAGCGCGGAGTCGTCCGAGACGACGGCCAGGCCGCGCTTCTCGACGATCTCGTCCGGCTCACCCTCGCCGGCCAGCACGCCCTCGATGACCTGGCGGGCCAGCTTGTCGTTCAGCTTGCCCTCGGCGACCAGCGCGGTGACCCGGGCGACCTGCGCCGGGGTGATCGGCTGCTCGGCCAGCTCGGTGCCGGTCTCGTTGGCCCGACGGGCCAGCTCGCCCATCCACCACTTGCGGGCCTGGTCGGCCGGGGCACCGGCGGCGATGGTCTCCTGGATCGGCTCGACGGCACCGGCGTTCAGCACCGACTGCATGTCCTTGTCCGACAGGCCCCACTCGGCCTGCAGCCGGGCCCGGCGCACCCGGGGCAGCTCGGGCAGCGCGGCGCGCAGCTCCTCGACCCACGCGCGGGCCGGGGCGATCGGCACCAGGTCCGGCTCCGGGAAGTACCGGTAGTCCTCGGCGTTGTCCTTGATCCGGCCGGAGGTGGTGGAGCCGTCCTCCTCGTGGAAGTGCCGGGTCTCCTGGACGATCGTGCCGCCGTCGGTCAGCACCGTGGCGTGCCGCTGGATCTCGAACCGGGCGGCCCGCTCGACGCTGCGCAGCGAGTTGACGTTCTTGGTCTCCGAGCGGGTGCCGAAGGTCTCGGTGCCGTTCGGGCGCAGCGACAGGTTGACGTCGCAGCGCATCTGGCCCTTGTCCATCCGGGCCTCGGAGACGCCCAGCGACCGGATCACCTCGCGCAGCTCGGCGACGTACGCGCGGGCGACCTCGGGGGCCCGCTCGCCGGCGCCGGTGATCGGCTTGGTGACGATCTCGATCAGCGGGATGCCGGCCCGGTTGTAGTCCAGCAGCGAGTGCGTGGCGCCGTGGATGCGGCCGGTCGCGCCGCCGACGTGGCTGGACTTGCCGGTGTCCTCCTCCATGTGGGCGCGCTCGATCTCCACGCGGAAGGTCGAGCCGTCCTCCAGCTGCACGTCGAGGTAGCCGTTGAAGGCGATCGGCTCGTCGTACTGCGAGGTCTGGAAGTTCTTCGGCATGTCCGGGTAGAAGTAGTTCTTCCGCGCGAACCGGCACCACTCGGCGATCTCGCAGTTCAGCGCCAGGCCGATCTTGACGGCCGACTCCACGCCCACCGCGTTGACCACCGGCAGCGAGCCCGGCAGCCCCAGACAGGTCGGGCAGACCTGGCTGTTCGGCTCGGCACCCAGCTCGGTCGAACAACCGCAGAACATCTTGGTCTTGGTACCCAGCTCGACGTGGACCTCCAGGCCCATCACCGGGTCGTACGACGCGAGAGC
Organism: Kitasatospora sp. NPDC058032; assembly: GCF_042885845.1. Taxonomy (NCBI): domain Bacteria; kingdom Bacillati; phylum Actinomycetota; class Actinomycetes; order Kitasatosporales; family Streptomycetaceae; genus Kitasatospora; species Kitasatospora sp. NPDC058032. The sequence continues at coordinate 29,622 of NZ_JBHVRK010000040.1, read as the reverse complement.
GTCCTCGTAGGAGACCAGGTTCTTGACGCTCACAGCGTCCCCTTCACTCAAAAGTCTTCGGTGGTGCGGGTCCGGCCGGTACCGCTGTACCGGCCGGACCCCACGGGCTAGCCCAGCAGGACGTCGTCGTCGCCGAGGCGGCGCAGCTCGCGCACGAGCAGGGCGGTGCCGGTGACCAGGGCGGCGGCGCCGATCAGGGCGTTGACGAGCTTGAGGGTGTCACTCTCGTCGCGGGCCTTGCGGACGTCCTTGACGATGGAGATCGCGCCGAACGTGCTGGTCCCGATGGACAGCCACAGCCCGGGCTTCGAGTGCTTGAAGCCCTTGGCCTTCTCGATCTTGCTCACAGTGCCGGTGCCTCCTCCAGCAGGGTGTGCCCCCACTTGTCGTTGAGTGCGGCCTCGACGGCGCCGCCCACGCGGTACAGGCGGTCGTCCGCCATCGCGGGTGCGATGATCTGCAGGCCGACCGGGAGATTGTCCTCCGGGGCCAGGCCGCAGGGCAGCGACATGGCCGCGTTGCCCGCCAGGTTGGACGGAATCGTGCAGAGGTCGGCCAGATACATCGCCATCGGGTCGTCGGCGCGCTCGCCGATCGGGAAGGCGGTGGTCGGGGTGGTCGGCGAGACCAGGACGTCCACGCCGGCGAAGGCCGCGTCGAAGTCGCGGGAGATCAGCGTGCGCACCTTCTGGGCCGAGCCGTAGTAGGCGTCGTAGTAGCCCGAGGAGAGCGCGTAGGTGCCGAGGATGATACGGCGCTTGACCTCGGCGCCGAAGCCGGCCTCGCGGGTCAGCGCGGTGACGTCCTCGGCGGAGCGGGTGCCGTCGTCGCCGACCCGCAGGCCGTAGCGCATCGCGTCGAAGCGGGCCAGGTTGGACGAGGCCTCGCTGGGCGCGATCAGGTAGTACGCGGGCAGCGCCAGGGTGAACGACGGGCAGGAGACCTCGACGACCTCGGCGCCCAGCTCGCGCAGCAGCTCCACCGACTCGTTGAAGCGCTGCATGACGCCGGCCTGGTAGCCCTCGCCCGCGAACTCCTTCACCACGCCGATCCGCATGCCCCGGATGTCGCGCATCCGCGCCGCCTCGACCACGGCCGGGACCGGCGCGTCGATCGAGGTGGAGTCCAGCGGGTCGTGGCCGGCGATGGCCTCGTGCAGCAGCGCCGCGTCCAGCACGGTGCGGGCGCACGGGCCGCCCTGGTCCAGGCTGCTGGAGAAGGCCACCAGGCCGTAGCGGGAGACCGAGCCGTAGGTCGGCTTGACGCCGACGGTGCCGGTGACGGCGCCGGGCTGGCGGATCGAGCCGCCGGTGTCGGTGCCGATCGCCAGCGGGGCCTCGAAGGCGGCCAGCGCCGCCGCCGAGCCGCCGCCGGAGCCGCCGGGGATCCGGGAGAGGTCCCACGGGTTGCCGGTGGTGCCGTAGGCGGAGTTCTCGGTGGAGGAGCCCATCGCGAACTCGTCCATGTTGGTCTTGCCGAGGATGACGACGCCGGCGTCCTTGAGCCGCGAGGTCAGGGTGGCGTCGTACGGCGGGATCCAGCCCTCGAGGATCTTCGAGCCGCAGGTGGTCGGCACGCCCTTGGTGGTGAAGACGTCCTTCAGCGCCAGCGGGACACCGGCCAGCGGGCCCAGCTCCTCGCCCTTGGCGCGCTTCTCGTCGACGGCCCGGGCCGCGCTCAGCGCGCCCTCGGTGTCGACGTGCAGGAAGGCGTTGACCTTCTGGTCGACGGCCTCGATGCGGTCCAGGTGCGCCTGCGCGACCTCGACGGCGGAGACCTCGCCCTTGGCGATGGCGGTGGCCGTCTCGGCGGCGCTGTAACGAATCAGGTCGGTCATCTCGGTCAGTCCTCCCCGAGGATCTGGGGAACGCGGAAACGCTGCTCCTCGGCGGCCGGGGCGCCGGCCAGCGCCTGCTCCGGGGTGAGCGACGGCCGGACCTCGTCCGCGCGCATGACGTTGGTCAGCGGCAGCGGGTGGGAGGTGGGCGGGACGTCCTGTCCGGCGACCTCGGAAACGCGGGCGACCGCGCCGATGATCACGTCGAGCTGCTCGGCGAAGTGGTCCAGCTCTTCGGCCTGCAACTCAAGACGCGACAGCCGAGCGAGGTGGGCGACCTCCTCGCGCGTGATGCCAGGCATGCAGCGATCCTCAGGGTGAGTTCTGGTGAGGCCCGGATCCGCCTTCCGGCGGCCCGGGCCCGGGTCGGGAGCGGCCGGTCCGGCGCTCCCGTCCTCGTGGTCTGTGGCCCCATCCTAGGGGGCGCGGCCCGGCCACCGGCCAACGACCAGCGGCGGTCCGGGGTCGCCCCCACCGCACGGCGCCGCGCGCGGCCCGCCCGGGGCGGCTCCACCGCCGGTCCGGTGCCGGTCCGATGCCGTTCTACTGCGGGCGGGTCGGCGCCCAGCTCTGCTGCTTGGGAACCTGGACCTCCACCGCGGCGGCCTGCACCGCCTGGACCACCGGCGGCAGCACGGGCTTGACCACCGGCGGCAGCCGGTCGGCGGAGGCGGCGGCGGCGAACCGCTCCACCGGCGGGGCGCCGGTGCGGTGCACCCGCAGCCAGGCGGTGGCCTGCTCGGCCGGCAGCGCCGCGGAGACCAGCCAGCCCTGCACCGCGTCCACGCCCATGCAGTTCAGCCGTTCCCAGGTCTCGTCGTCCTCGACGCCCTCGGCGACCACGGTCAGGCCGAGCGAGTGGGCCAGCTCGACCGAGCAGCGGACCACCGCCGCGTCGTGGTCGTCGGCGACCATCCGGGAGACGAAGGAGCGGTCGATCTTCAGCTCGCCGACCGGCAGGCTGCGCAGCCGCACCAGCGAGGAGTGGCCGGTCCCGAAGTCGTCCAGGGACATCCCGACCCCGTAGCCGCGCAGTTCGGCGAGGGTGTCGGCGGCCCGCCGGGAGTCGTCCAGCAGCAGCCGCTCGGTGATCTCCAGCTGGAGCGCGTGGGCCGGCACCTGGTGGCGCACGAGGTGGCCGGCGACCCGCTGGGCGAAGCCGGGGTTGAGCACGTCGCGCGGCGAGACGTTCACCGCGACCTGCACCTGCAGGCCCTGCTCGCGCCAGTGGGCGAGCTGGCCGACGGCGGCCTCCAGCACGTAGTCGGTCAGCCGGGGCATCAGCCCGCTGGACTCGGCGAGGCCGACGAACTCGTCCGGCGAGACCCGGCCCTGGCCCGGGCGCTCCCAGCGCAGCAGCGCCTCCAGTCCGACCACCCGGCCGTCGAAGGCCACCTTGGGCTGGTAGTGCAGCTGCACCTCCCCGGTCTCCAGGGCCCGCCGCAGGTCGCCCAGCAGGCCGATCCGGTACGGGGTGTCGGCGTCCTGCGCCTCGTGGTACTGCTCGACCGAGGTGCGTCCGCGCTGCGCGTGGCCCATCGCGACGTCGGCGCGGCGCAGCAGCGACTCGGCGTCCTGGGCGTGCCGGGGGAAGACGCAGACGCCCGCGCTGGCCTCCAGGACAAGCAGCAGCCCGTCCAGCCGGATCGGCGCGGCCAGTTCGGCGATCAGCGCCTTGGCCACCTTCTCCAGCGAGTCCGGGCAGCCGATGCCGGGCAGCAGCACGGCGAACTCGTCGCCGCCCATCCGGGCCACCATCGGCCGGCCGCGGTAGTGCCGGGGCAGTCCGGCGAAGACGTCGTCGATGGACTCGCGGGTGGCGCTGCCGGCCGCCCCGCCGGAGCGCAGGGCCCGGTGCAGCCGGCGGGCGATGTGGACGAGCAGCCGGTCGCCGGCGGTGTGGCCGAGGGTGTCGTTGAGCGACCGGAAGCGGTCGAGGTCGAGCAGGATCAGCCCGACGCTGTACCCCTCGGAGTGCTCGGCGATGGCCTCCTGGGCGGCCAGGAGTAACGCCTGGCGGTTAGGCAGATCGGTCAGCGGATCGGTCAGCTGGTCGCGGGCCCGGTCGCGGGCGATCCGCCAGGCGGCGACCAGGACGGCCAGCGGCACCGCGAACAGCGGCAGCAGTTCCGCCTCGTAGCGGTAGACCAGCACGGCCAGCGGGATCAGCGGCGCCGCGCCGGCCAGCAGCACGCCGAGCAGCAGGACGGCCCCCGCCACCCCCTGCGGCGGGCGTGTGGGCACGCCGCCGGTCGTACGATCCATAAGCCCTGTCCTCCGTCGGGCCCGCCCCGTCGGGCCGCCTAGCGGTGAGGCACCGTACCGGTACCGGCAGCCTGCCGGGCACGGAGCGACCCCGCGGAGTCCGGCTCAGCCGGTCCCCCCACCCCTGCTGACACTCTGTTGCGCTCCAGGGTATGCGTGGCTTCACCCGACGGGCAGACTTTCAGACAACCGGACATACGCCACCGTGCCCCGGTGCCGCACGGTGTCACGATGCCCGCTAACACTGTGCGGCACCCGATGACGTTGCATCAGGACGATAACAAGCCGGATTCGGGGCTTCCGCGCGCGGGTCAGTCCTCGGCGGGCTCCTCCCCGGGTGCGGCGGCGGGCGCCTCCGCACCCGTCTCCGTCCCCGCCTCCGCCTTGGCGGTGGCGGCGGCCTTCTTCTTCGCGGGCGCCTTCTTCACCGGCACCTCCTCCGGCTCCGGCGGCAGCCCCAGGTGGACCCGGGCGGCGGCCGACCCCTGCTCCAGCAGGATCGCGAAGCCCTGGTCGTCCAGGACCGGCAGCCCGAGCTGCACGGCCTTGTCGTACTTGGACCCCGGGTTGTCGCCGGCGACCACGAAGTGGGTCTTCTTCGAGACCGAGCCGGTCACCTTCGCGCCCCGCGAGGTCAGCGCCTCCTTGGCGCCGTCCCGGGTGTGCCCGGCCAGGGTGCCGGTGACGACGACCGTCAGCCCCTCCAGCGGGCGCTCGCCCTCCTCCTCGGCGGCCTCCTCGGTGAAGCGGACGCCGGCGGCGCGCCACTTCTCGACGATCTCCCGGTGCCAGTCCACCTGGTACCACTCGATGATCGACCGCGCGGTGCCCGCGCCGACGCCCTCGGTGGCGGCCAGCCGTTCCTCGCTCGCCGCGAAGATCGCGTCCAGGTCGCGGAACTCCCGGGCGAGGTCCTGGGCGGCCACCGGGCCGACGTGCCGGATCGAGAGGCCGTTGAGGAAGCGCCAGAGCGGGCGGTCCTTCGCCTTCTCGATGTTCTCCAGCATCAGCCCGGTGTTCTTCTTCGGCGCACCGGCGGTGGTGGCGAAGAAGAACACCTCCTTCTCCTCGCCGGTCTCGTCGTCGAGCTTCGGCATGCCGGTCTTCTGGTCGCGCACCAGCACCTTGATCGGGAGCAGCTGCTCGACCGTCAGGCCGAAGATGTCGCCCTCGTTGCCCACCGGCGCCTCGGCCGGCTCCAGCGGCTGGGTCAGCGCGGTGGCCGCGACGTAGCCGAGCCCCTCGATGTCCAACGCCGAGCGGCCGCCGAGGAAGGCGATCCGCTCACGGATCTGGGCCGGGCAGAAGCGGGCGTTGGGGCAGCGCAGGTCGATGTCTCCCTCGGCCATCGGCCGCAGCTCGCTGTCGCACTCGGGGCAGTGCGAGGGCATCACGAACGCCTGCTCGGTGCCGTCCCGCAGGTCGTACACCGGGCCGAGGATCTCCGGGATCACGTCGCCGGCCTTGCGCAGCACCACGGTGTCGCCGAGCAGGACGTCCTTGGCCTTGACGACCTCCTGGTTGTGCAGCGTCGCGTACTGCACCATCGAGCCGGCCACCTTCACCGGCTCGGCGAGCACCGCGTACGGGGTGGCCCGGCCGGTGCGGCCGATGCCGACCTTGATCGCGGCCAGCTTCCCGGTGACCTCCTCCGGCGGGTACTTCCAGGCGATCGCCCAGCGCGGCGACTTCGAGGTGGAGCCGAGCCGGCCCTGCAGGGCGATCTCGTCCACCTTGACGACCACGCCGTCGATCTCGTGCTCGACCGAGTGCCGCTGCTCGCCGAAGTTCTTGATGAACTCCCGCACCTCGGCCAGCGTGCCGACCACCCGGTTGTGCCGCGCGGTCGGCAGGCCCCACGCGCGCAGCAGGTCGTAGGCGTGCGACTGGCAGTCGATGTCGAAGCCGGAGCGCGCCCCGATGCCGTGCACCACCATGTGCAGCGGACGGGAGGCGGTGACCAGCGGGTCCTTCTGGCGCAGCGAGCCGGCGGCGGCGTTGCGCGGGTTCATGAACAGCCGGATCATCGCCCGGGGCCGCTTGCCCTCCTTGGCGCGCTCCTCGTTCTCCACCCGGCGGCGCTCGTTCTCCTCCGCGAAGGAGGCGTTGAGCGCCTCGAAGGCCTCGGTCGGGAAGTAGACCTCGCCGCGGATCTCCACCAGCTCCGGGACGTCGTCACCCCGGAGCCGGTGCGGGATCTCCTTGATGGTGCGGACGTTGGCGGTGATGTCCTCGCCGACCCGGCCGTCGCCGCGGGTCGCCGCCTGCACCAACTGGCCGTTCTCGTAGGTGAGGTTGACGGCCAGGCCGTCCACCTTGAGCTCGCACAGGTAGTGGTACTCGATGCCGGCCAGCTCGGTGGCGACCCGCTCGGCCCAGGCGGCGAGCTCCTCGTCGTCCATCGCGTTGTCCAGGCTGAGCAGCCGCTCCCGGTGCTCGACCGGGGCGAACAGCAGGGTCGGCGCGCCGCCGACCCGCTGCGTGGGCGACTCCGGGGTGACCAGCGCCGGGTGCTCCGCCTCCAGCCCCTCCAGCTCGCGCATCAGCGTGTCGAACTCGGCGTCGCTGACGACCGGCGCGTCCTGCTCGTAGTAGCGGGCCCGGTGGTCGGTGATCTCGGCCGCCAGCTCCGCGTGCCGCTTGCGCACTTCCGCCGGAACGTCCTCCCAGCCCTCGACAGCCACCACCGCAAGCCCTCCGTCAATCTCATTCCGGGTTGTCCACCAGGCTCTGGGCCGCCTTCACACTGAGTGACAACGCGGTGCGCGCATGGGCCGGGGAGGCCCCGGCCAGCCCGCAGGTGGGCGTCACCAGCACACGACGGCCCAGCAGCTCCGGGGCGAACCCGAGCCTGCGCCACAACGTCCTGACACCCTGGACACTACCGGCCGGGTCCGACATCGCCCTTGATTGAGCGGGGGCCTGGTCGGTGGAGGGAACGACACCGGCGAGGATCACGGTGCCGGCCTCGACCGCCTCGCCGAGGTCGTCGTCCTCACGCTCGGTCAGCAGCGAGAAGTCCAGCGAGACGCCGGCCACCCCGGCCCGGCGCAGCAGCGGCAGCGGCACCCGGGGCGCGCAGCAGTGCACCACGACGGGCGCGTCCAGGGCGCCGATCAGGTCCCGCAGCGCCTCCTCGGCGAGCTGGCGGTCGACCGCGCGCAGCCGCTGGAAGCCGCTGGCGGTCTTCACTTCGCCGGCCAGCACGGCGGGCAGCGAGGGCTCGTCGAGCTGGAGCACCACCTCCGCGCCGGGCACCCGCCGGCGGACCTCGGCGAGGTGGCGGCGCAGGCCCTCGGTCAGCGAGCCGGCGATGTCGCGGCAGGCACCGGGGTCGGCGAGGGCCTTCTCGCCGTGCTTGAGCTCGACGGAGGCGGCCAGCGTCCACGGGCCGACCGCCTGCACCTTGAGCGCACCCGTGTACCCCTGGGTGAACTCCTCCAGCGCGTCGAGGTCCTCGCCGAGCCAGGAGTGGGCGCGCCGGGTGTCCCGGCCGGGACGGTCGGCGAACCGCCAGCCGCTCGGCTCGGTCTGCGCGAACAGCTCCACCAGCAGGCCGGCGGAGCGCCCGATCATGTCGGCGCCGGGCCCGCGGGCGGGCAACTCCGGGAGGAACGGGAGGTGCTCCAGCGCGCCGGTGGAGGTCTTGGCGGCCTCCCGGGCGTCGGTACCGGGCAGCGAGCCGACGCCGGTGGCGGCGCCGACCAGGTCGGGGAAGGGGTGTCCGTTGCTCACCCGCCCGAGCCTAGTGCGCCGCCACCCTGCGCCTAACGCCCCGGGCGGACGGTGATGTCGGTGATCTCCGCGTCGCGGGAGGCGTCCAGCGCGGCCAGGACCGCCTTGGCCACCGACTCGGGCTCGATCCACTGCCCGGCGTCGTACGCCTTGCCCTCCTGCTGGTGCACCTTGACCTGCATCGCGGTGGCGGTGCAGCCCGGGTACACCGAGGTGACCCGCACGCCGTTGCCGTGCTCCTCCAGCCGCAGCGCGTCCGCGAGCGCCTTCAGCCCGTGCTTGCTCGCCGCGTACGCCGACCACTCGGCGCTCGCCCGCAGCCCGGCACCGGAGTTCACGAACACCACGTGCCCCTTCACCAGCCGCACCGAGGGCAGCAGCAGCCGGGTCAGCTCGGCGGGGGCGACCAGGTTGACGTTCAGGGTGTCCTGCCAGGCCTTGACCGGCAGCTCGCCGACCGGGCCCAGCTCGACCACGCCCGCCACGTGCAGCAGCGAGTCCAGCTCGACCGGCAGCGCCTGGTGTCCGAAGGCCCAGGACAGCTTGGCCGGGTCGCCGAGGTCGCCGACCAGGGTCTTCGCGCCGGGGAAGCGCTCGCGCAGCTCGGCGGCCCGACGGGCGTCGCGGGCCAGCAGCCAGAGCTCGTCGCCGCGCGCGGCGAGACGTTCGGCGAGGACGGCGCCGATGCCGGAGCCGGCGCCGGTGATCAGATGAGTGGCCATGGTCCCGATCCTCTCAGGCCTTCAGCTGCTCGAAGACCTGGGCCGGGGTGTCGGCGAAGGTGATCAGCTCGGCCAGCGGGCGCGGCAGGAAGCCCTCCGCGTCCATCCGCTCCATCTGGGTCCGCAGGCCCGCGTAGAACCCCTCGGTGTCCAGGACGACCACCGGCTTGTCGTGCAGCGCGTGCTTCTTGAGCTCCAGCACCTCGGTGACCTCGTCCAGCGTGCCCAGCCCGCCGACCAGCACGACGACCGCGTCCGCCCGCGACAGCAGCAGCGCCTTGCGCTCGGCGAGGTCGGCGGTGACGACCAGCTCGTCGGCGCCCTCGTACGACTTGTGCTTCAGGAACTCGACGGAGATCCCGACCAGCTGCCCGCCGGCCGCCTTCACCCCGTCCGCCAGCTCCCCCATCAGGCCGGTGTTGGAGCCGCCCCACACGAGGGTGTGCCCGCCCTCCCCGAGGAGCCGGGCGAACTCGGCGGCGGGGGCGGAGTACCGGTCGTCGAGCGAGGCAGCGGAGCAGAAAACGCAGATATTCATAGTGGAATCCGGTCTATCACGCCCTGGCGCCCTCCTTCACCACCTTTGTTCCTCAGCCCTTGTACGGCACGAGCGCCTCCAGGCTCAGCACGAAGCCGAAGGGTTCCGGGATGTGGATCTCGTCGCCGAACTTCCGGTCGCTGCGGGTGTGGTACCGGTCGTGGTCGGGCTCGGAGAACAGCGTCACGGTCTGCTCGCGCGGGTCCACGATCAGGTAGAGCGGGATGCGCATCACGGCGTAGTCGTGCAGCTTGTCCATCCAGTCGTTGCCCGGGTTGGACGGCGAGACGACCTCCACCGCGATCAGCGCCTCGGCGGCGGGGGCGCGATTGCCCGACTCGGAGAGGACCTCCACCGGTAGGTAGGTCAGATCGGGCTCGCGCCCCTTGGAGACGTCCGGGCTGACGATCTCGCTGCGTTCACTGGGGAGGTAGCCGTCCGGGGCATGCCGCTCGAACTGCCTGCGTACCTGGGCGATGTTGAGCTGATGGATGTTCGACGGCGACGCCTGCATGATCAGGGTGTCCCCGGACCACTCGATCCGGACGCCCTCCGGGGCGATCCGCTCCAGCTCCTCGATGAAATCACGGTGCTGCTCGTAGAAGCTCATGCCGTCCCTCCGGGTCTTCAGGCGCATCCGACGACGACCAGCCAAGCAGATGCCGACCGTCATGGGTCCGCACGGCCGGTTCGGCGCCGTCCCGGAGAGCGTCCAGGATGCGCACCGCGTACACCTCGGCCATGCGGTCGCAGACCTCGCCCGGCGTGAGCCAGTCGACGGCGGTCGACTCCTCCGAGAGCCGCTCGCTGCCGCTCTCCGGGCGGCAGCGGAACACCAGGGCGACGATTCCGCGGCTCACGTTCTTGTAGACGCCGGTCAGCCGCTCCACGCCGGCCTTGATCCCGGTCTCCTCGAACACCTCCCGCCGCACGCCGTCCTCCACGGCCTCCGTCAGCTCCAGCACCCCGCCCGGCGGCTCCCACGCCCCGTTGTCGGCCCGCCGGATCGCCAGCACCCGGCCGTCCTCCCGCACCACCACCCCTGCGACGGACACCGAGTGGAGCGGCGTTGACTCGGACTTCCCGGCGCTGTTACTCATGTGCAGGAGAATAGGAGCCTTGAAGGACTATGGCGAATGGTGACGTGGCCTCGGCGGCCACAGCGAAGTACTTGCAGATCGCGGCCGATCTCGCCGCGCAGATCACATCGGGAGTGCTTGCGCCCGGCGCGACCGTGCCCAGCGAAGCCGAACTCATGCAGCGGTACGGAGTGGCGTCCGGGACAGTGCGCAAGGCCATCGCAGAGCTTCGAACGGCCCAGCTGATCGAGACGCACCACGGCCGCGGCTCCTTCGTCCGCTCCCGCCCACCGGTTCAGCGCAAGTCCGCGGACCGCTTCCGCCGCACCCACCGCAATGCCGGCAAGGCCGCCTACCTCGCCGAGGCGGAGGCGTCGGGCGGTGTCCCGTCCGTGGCAGTGCTGTTCGTGGGCCCCACACCGGCACCGCCGGAGATCGCCGAGCGCCTCGACCTTCCCGTCGGCACCCAGGTACTGGCCCGCAAGCGCCGGTACTTCCGGGACGGCGTCCCGACGGAGGAAGCCACCTCCTACCTCCCGTGGGACGTGGCCAAGGACATCCCGGAGGTCTTCGCCGAGAATCCCGGCGGTGGCGGCATCTATGCGCGCCTCGAAGAACACGGGTACTCCCTCGCCGAGTTCACCGAGTCCGTGCGGGCCCGTCTCGCGACCAGGCCCGAGGCCAAGGCCCTCGCCCTGAGCCCGGGCGCGCCGGTGATCCACCTGGTGCGCGACGCCATCTCCACGGACGGGCGAGTGGTGGAGGTGTGCGACACCGTCATGGCCGCCGACCAGTTCGTCCTCGACTACCGCTTCCCCGCGCGGGACTGAGGAGCAATCGGCTCCGGCAACCTGTCGCGGGACTCTCCCGCGACAGGTTGACTCATGTACAGGAGTCGGGCACTCTTCTGCCATGCACTCATGTACATGAGTGCATGGCAGAGCCTCATCTAGAGGAGATGGCCTGCGAGGGCCTGCACCTTGGAGTTCTCATGCAGCACGTCCTGTTGGAGACTCAGGCGTCTTCCGATGCCTCCCCGACCTCACTCCCGGCACCGGCCGAAGTGCTGTTGCCCTATCTCCCGGAAGCGGCCGGCCAGGCGCGCCGGTTCCTCCGAACGACGCTCACGGGGTGGGGGTTGGACGGGTTGGTCGACGCGGCCGCGCTGGTCGGCAGCGAGTTGGTCACCAATGCCGCGAAGACCGGATGCCGGCAACAGATGACGGTCGCGGTCCGGCAGCTCTCGCGGACGACCCTGCGGATCACAGTGCGCGACGGCTCGTGTGTTCTTCCGGTCCTGATTCGCGCCTCCCCGGAGGAGGAGTGCCACCGCGGCCTGGCCCTGGTGGATCGCCTGACCGACGGTCGCTGGGGCGTGACCCTCGAACCGGCCGGGAAGGTCGTCCACGCCGACCTGACGATCACCCGGTGAAGCCGTCGGATGACGACCCCGACACCGATTCCGTCCGGGTCTGGGCCGCGTACGGGGTTTCAGTGGCGGCCGCTCTCCACGTCCTCGCTGCGGCTCTGGTGCTGATCAACCGCTCTCGCTGAATGCCGCCCGCGCCGCCGGGCCGGCGGCGCGGGCGGTGCCGGCCGAGTCCGGGCTCAGACGGTGACGGCCGGGCGCCGGGTGGTGGCGATGGTGGCGGAGCCGACGACGCGGGTGCCGTCGTAGAGCACCACGGCCTGGCCGGGGGCGATGCCGCGGGCCGGGGTGTCGAGGGCGACGTGGAGGGTGCCGTCGACGACCGAGGCGTCCACCGGGACCTCCTCGCCGTGGGCGCGCAGCTGGGCGGTGTAGCGGCCGTCGGCCAGCGGCTCGGTGCCGCACCAGCGGGGGCGGACGGCGGTCAGGCCGGTGACGTCCAGGCCCTCGACCGGGCCGACCGTCACGGTGTTGTTCACCGGGGAGATGTCGAGCACGTACCGCGGCTTGCCGTCCGCGGCCGGGCGGCCGATCCGCAGTCCCTTGCGCTGGCCGATGGTGAAGCCGTACGCGCCGTCGTGCTCGCCGAGCTTGGTGCCGTCGACGTCCAGGATATCGCCGGTGGCGGTGCCGAGGTGCTGGGCCAGGAAGCCCTGGGTGTCGCCGTCCGCGATGAAGCAGATGTCGTGGCTGTCCGGCTTCTTGGCGACGGCCAGACCGCGCCGCCCGGCCTCCTCGCGGATGACGTCCTTGGTGGTGTCGCCGAGCGGGAAGAGCGAGTGGGCGAGCTGCTCGGCGTCGAGCACGCCGAGCACGTAGGACTGGTCCTTGGCGGCGTCGACGGCGCGGTGCAGCTCGCGCGAGCCGTCCGGGAGGTCGACGATCCGGGCGTAGTGGCCGGTGCAGACGGCGTCGAAGCCCAGCGCGATCGCCTTGTCCAGCAGCGCGGCGAACTTGATCTTCTCGTTGCAGCGCAGGCACGGGTTGGGGGTGCGGCCGGCCGCGTACTCGGCGACGAAGTCGTCGATGACGTCCTCGCGGAAGCGCTCGGCGAGGTCCCAGACGTAGAACGGGATGCCGATCACGTCGGCGGCGCGGCGCGCGTCCCGGGAGTCCTCGATGGTGCAGCAGCCGCGCGCACCGGTCCGGAAGGACTGCGGGTTGCTGGAGAGCGCCAGGTGCACGCCGGTCACCTCGTGCCCGGCCTCGACGGCGCGGGCGGCGGCGACGGCGGAGTCCACCCCGCCGGACATCGCCGCGAGCACACGCAGGCGGCCGGTGGCGGACGGAGCGGTCGGGGCACCCGGGAAGTCAGTCATGATGAGTCCAAGCGTACGTGGTGCCGCCCGGCATTCCGCCGGGGTTTCCCCGCCGCCCGGACCCTAGCGCCGGACGGCGGCGAGACCCGCGTTGCGGGCGCGCTGGACGGCCGGCGCGATGGCCTCGGTGAGGGCGGTGACATCGGCCCGGGTGGAGGTGTGGCCGAGCGAGAAGCGCAGCGAGGCGCGGGCCAGCAGCGGGTCGACGCCCATCGCCAGCAGCACGTGGCTGGGCTGCGGGACGCCGGCCGAGCAGGCCGAGCCGGTGGAGCACTCGATGCCCTGGGCGTCGAGCAGCATCAGCAGGGCGTCGCCCTCGCAGCCGGGGAAGGAGAAGTGCGCGTTGGCGGGCAGCCGCCCCTCCACCACCGGGTCGCCGTTGAGCACCGCGTCCGGGACGGCGGCCAGCACCGCCGCGACCAGCTCGTCGCGCAGCGCGCCCAGCGTGACGGCGTGCTCCGCGCGCCGCTCGACGGCGACGGCCGCCGCGGCGGCGAAGCCGGCGGCGCCGGGCGCGTCCAGGGTGCCGGAGCGCACGTCGCGCTCCTGGCCGCCGCCGTGCAGCAGCGGGACCGGCGCCGCGCCGCGCGACAGCAGCAGGGCGCCGATGCCGAACGGGCCGCCGATCTTGTGACCGGTGACGGTGAGCGCGGTGAGTCCGGAGTCGGCGAAGGAGACCGGGACCTGACCGAGCGCCTGCACCGCGTCGGCGTGCATCGGGATGCCGTACTCGGCGGCCACCGCGGCGAGTTCGGCGACCGGCTGGACCGTGCCGACCTCGTTGTTGGCCCACATCACGGTGACCAGCGCGACCGAGGCCGGGTCGCGCTCGATCGCCTCGCGCAGCGCCGTCGGGTGGACCCGGCCGAGCGCGTCCACCGGCAGGTAGTCGACGGTGGCGCCCTCGTGCTCGGCGAGCCAGTGCACCGCGTCCAGCACCGCGTGGTGCTCGACCGGGCTGCACAGCACCCGGGTACGGGCCGGGTCGGCTCCGCGGCGGGCCCAGAACAGGCCCTTGACCGCCAGGTTGTCGGACTCGGTGCCGCCACCGGTGAGGATGATCTCGCTGGGCCGGGCGCCGAGCGATTCGGCCAGCGACTCGCGGGCCTCCTCGACCACCCGGCGGGCCCGACGGCCGGCCGCGTGCAGGGAGGAAGCGTTGCCGACGACCCCCAGGTGCGCCGACATCGCGGCGATCGCCTCGGGCAGCATCGGCGTGGTCGCCGCATGGTCCAGGTATGGCATAACCATCCGATTGTAGAGGCCCCCCGGCTCGCACCGGACCGATCAGGCCACCGGACGCCGCGCACCGCGGCGCTGCCCGTCCGGGCAACCCGGTACGGGGCGCGGCCCACGAGCGGCTAGCCTGACGGCCACCACCACGCGGCCGGACCGGAACCAGGACTCAGGGGGCGGAATGTCGCAGTCGGTCGATCGCGCCCTGACCCTGCTCGGCTCCCTCGGCGACGGCCCGGCCACCCTGGAACAGGCCGCCACCTCGATCGGCGTGCACAAGTCCACCGCGCTGCGCCTGCTGCGCACGCTGGAGGAGCACGGATTCGTCCACCGGCTGTCCGACCGGCGCTACCGGGTGGGCGGCCGGGTGCTGTCGCTGGCGCAGCGGGCGCTGCAGGAGATCGACGTCCGGCAGGTCGCCGCGCCGTACCTGGCCTCGCTGCACGAGCGCTTCGGCTGCACGGTGCAGTTGGCGGTGCTGCAGGACGACGAGGTGCTGTACCTGGACGAGCTGGCCGGGCGGTGGAGCGGCGCGGCGGGCCGGCCGACCCGGATCGGGCGGCGGGCGCCGGCCGCCGGGACGGCGATCGGCCGGGTGCTGCTGGCCGGGCTGCCGCAGGACGGCCGGGCGGAGGAGGAGCTGTCGGCCGATCTGGCGGCGGTGCGCCGGCGGGGCTGGGCGGCGGAGTCGGCCGAGCACCCGGAGGCGGGGACCTGCGTGGCGGCGCCGGTGGCGGGCAGTGACCGGCGGGCGGTCGCGGCCTGCGCCCTCTCGGCGCCGACCGACCGGGTGTCGCCGGCCGAGCTGGTGAAGCTGGTGCCCGAGCTGCTCTGCACGGCGGAGGCGATCTCGCTGGCGTACGGCGGCTCGCCTACTCCTCGCTGGTGCGAGAACCGTTGCGGTGCCAGGCCCGTGGTGCGCGCCAGCCGTACTTGAGGGCGAGCATCCGCAGGCCGAACGCGGTGAGCGCGGCGGCGGTGCCGGTGACGGCGGTGAGGCCGTCGAGGGCGATCAGGACGGCGACCAGCGCGGCACCGACCAGGGCGGGCACGGCGTAGATCTCGCGGTCCCAGCGCAGCAGCGAGGGGATCTCGCCGGCCAGGACGTCGCGCATGACGCCGCCACCGGCCGCGGTCACCATGCCGAGGGCGACGGAGGGGACGGCGCCGAGGCCGAAGTCGTGGGCCTTGGCGGTGCCGGTGACGCAGAACAGGCCGAGGCCGAGCGCGTCGAGGGTCTGCACGGCGCGGTTGATCCGTTCGACCTCGGGGTGCAGGAAGAAGACGACCACGGCGGCGATCAGCGGATCGACGAAGTAGCCCAGATTGGTGAAGGCGGCGACCGGGGTGGCCCCGATGACGAGGTCGCGCATGACGCCGCCGCCGAGCGCGGTGACCTCGGCGAGCACACAGATGCCGAAGATGTCCATGTTCCTGCGGACGGCGAGCAGCCCGCCGGAGAGGGCGAAGACGAAGATGCCGACGAGGTCCAGCGACTGCTGCACGTCGGAGGGGAAGATCTGCGAGGTCACCGCACCAGTGTGACCCGGCCGAGCCTCCCCTCCGATCGGACGGTCACGCGGAGGCGGGCGCCTTGTCCCCGGAGGCACCCTCGGGGCTGTGCCAGCCGTTCCCCTCGCCGCCCTCGGGGCCGTGCCAGCCGTTCCCCTCGCCGCCCTCGGGGCTGTGCCAGCCGTTCCCCTCGCCGCCCTCGGGGCTGTACTAGCTGTTCCCCTCGCCGCCCTCGGGGAAGTGACAGGCCACCTGGTGCCCCGCCGTCGCCGCGGTGAGCGGCGGCTCCTGGCTCGCGCAGATCTCCTGGGCCTTCCAGCAGCGGGTGCGGAAGCGGCAGCCGCTGGGCGGGTTGATCGGCGAGGGCACGTCGCCCTTGAGTAGGATCCGCTCCCGCCCGGCGCGCTGCCGGCGGCGCGGGTCGGGCACCGGCACGGCGGACATCAGCGCGGTGGTGTAGGGGTGCCTCGGGCTGCGGTAGAGCGAGTCCCGGTCGGCGATCTCGACGATCTTGCCGAGGTACATCACCGCGACCCGGTCGGAGACGTGCCGGACCACCGAGAGGTCGTGCGCGATGATCAGGTAGGTCAGCCCGAGCTCCCGCTGGAGGTCGTCGAGCAGGTTGACCACCTGGGCCTGGATGGAGACGTCCAGGGCGGAGACCGGCTCGTCCGCGACGATCATCTTGGGCCGCAGGGCGAGCGCCCGGGCGATGCCGATGCGCTGGCGCTGCCCGCCGGAGAACTCGTGCGGGTAGCGGTTGTAGTGCTCGGGGCTGAGCCCGCACAGCTCCAGCAGTTCCTGGACGGCCTTCTTGATCCCGCCCTCGGGCGCGGCGTTCTGCAGCTTGAACGGCGCGCCGACGATGGTGCCGACGGTGTGCCGGGGGTTCAGCGAGGAGTACGGGTCCTGGAAGATCATCTGGATGTCGCGGCGCAGCGGCCGCATCGCCCCGACGCCCAGGTGGGTGATGTCGACGCCCTCGAACTCGACCGTGCCGCCGGTGGGCTCGTCGAGCCGGGTGACCAGCCGGCCCATCGTCGACTTGCCGCAGCCGGACTCGCCGACGACGCCCAGGGTCTCACCGGCGTGGACGGTGAAGTCGATGCCGTCGACCGCCCGGACGGCGCCGGTCTGACGCCGCAGCAGGCCGCTGTGGATCGGGAAGTGCCGGGTCAGCCCGGTCACCTCGAGCAGCGGCCGCCGGTCCGGGGCGGGCGTCTGCGAGGGGATGCTCGCCGCCTGAGTGTCCGTCATCGGTTCTCTCCAGAAAGGTGGTACGAGGCCGGGCTCACAGCCGGGGCGCGATCTCTTCGGCGAAGATGCGGTGCCGCTCGGCGAGCGCGAGGTGACAGGCGGCGTGGTGTCCGGGCGCGACCTCGGTGAGCTTCGGGGTCTCCTCGGTGGAGCGCCCGCCGGTCAGCTCCGCGTAGGGGCAGCGCGGGTGGAAGGCGCAGCCGGACGGCACGTTGATCAGGCTGGGCGGGGTGCCCTTGACCGGGACGAGGCGGTCCTGCAGCTCGCGGTCCAGGCGCGGCATCGAGCCCAGCAGGCCCCAGGTGTAGGGGTGTTCGGGCGCGTCGAAGAGGGTCTCGGCCGGGCCGCGCTCGACGCACCTGCCGCCGTACATGACGAGGATGTCGTCGGCCAGCTCGGCGACCACCCCGAGGTCGTGGGTGATGATGATGACGGCCGAGCCGAACTCCTCCTGGAGGTCCCGGATGAGGTCCAGGATCTGCGCCTGGACGGTGACGTCCAGGGCGGTGGTGGGCTCGTCGGCGATCAGCAGCGACGGGTCGTTGACCAGCGCCATGGCGATCATGGCGCGCTGGCGCATGCCGCCGGAGAACTGGTGCGGGTAGTCGTCGACCCGGCGGTCGGGCTGCGGGATGCCGACCCGGTCGAGCATCTCGACGGCCCGGGCGCGGGCCTGCCGCTTGCTCGCCTGCGGGTGGTGCACCCGGTAGGCCTCGACGATCTGCTGCCCCACCGTGTAGTAGGGGTGCATCGCGGTGAGCGGGTCCTGGAAGATCATCGCCATCTTCTTGCCGCGCAGTTCGCGGACCCGGTCGGGTCCGGCCGCGATGAGGTCCTCGCCGTCGAGCCGGATCTCGCCGGTGATCCGGGCCCGCTTGGAGCGGTGCAGGCCCATGATGCCCAGCGAGGTGACGGACTTGCCGGAGCCGGACTCGCCGACGATGCCGAGGGTACGGCCCTTGGCGAGGTCGAAGCTCACCCCGTCGACGGAGCGGACCAGGCCGTCGTCGGTGTCGAAGTGGATCCGCAGGTCCCGCACCGAGAGGAAGGCCTCCTCGCCGCCCGGGGCGGCCGCGCGGGCCGGGGTCTTCTGGAGCTCGGTCACGACAGCCTCACCCGGGGGTCGACAGCGGCGTACAGGAGGTCAACCACGAGGTTGCAGAGGACGATGAAGAAGGCGGCCAGCAGGGTGACGCCGAGGATCTTCGGCAGGTCGTTGTCGGTGATCGCCTGGACGGCGAACTGGCCGACGCCCTGGAGCGAGAAGACCTGCTCGGTGATCAGCGCGCCGCCGAGCAGCAGGCCGAGGTCCATGCCGAAGATGGTGACGATCGGGGTGAGCGCGGCGCGCAGCCCGTGCCGGGTGACGACCTTGGACTCGACCAGGCCCTTGGCCCGGGCGGTGCGGATGTAGTCCTCGCTCATGGTCTCCAGCATTCCGGCGCGGGTGAGCCGGGCGTAGAGCGCGGAGTAGAGGAAGGCCAGCGAGATCCACGGGAGGATCAGGTTGCGGGCCCACATCAGCGGGTTGTCGGTGAAGTTGGTGTACTCGAGGTTGTCGAGGATCGGCCACTCGTAGCTGAACACGGTGAGCAGCAGCGCGCCGGTGAAGAAGACCGGCAGCGAGACGCCGGCGAGCGCGATGCCCATCGAGATCCGGTCGAAGATCGAGCGCGGCTTGAGCGCGGAGACGACGCCGGTGGCGACGCCGGAGACCAGCCAGAGCACCGCGGCGCCGATGGCCAGCGAGAGGGTGACCGGGATCCGCTTGGACAGCTCGGGCCAGACCTCGAGGTGGTTCTTGAAGGAGTAGCCGAAGCAGGGCACGTGGCAGGTGGCCGGTTCCGGACCGAAGGTGTACTCGGCTCCGGTGACCAGCGCCTTGAGGAAGTTCCAGTACTGCGTGTACAGCGGCTGGTCGAGGCCGAGGTTCTGCTTGACCGCCTGGACCGCCTCGGGCGAGGGGTTCTTCCCGATGTACTGGGTGGCCAGCTGGTCGACCGTCTCGCCGGCGAGACGCGGGAGCAGGAAGAAGATCGCGAAGGTGACGGCGCTGACGACCAGCAGCAGCAGCACGGCCGCGAAGATCCTGCGGATGATGTAGGCAAACACAGTTGGTCGGCTCCGGCCGCCCGCCGCCGTCCGGGATCCTCCGGACGGCGGCGGGCGCCGCTGCCTTCACCTGCCTTCAGGGATGCGGAGCCAGGCTCTTACTTGGTGGTGCCGATGTTCAGGTAGTCGTACTCACCCGAGAAGGCCGGCGTGGACGCGAGGTTGGTGGCGTTGTCCGGGCGGTACAGGAAGACCTTGAAGTAGGTCAGCGGGACGTAGACCGCCTGGTCCATGACCTTCTTGTCGATGTCGCCGTAGATCTTCTCGCGGGCCGCCTTGTCCGGGTTGGTCGCGGCGTCGTCGAGCAGCTTGTTGACCGCGGCGTCGTTCAGCGAGGCCAGGTTGCTGTTGCCGGAGGCCTTGATCGCGCGGCCGTCGACGATCTGCTGCAGGAAGCCGTAGCCGGTCGGCCAGTCGGCGCCCCACTGCATCATCATCAGGCCGATGTTGTGCTCCTTGGCGAACGCCGGGGCGCCCGCGCTGTCGGCCAGGTACTTGCCCTGCGGGTACTGCTGGATCTCGGCGCTGATGCCGACCTTCTTCAGCGCGGCCTGGATCGAGGTCGCGGCGGCGACCTCGGTGGCGCGCTCGGTGCGGGCGGACAGCACGGTGCTGAAGCCACCGTCCTTGCCGCAGGCCTTCAGGGCCTCCTTGGCCTTGGCCTCGTCGCCCTTGTTGTCCTTGGTCTCCCAGACGTTGAAGTCCTGGTGGCCCGGGATGTCCGGCGGGAGCACGGTGTTGGCGACCTGGCCGCGGATCGGGCCGCCGAGCGAGGTCTGCACGGAGACCTTGTCGACCGCGTACTGCACGGCCTTGCGGCACTCGATGTTGTCGAACGGCGCGACGTCGGTGTTGATCGCCATGTAGACCAGGCGGCCGCCGTAGGCGTTGTCGGTGCTCGCCTTGAGCTTCGGGTTCTGCAGGATCTGCGCCTGGGTCTGCGGGTCGACGCCGCCGCCCACCAGGTCGACCTGGGCGTTGCCGGCCAGCAGGTCCTTGTCGATGGTGGCCTGGTCGATGTTCATCTTGAGCACGATCTTGTCCGGCAGCTGCTTCCGGATCGGGTCGGTGCTCTGGTCCCAGTTGGTGTTCGGGACCAGGACGGCCTGCTTGCCGTCCTCGTAGGACTCGAACTTGAAGGAGCCCGAGGAGACGATCTTCTTGACGTAGTCGGCGCCGGTGTCCTTGGCCTGCGGGACCGGGACCGTCTGCGGGGCGCTGACCAGGTAGTCGAAGTCGGCGAAGGCGTGCTTCAGGTGGAAGACGATCGTGGTGTCGTCGGGCGTCTCGATCGACTTGAGGTCGCCGGTCTTGTCCTTGTACGGACCCGCGTACGGCGTCTCGTTGTCGACCAGCAGCTCCTTGAAGTACGTCGGACCGTTGGAGGCCACGTCCGGCGCGAAGTTGGAGCGCTCGACGGCGTACTTGACGTCCTTCGAGGTGATCGGGGTGCCGTCGTCGAACTTCAGGCCCTTGCGCAGCTTGTACGTCCAGGTGAGGCCGTCCGCGCTGACCTGGCCGAGCGACTCGGCGAGGTCCGGGACGAGCTTGTTGCCCGCCTCGCCGGCGCCCGGCTGGAAGGTGGTGAGCGGACGCCCGTACAGACGCGAGAAGTTGTAGATGTAGGCGTAGTACGTGTTGCCCGGGTCGAGCGAGTCCGGGGTGCCCTTCATCTCGAAGGTGACCGTCCCGCCCTTCTTGTCCGAGGCGTTGACGATGTTCTTGGTGGCCGCGTTGGCCCCGGAGCCGCCGGCGGCCTCGGTGCCGGTGGCGGCGGAGGTGGACTTGGTGTCGTCGCTCTTCTTGCTCGACGAGCAGCCGGTGACGACCAGGACCGCGGCGGCGGCCATGGCGGTCAGCGCGACGGTGCGGGACCTACGCATGGGTGAGATCAACCCCTTGAGGAAGTGATGGCTGAACGAGGGATCCTGACGTGTGGTCAGTTGCTCTTGGGATCGAGGGCGTCACGCAGCCCGTCGCCGAGCAGGTTGAAGGCGAGCACGGTGATGAAGATCGCCAGACCGGGGACCACCATGTACTGGGGGTCCACCTGGTAGTACCGGATCGCGTCCTGGAGCATCCCGCCCCAGGAGGCCTGCGGAGGCTGGATGCCGACGCCGAGGAAGCTCAGACCGGCCTCGAAGAGGATGTTGGTCGGGATCAGCAGGGTCGCGTAGACCAGGATCTGGCCGACCAGGTTGGGCAGCAGCTCCTTGAACAGGATGAACGGGCCCCGGGCGCCCAGACTGCGGGCCGCGTGGACGAACTCGCGCTCGCGCAGCGAGAGGGTCTGTGCGCGCACGATGCGGCCGATGTAGGGCCAGTTGAAGAAGCCGATCACGAAGACCAGCACCACGATGTGCAGCGGCAGGCCGTGCAGACCGAACGCGCCGCCCTGCAGCGAGGTGGAGATCGCGATGGCGAAGAGCAGCAGCGGGAAGGCGAGGAAGACGTCCATCACCCGGCTGATCGCGGCGTCCACCCAGCCGCCGTAGTAGCCGGCCATGACGCCGAGCACGGTGCCGATGGTGTTGGACAGCACGGTCGCCCCGAAGGCGACCAGCAGGGAGACCCAGGAGCCCTCGATCACACGGGTCAGCAGGTCACGGCCCTGCAGCGGGTCGACGCCGAGGGGGTGGTCCCAGCTCATGCCGCCCCAGTCACCCAGCGGGAGGCCACCGAGGTCGGCGTCCAGCAGGTCCTGGTTGAGGGCGTCGGGGTCCAGGCCGAAGATCGACTCGATCGGCTTGGCGAGCACGGCGAGCAGGATCAGCAGGATCACCACGACACCGCCGGCGACGGCGGCCTTGTCCCGCTTGAAGCGGGTCCAGGCGATCCGGCCGAGCGAGCGGCCCTCGATCTTCTTGGCCGGGCTCGCGGCGGCGTCTGCCTCCGGTGCGTTGCCGGCGGTCTTGATGGGTGCGGTCATGGTCAGTTCGGTCCCCTCGCCGACGGTGGCCGGCCCACGGGTGCCGGACGCCGGGATCGGCGGCTCGGCTGGTGCGGACGTGCTTGGGTGCGGAGGTGCGGGAGTACGGGTGGGGTGCTTCCCCAGCGGTACGACGTGCTCAGTGCTGCTGCCACGCGGGATGGGCGTCACGTGGATCATGCGGTCCGCCAGCGCGTTCGCCTTTGTGGGACGCCAACCACGCGCTGTGGGCTGTTGCAGAACTCTCTGCCATCCGAACTGGCTTGCGCCAGCCCTGCCAACCGACAGATGCCCAACTGTGATCTGTGCGCATGCACCTCCCCGATCTTCGGCATAGCCCTCTTCACACAGCTGTAACAGCCATGTCAAGATGTCTGCCACCCACTTCACCGGGAACGTCCGGAAAAGCACCGAGACCGGCCTGACACTGTGTCAAGCCGGCCTCAGGGACGGGTGTTGAGCGCGCCCGGGACGGTCCGGGAGAAGGCGGAGAGGGCCTAGGGCCTCTCTTTCGGATCACGTCGGACAAGCGGGCGTCGTTGGAGTGCGTGCATCGGCGGCACGGAGGAGGGAGTCCATGCGGAGCATCGGCGACCGACGACAAGCCGGCGAGGTGCGTGCTCCGGCGGCGACCGCCCGGCGTGATCCGAAAGAGAGGCCCTAGCGACCGGGGTAGCCGGGCCACGGCTGCTGCGGCGGCTGCTGCCCCGGCCAGCCCTGCGCCGGCGGATGCGTGCCGTAGCCGAAGCCGTGCCCCTGGGCCGGCCCCTGCTGCGCGGTGTACGGCGGCGGCACCGGCGGGTACGGCCCCGTCGCCGGCCGGCCGTGCCCGGCCGCCTCCCGGTCGTAGAACGGGCGCGCGTTGGCCCGCATCCACAGCGCCACCGGGTCGTACTCGTCCGCCATCGCGACCGTCGAGACCGCCAGCCCCTCCGGCGCGACCGCGATCGCCCGCTGCATCAGCGCCCGCACCGCCTCCACCGTGGGCGGCGAACTCTCGTACAGGTCCAGGCCGATCGCCAGGTACGGTTCGCCCACCGACGGCCGCACCCAGGCCCGGCGCAGCGCCCTCACCGCGCGCACCTCGACCGCCTGGCGCTCCAGCAGCGCGAAGAACTGCTGCGCCGGCACCTGCGGCTCGCTCAGCTTCAGCGGCCCGGCCGGCAGCCGGTCCAGGCCCGCGGCGACCCGGCGCAGGTCCGCCCACGGCACGCCCACCCCGCCGCCCGGGGCGTGCGGGTTCAGCCACAGGCCCCACCGGGTCCGGTACAGCGAGGCCGCGATCTCCCGGCCGGAGATCACCTCGTGCGCCCGCGCCCAGCCGGACGCCGCCAGCTGCTCGGGCGAGGTGACGGCCGGCGCGTAGCCGTGGCCGCTGATCTCCATGTTCCCGTACTGGGCGTCCGCGCTGCCCGGCGTGCCGTGCCAGAGCAGCATCCAGACCCGGCCCTCGGCGAGCGCGTGCAGCATCGTCTCGTAGGCCTCGTAGCGCTCCGGCGCCACCTCGCGCAGCGCGCGCTCCAGCGCGCCCGGATCCGGGCGTCCGGTGGGCGCCTGGCCCCAGGGCCCCGGTGCACCGCCAGCTACCGATCCCGCACTCATGCGCCCACCTCGCTGCGCTTCTTCGTTCCTCGTCCGTCACCGGCGGCCCGGCGGCCGTCAGCACGCACCCTATGGGGCGGCCACCGACCGCCGCCACGCCACCGTGCCAGGGTCCGCACCGCCTCCCCGCCCGCACCCCGTCCGACGGCTGCCGGACGGACGGCCGGGGCCGGGTCAGCCCCGCACGTAGAAGGGCGCGACCCGGTTCACCAACCAGTCGACCACCGGATCGTCCGCGAGGTCGAGCAGTACGAGGTGGACGCCTCCGGGAAGCGGTGCGGTTCCCAGTGCGCGGCCCAATCCCTCGTTCACCGCAGCCGGGTCGGCGGGGGCCCCCGGATCCAGCTGGACGCCCACGAACATCACGGTCGGCTCGCCCTCGACGCTCGCCAGCGCCCGCCGGGCGGTCAGCACTCCCGGCAGCGCCGCGAGTTCCGCGCGGCAGGCGGCCAGGAACGCCTCCGGGTCCTCCCCCGGCACCGGCTCGCGCAGCGCCACCCGGCCGCCGCCCGGAGCCTGCACGGCGTCCGGAGCGTCGGCCCAGCGGTCCTCGCGCGGCCCGCGGCGCAGCTCCGCCACGCCCTCCGGCGGCACCGGGATGCCCACCGCCGCCTCGGGGTTGACGGCGATGCCCACGCCCAGCGGCAGACCGCGGGCGAACTCCCACACCGGGGCGACCGCGAACGCCATCCCGGGCGCCTGCTGGACGAACACCTCCTGCGAGGAGAACACCGGGACATAGGGGTCGCCGGCCAGTTCGATCGTCGGCAGGTCCAGCGACTGCCCCTGCGGGCCGCCGCCCGACGGCAGCGGGATCCACACCTGGCTGCGCGCCAGCACCTCGATCACCCGCGGGGTCGCACCGGGGTCGCCGAGCGCGGCGGTGAGCACCTGCTCCAGCTCGTTGGCCGGCCACGCGCCTCCCGGCGGCGCCGACTCGGCCCCGTCCCACCCCTGCTGCTCCACCGGGTACCCCATGCGCCGCCGTACCGTCCTCTGCTCGCCGATGCCCGCAGCCTAGCGTTTCGGCACCCCGCCCCGGGCCGCCAGGCCCGACGTGACGCAACCCCCTCTCCCCTTGTCCCGGCGGACGTGCCATGATGTGCGCGTCTGCGGTGGCATCCACCCAGGCCCCGCCAACTCCATACCGGCCGCTCGAACCCGCGCGGGAGAGTCCGGAGTGCCCCGTCCAGGCGGCACAGCCGGCGCCGAAGGAGCAAGTCCTCCCCGGAATCTCTCAGGCACCCCTACCGCACGGGTTAGGCACATCTGGAAAGCGGCGTACGGCCCTGCCGTCCGCCCACCCACGGTGCAAGCCGCCATGCTGTTCCCCTACAGGGCAGTGGACGGTGAAGCTCTCAGGTACGACGACAGATGGGGAGACCCAGCCGCCGCATGCCCGCGCGCAGGGTCCGCCGCCCCCGAGACAGGGCCGGTCCCGGCGCGCGCACCCCTGAGTGCCCCGACCGAGGAGTTCCTGGCCATGTCGTCCCTCCGCCTCACCGCGCTCGACGCGCTGCACCGCGCCCTCGGCGCCACCATGACCGACTTCGCCGGCTGGGACATGCCGCTGCGCTACGGCAGCGAGCGCGAGGAGCACCTCGCCGTCCGCACCAAGGCCGGCCTGTTCGACCTCTCCCACATGGGCGAGATCACCGTCACCGGCCCGCAGGCCGGCGAGATGCTGGACCACGCCCTGGTCGGCTTCGTCTCCGCGCTCGGCGTGCTGCGCGCCCGCTACACCATGATCTGCGCCGAGGACGGCGGCATCCTGGACGACCTGATCGTCTACCGCCTGCGCGAGGACGCCTTCCTGGTCGTCGCCAACGCCTCCAACGCCCAGCTGGTGCTGGACGAGCTGATCGCCCGTGCCAAGGGCTTCAACGCCGTCGTCTCCGACGACCGCGACGCCTACGCGCTGATCGCCGTGCAGGGCCCGGAGTCCACCGGGATCCTGGCCGACACCACCGAGGCCGACCTGCCCGGCCTGAAGTACTACGCGATCCTCCCGGCCCAGGTGGCCGGCCGTGACGTGCTGCTCGCCCGCACCGGCTACACCGGCGAGGACGGCTTCGAGATCTTCTGCAACCCGGGCGACGCCGAGCACATCTGGCAGGCGCTGACCGAGGCCGGCACCGGGCGCGGTCTGATCCCCTGCGGCCTGTCCTGCCGCGACACGCTGCGCCTGGAGGCCGGCATGCCGCTGTACGGCCACGAGCTGTCCACCGACCTGACCCCGTTCGACGCGGGCCTGGGCCGGGTCGTCCGCTTCGACAAGACCACCAACGAGGGCGCCTTCGTCGGCCGCAAGGCCCTGGAGCGGGCCGCCGCCGAGGCCGAGGCCAAGGCGCCGCGGGTGCTGGTCGGCCTGGTCTCCGAGGGCAAGCGCGTGCCGCGCGCCGAGTACACCGTGGTCTCCACCGACGGCGAGGCGATCGGCCGGATCACCTCCGGCGCGCCCTCCCCCACGCTGGAGAAGCCGATCGCGATGGCCTACGTGGACGCGGCCCACGCCGCCCCCGGCACCACCGTCGCGGTGGACGTGCGCGGCAAGCACGAGCCGGTCCAGGTCGTGGCGCTGCCGTTCTACAAGCGCGCCCGCTGACGCCCCTCCCCCACCGGTTTCCCGCTGTTTCCCACGCGAGGCAGGTCCGCGCGCCGGGCCGCTTCGTCGTACCCGCTTCCCATCCTGGAGAATGACGCCATGAGCAACCCCCAGCACCTGCAGTACACCGACGAGCACGAGTGGCTGACCACCTCCGAGGCCGGTGAGGTCGCCACGATCGGCATCACCAAGCACGCCGCCGACGCCCTCGGCGACATCGTGTACGTGCAGCTCCCCGAGGTCGGCGACACCGTGACCGCCGGCGAGACCTGTGGCGAGCTGGAGTCGACCAAGTCGGTCAGCGACCTGTTCTCGCCGGTGACCGGCGAGGTCACCGAGGTCAACGAGGCCGTCTCCGACGACAACAGCCTGGTCAACAGCGAGCCGTTCGAGGGTGGCTGGCTGTTCAAGGTCCGCATCGAGTCGACCGGCAAGCTGCTGACCGCCGACGAGTACACCGCGCTCACCAACCCCTCGGCCTGAGCCACCGCCGGGGCGGCCGTCGCACCACGGCCGCCCCGCTGCCGGCCCCCCTCTGCCCCGCCTCCTCCCGGGAAGACCCCACCATGACGGTTCTGAACCAGTCCCTGCACGCCCTCGACCCGGAGATCGCCGCCGCGGTCGACGCCGAGCTGCACCGCCAGCAGACCACCCTGGAGATGATCGCCTCCGAGAACTTCGCCCCGGTGGCGGTCATGGAGGCCCAGGGCTCGGTGCTGACCAACAAGTACGCCGAGGGCTACCCCGGTCGCCGCTACTACGGCGGCTGCGAGCACGTCGACGTGGTCGAGCAGATCGCGATCGACCGCATCAAGGCGCTGTTCGGCGCCGAGCACGCCAACGTCCAGCCGCACTCCGGCGCGCAGGCCAACGCCGCCGCGATGTTCGCGCTGATCAAGCCGGGCGACACCATCCTGGGCCTGAACCTGGCCCACGGCGGCCACCTGACCCACGGCATGAAGATCAACTTCTCCGGCAAGCTCTACAACGTGGTGCCGTACCACGTGGACGACAAGACCAGCCAGGTCGACATGGCCGAGGTCGAGCGCCTCGCCAAGGAGCACCGCCCGCAGCTGATCATCGCCGGCTGGTCCGCCTACCCGCGCCAGCTCGACTTCGCCGAGTTCCGCCGGATCGCCGACGAGGTCGGCGCGCTGCTGATGGTCGACATGGCGCACTTCGCCGGCCTGGTCGCCGCGGGCCTGCACCCCAACCCGGTGCCGTTCGCGGACGTGGTCACCACCACCACCCACAAGACCCTGGGCGGCCCGCGCGGCGGCGTCATCCTCTCCAAGGCCGAGCACGCCAAGAAGATCAACTCCGCGGTCTTCCCCGGCCAGCAGGGCGGCCCGCTGGAGCACGTCATCGCCGGCAAGGCCGTCGCCTTCAAGGTCGCCGCCTCGGAGGAGTTCAAGGAGCGCCAGCAGCGCACCCTGGACGGCGCCCGGATCCTCGCCGAGCGCCTGCTGCAGGCCGACGTCACCGAGGCCGGCGTCTCCGTGCTGTCCGGCGGCACCGACGTGCACCTCGTCCTGGTCGACCTGCGCAACAGCCGGCTCGACGGCCAGCAGGCCGAGGACCGTCTGCACGAGGTCGGCATCACCGTCAACCGCAACGCCATCCCGAACGACCCGCGCCCGCCGATGGTCACCTCCGGCCTGCGGATCGGCACCCCGGCGCTCGCCACCCGCGGCTTCCAGGCCGAGGACTTCCGCGAGGTCGCCGACATCATCGCCGAGGCCCTGAAGCCGGCCTTCG
Source organism: Kitasatospora sp. NPDC058032 (assembly GCF_042885845.1). NCBI lineage: Bacteria > Bacillati > Actinomycetota > Actinomycetes > Kitasatosporales > Streptomycetaceae > Kitasatospora > Kitasatospora sp. NPDC058032. The sequence continues at coordinate 1,687 of NZ_JBHVRK010000040.1, read as the reverse complement.
ACGAGGGCACCGCCGAGGCGCTCAAGGCCCGGGTCACCGCCCTGGCCGAGAAGTACCCGCTCTACCCCAACCTGTAGGTCCCGCCGTTCGGCGGCCGGTGACCGGGCTCACCCCGCCCGGACACCGGGGATTCCGGGGCACCGCGCACACTGGAGAGTGCGCGCGGTGCCCCGACCCGTGTCAGCCGCCCGCCCTCGCCCGACCCACCCTCCCGCCACCGCCGTCCTCCCCTCCCTGCCGGCACCACCCACGAGACCAGACAAGGACGTCCCTCCGTGGCCATCAGCGTCTTCGACCTCTTCTCCATCGGCATCGGTCCCTCCAGCTCCCACACCGTCGGGCCGATGCGCGCAGCCCGGATGTTCGCCCGCCGCCTGAAGTCGGAGGGCCTGCTGACCGAGGTGACGGCCGTCCGCGCCGAGCTGTACGGCTCGCTCGGCGCCACCGGCCACGGCCACGGCACCCCGAAGGCGGTGCTGCTGGGCCTGGAGAACGCCTCCCCGCGCACCATCGACGTCGACCAGGCCGACCGCGACGTCGAGCGGATCACCGCCGAGAAGCGGATCCACCTGCTCGGCGTGCACGCCATCGACTTCGACCCCGACACCCAGCTGGTGCTGCACCGGCGCCGCTCGCTGCCGTACCACGCCAACGGCATGACGCTGTGGGCCTTCCGGGCCGACGGCTCGACCGTGCTGGAGAAGACCTACTACTCGGTCGGCGGCGGCTTCGTCGTCGACGAGGACGCGATCGGCGCGGACCGGGTCAAGCCCGACGACACCGCACTGAAGTACCCCTTCCGCACCGGCGAGGAGCTGCTGCGGCTCACCCGGGAGACCGGCCTGTCGATCTCCGGCCTGATGCTGGAGAACGAGAAGGCCTGGCGCACCGAGGAGGAGATCCGCGCCGGCCTGCTGGAGATCTGGCGGGTCATGCAGGAGTGCGTCCGGGCCGGCATGTCCCGCGAGGGCATACTCCCCGGCGGCCTCAAGGTGCGCCGCCGCGCCGCCGCGGCCGCCCGCGCGCTGCGCGCCGAGGGCATCGGCCCGGCCAACGCGATGGAGTGGGTGACCCTCTACGCGATGGCGGTCAACGAGGAGAACGCCTCCGGCCGCCGGGTGGTCACCGCCCCGACCAACGGCGCGGCCGGCATCATCCCCGCCGTCCTGCACTACTACCTGAACTTCATCCCGGGCGCCGACGAGGACGGCATCGTCCGCTTCCTGCTCGCCGCCGGCGCGATCGGCATGCTCTTCAAGGAGAACGCCTCCATCTCCGGCGCCGAGGTCGGCTGCCAGGGCGAGGTCGGCTCCGCCTGCTCGATGGCCGCCGGCGGCCTCGCCGAGGTTCTCGGCGGCAGCCCGGAGCAGGTCGAGAACGCCGCCGAGATCGGCATCGAGCACAACCTCGGCCTCACCTGCGACCCGGTCGGCGGCCTGGTCCAGATCCCCTGCATCGAGCGCAACGGCATGGCGTCGGTCAAGGCCGTCACCGCCGCCCGGATGGCCCTGCGCGGCGACGGCCGCCACCACGTCTCCCTCGACAAGGCGATCAAGACCATGAAGGAGACCGGCGCCGACATGAAGATCAAGTACAAGGAGACCTCGCGCGGCGGCCTCGCCGTCAACGTCATCGAGTGCTGATCCCGCACCCGGGAACGCCCGTGCCCCCGCCCTCCGGCGGGGGC
>NZ_JBHVRK010000039.1:0-58308 GCF_042885845.1 Kitasatospora sp. NPDC058032 | reverse complement strand
CCCCGCCTCTACCGCTAACTCCCCCCCACCGCCCCCCGCCGCCCGCGGGGGGCCCCCCCCCCCCCCCGTCGCGGCGCCGCCGCCGAAAGGGCCGCCGCCGACGTGTGTGGCGCCGGGGATCCCGACGTCGCCAAGCTCGCGCCCGATGATGATCCCCTCTCGGGCGCGGTGCGGTTCCGGGTGGCGCGGGCGATCGCCGGCAGCCCGGGCGACGCCCCGGCGGGGTGGCGGCGGTGGGCCGAGGAGGCGTTCCATCCGCCGCAGCCGTGGCGCGAGCTGCTGGGGGCCGCGGTCCGCTCGGCGGTCTGCGGCGCGGGCGCCGGGGAGGACTACTCCTACGGCCGCCCGGCCCGCCGTTGCGCCGCGCTGCCCGGGGCGGTGCTGCCCGCCCTTCGGCGGCGACCGCCCCGGGTGTGCGTGGTCGTCGACACCTCCGGCTCGGTCGGCGACGCCGAGTTGGGGAACCGCACTGCTGGAGGTCGCGGCGATCTGCCGGGCCGTGGGGGGCAGTCGCGACCTGGTGACCGTGCTGTCCTGCGACGCGGCGGCGCAGGCGGCCCGGCGGGTCTGCGCCGCCGCGGAGATCCCGCTGGTGGGCGGCGGCGGGACGGACCTGCGGGAGGGCTTCGCCGCCGCGCTGCGGGCCCGGCCGCGCCCGGACGTGATCGTGGTGCTGACGGACGGCCAGACGCCGTGGCCGACGGCCCGGCCGTCGTGCCGGACGGTGGTCGCGCTGTTCGGGCGGCTCGGCGGGCGGCGGGAGGACGGATCCGGCTACCGGCGGCCGGAGCCGCCCGGCTGGGCGCGGGTGGTGAGGCTCGGGGGTGGCTGACCACTCCCGGCCCGGGTCGGCCGATCCTGGCACAGAGGGGTTCGGCAGAGCCGTGGTCGATGGTGGGGGCATCGAGGCCTCCGCCACCAACTCCTCGACGGCACGGCATCCATGACGTGCCGTTCAGGCCAGCCGCCCGGAGCCTTCCGGCCATCGGCCCCGACGACCCACCCGGACCACCGTTCGCATGCCATCATCCCCTCAGAACGATGTGACATGTCACAGCCCGTCCGGTGTCGCGCCGGACGCGCTGCCCATCCACGGAGGGATCCCACCCATGCACCGTCGTCGCACCGCCGCCACCCTGGCCGGCGCCGCGGTCCTCGCCGCGCTGACCGCCACCACCGCCCCGGCCGCCGCCGCCACCATGCCCGCCGCTCCATCCGCAACCGCGAAAACCACCTGCGGCAACTGGGCCATCGACATCCTCTGGATCACCGCCTGTATCGATGTCGACGGCACCCAGGTCAACCTCTGGGGAAAGGCCTACCCGCCCTCCCTCAACTGGTCTCCCCAGTCCGTCCCCTTCAAGTTCTCCGCCACCGCGGTCGGCCAGCCGCCGATCACGCCCGTGGACATGGAGGCCGTGGTGCCCATGGGCGGCATCCCCGTGCAAGGAATGACCTTCAACGTGCCCTGCGGCACCCAGGTGACCGGGACCTTCGGCATTCCGGCCGGCCCCTGGCCTCCCTCGTCGTCGTCGGTCACCGTCACCGTCCCCTGCTGACACCGCCCCTGGCCCCACCCGCGCGGCCCGCCAGGCCGTGCCGGGGACGCAGCCTCGGAATCACATCACCGGCCGCCCCGGTGAGCGCACCGGTGCTCAGGTCCAACGCGGCGAGCAGGACCCGGCCGTCCGCCCGGTAGCCCGCCGCCACGACGCCGCCGCCGTCGGCCGTCGGCGGCCGGCGGCCGGCGGCCGGCGCGAGGATCCCGGGGAGCACGATCGGTTCCGTCCACCCGTCGGCGTCGACCGGCCTGCTCCGGACCGTGGTCCGCTCCTCGCCCTCGCCCCCGAGCCGCACCGCGAAGACCACCCCGCCCGCGAGCACGGACTGCGGCCGGCTGCTCCTCGACGCGGGCGGGCGGCGGCGCTGGTGCAGCCCGGCCACCTGCGGTTCGGCGCCCCGGCGCGCGGCGGGTCGCCCAACCGGCGCGCCACCCGAGCCTCCCCACCTCCCATTTCACCCAACTCCTTGACGATTGCATGACATTGACGGACCATCATGCTCGCGGCGCCGCACCCGCCTCCTCACCGTTCCGTCCCTACGGACCCCCACAGGAGGACAGTCATGCGACTGCCCCGTCGAGGAACGCCCGCCACGGTCACCGCCGTCCTGCTGGCCCTCGCCCTCGCCGTCCCGCTCACCACCCAGGCCACCGCGCAGCCGGCCCCCGAGGCCGCCGCGAACGCGGGCCCCGATGCCACCTTCGCCCGGCAGTACCGCCTCGACGGCCCCCGGACCGTCGCCGAGCGCACCGCCGTCGCCGCCACCGGCGCCTCCGTCGACGCCGTCCGGCCCGACTCCCTGACGGTCACCGCGACCCCCGCCGAGGCCGCCCGGCTGCGCGCGCTCGGCTGGTCGCCCGTCCCGCTGCCCGGCCCCCGGTACGGTGCCGAGCCCGGTCTGGAGGGCGTCGGCGCGGCGCTGTACGACTTCCCGTCCGCCGACTCCGGTTACCACAACTACGCCGAGGCCTCGGCCGACATCGACGCCGTCGTCGCCGCGCACCCCGACATCATGAGCAAGCGGGTGATCGGCACCTCCTACGAGGGCCGGCCGATCGTCGCCGTCAAGATCAGCGACAACGTCGGCACCGACGAGGACGAGCCCGAGGTGCTCTTCACCGCCCACCAGCACGCCCGCGAGCACCTCACCGTCGAGATGTCGCTCTACCTGCTGCACGAGTTCGGCGACAAGTACGCCTCCGACCCCCGCATCGCGAACGCCGTCAACAGCCGGGAGATCTGGGTGATCCCGGACCTCAACCCGGACGGCGGCGAGTACGACATCGCCACCGGCCGCTACCGCAGCTGGCGCAAGGACCGCCAGCCGAACCCGGGCAGCAGCTACGTCGGCACCGACCTCAACCGCAACTGGGACTACAAGTTCGGCTGCTGCGGCGGCTCCTCCGGCTCCACCTCCAGCGAGACCTACCGGGGCAGCGGACCGGAGTCCGCCAAGGAGACCAAGGTGGTCGCCGACTTCGTCCGCAGCCGGGTGGTGGGCGGCAAGCAGCAGATCACCGCGGCCATCGACTTCCACACCTACAGCGAGCTGGTGCTCTGGCCGTTCGGCTGGACCACCGCCGACACCGCCACCGGCATGAGCGCCGACGAGTACAACACCTTCGCCACCCTCGGCCGGTCGATGGCCGCCACCAACGGCTACACGCCCGAGCAGTCGAGCGACCTCTACATCACGGACGGGTCGATCGACGACTGGCTGTGGGGCGCGCAGCGGGTGTTCGCCTACACCTTCGAGATGTACCCCGGACCGAACGGCGCCAGCGGCTTCTACCCGCCCGACGAGGTGATCGGACGCGAGACCTCCCGCAACCGGGAGGCCGTGCTGCGGCTGGTGGAGACGGCCGACTGCGTCTACCGCGCGATCGGCAAGCAGCAGCAGTACTGCGGCATCGCCGACTGACCGCGGGAGGAACGGCCCGCCCGGACCCCGAGGTCCGGGCGGGCCGTTCCCCTGTCGGCGAACGTGCCCACCGGAAGCGTCTGTTTGGGTTAGGAAGGTGGTCCGGGGCGAGTGGAACGAGGGGAATCCATGACCGGTACCGCGAAGATCGGAAGGCTCTACCGGCGGTCGTTCCCGGTGCGGTTCACCACCGTCACCCTCGCCTACCTGTTGGCGATCGTCGCGCTCGCCTGGCTGCTGTCCAGCCGCGACCGCCACTTCCCGTGGTTCCCACCGGGGTTGCTCTACGTCGCGGCGATCCTCGGCTACCCCGTGCTGCTGCTCGTCCCGTGGCAGTGGACGCAGGCGGTCTGCCGCGAGCACCGCACCGGGCCGCTGGCCAGGGCCGGTCTGGTGGCCCTGCTGCTCGGCGGCGGAGCCTTCGCCGCCCTGTCGCTCGGCCGCGCGGAGCAGCAGGCCCTGCACGAGCGGGGCACGGCGGTGGCGGCGGTGGTGGTGCGCCACGAGGAGGATCCGGGCGACCCGGAGCTCGGCGCCTCCGCGTCCTACCGGTACGTGGTGCGGCTGCCGGGCGGCGAGGAGGAGTCCTTCTCCGCCGACAAGGACGAACTGCCGCTGACCGAGCAGCCGGTGACCGTCACGATCGACCCGCTCGGCAAGGTCGACAGCATCGCGGGCACGCCCCCGTCCGCACCCGCCACCGCGCCGTGGGCGGCCTCCTTCGCGCTCGCGTTCGCGGGGGCGCTGGCGGTCGCCGCCGCCACCCGTTTCCGCCCGACGAACGCGGCCACGTCCACCTCGGCACCGTCACGACCGCGGCCCTCGTCGTCCGGCTCCGCACATGATCGACCGGACAAGTCCTAGCCCGCGGCGTTCCCCCTGGTCAGTGAGGAGGCGAGCCGCTCCGCCGTGTCCGCGTCCAGGGCTGCGTGCCCGAGCAGGAAGCGGTACCAGAACACCCCGTAGACCTGGTCCGCGATGAGGTCCAGATCGGCCTCCCCGGCCAGTTCGCCGCGCTCACACCCCCTGGCGAGGAGCTCGCGCAGCGCGCCGCGGCGGGCGGCGGTGAAGCTGCGCATCAGCTCGGCGAGGTGCGGGTCGCGGGCGGCCTCGCGGGCGACGGTGCGCAGGGCGGAGGCGGTGGTGTCGCGCTGGGCGGCCTCGAAGGTGGTGGCGATGAAGGCCTGCAGGTCGGAGCCGAGACTGCCGGTGTCGGGGCCGTGGACGTCCTGGTCGGCGCGGTCGGTGAGGGCGTCCAGCAGCACGGCGCCCTTGGAGGGCCACCACCGATAGACGGTCTGCTTGCCGACGCCGGCCGTGCGGGCGATGGCGTCGATCGTGACGGGCGTGCCGTCGGACTCCGCGAGCAGGCGCAGCGCGGCGTCGAGGATCGCCCGGTGGGCCGCTTCGTTGCGGCGGCGGCCGGTGTGCGGGCGCACGGCCGGGGCGGTCCCGGCCGTGGCGGCCGCGGCGGGCGCCGCGTCGGCCGCGGCTTCGGTGTCCTGGACCTCGCTCATGGTGTTCCTCTTCCTCTCGCCCCCGCTTGACAAGACTAACAGTCTCGGCAAACATCATTGCCAGAACCAACGGTCTCGACAAGTCGGAAGGTCCCACCACCATGAGCACTGCGTCAAACCTCTTCGCCGGACAGCGCGTCGTCGTGATGGGCGGCAGCTCGGGCATCGGAGAGGCGGCGGCCACGGCCTTCGCCGCGGACGGCGCCGAGGTCGTGGTCACCGGCCGCGACCGCGACCGGCTGGACGCCGCCGTCGCCCGGATCGGCGGCAAGAGCACCGGGCAGCGGCTGGACGCCGCCGATCCGGTCGCCCTGGCCGAGTTCTTCGCCGGGGCCGGCACCGTGGACCACCTGGTCGTCGCGGTCAGCGGCGCGGCCGGATCCGGCCCGTTCGCCCACCTCGACCTGGCGGAGCTCGCGACCGGCTTCGACGCCAAGTTCTGGCCGCAGGTGCGCGTCCTCCAGGCGGCGCTGCCGCACCTGCGCGAGGACGGCTCGGTCACCCTGATCACCGCCGCCTCGGCCCGGGCCGCCTTCCCCGGCACCGCGGGACTGGCCGCCATCAACGGCGCCCTGGAGGCGATGGTCCCGCCGCTGGCCGTCGAGCTCGCCCCGTTGCGGGTCAACGCCGTCTCGCCCGGCGTGGTCGACACCCCGTGGTGGGACCGCGTCCCGGCGGAGCAGCGGGCTGTCCTGTTCGAGGGTCTCGCCGCCACCACCCCGGTCGGCCGGGTGGGTCGCGCGGAGGACGTCGCCCGGGCGATCCACATGCTGGCGGCCAACACCTTCGTCACGGGTGTGGTGTTCGACTGCACCGGCGGGGCCAACCTCCCCACCGGTCGTTGAGCCCGACGGCATCGGTCGGCCCGGTGCCGCGTCGGACCGTTGTGACAGGTCGCGCCCGGTACTCCAGCAGGACGTCTCCGTTCCCGCTGGAGTACCGACCCCATCGGTCAGTCGATGCCCTCGATGATTCCGGCGTCGTGGGCGACGGCCCGAACACCGAGGGGGAGGAGCGGCCCGCCCCCGGCTCGCACGGCCGGACCGGCCGGCTCGTCGTAGGCGGCCGGCTTCTCAGGGACTGAAATCGTGCAGCAGGGACTGACCCGGTAGCCCCTGCCCGTGGAACCCTCCAGTGTTTGAGGACGCGACGTCAGAGGCTCTTGATGCTCTCGATGCGCTCCACGATCAGTTCGCAGAGTTCGTGGGTGCGCAGGGCGTCGTGGGCGTCGAGGGTGCGGCCGGCGCGGACGGCGGTGAGGAAGGCGAGGACGACCTGCTCGATGCCGCGCTGGCGGGCGACCGGGACCCAGTCGCCGCGGCGGCGGACGGTGGGCTGGCCGCGGTGGTCGATCACCTCGGCGAGGTTGTGGACCTCGCGCTTGGAGTCGGCGCCGGAGACCTCCAGGATCTCCTCCGTCGATCCGGAGAGGCGGTTCATCAGGCCCAGGGCCGTGAAGCCGTCGCCGGCAAGGGTGAGGACGACGTGCTCCACCAGGCCGTCGCGCACCCGGGCGCGGACGTCCACGTGGTCGATCTCGCCGGGGGCCAGGAAGCGGAGGGTGTCGACGACGTGGATGAAGTCGTCGTAGACGAGGGTGCGGGCGGCCTCGGGCAGGCCCTCGCGGTTCTTCCGGAGGACGATGAGGTCGCGCGGGCGTTCGAGGGCCTGGGCGTAGCCGGGGGCGTGGCGGCGGTTGAAGCCGACCGCCAGGGAGCGGCCGGTGCGGTCGGCGAGGTCGACCAGGCGGCGGGCGCCGTCGAGGGTGTGGTCGAGCGGCTTGTCCACGTAGACGTCGACGCCGGCGGTGAGCAGTTGCTCGACGATCGGCACGTGCTGGTCGGTCGCCGCGTGCACGAAGGCGGCCCGGATGCCGCTGTCGATCAGCCGGCCGAGGTCGGTGAACCGCTGCTCCGGGGCGATCCGGTACGCCTCGCCGAGCCGGTCCAGCTTGGCGCCGTCCCGGGTCATCAGCCGCAGGTCCAGGCCGGGCAGCGCGCCGAGGACCGGCAGGTAGGCCTTCTGCGCGATGTCACCGAGCCCGATCACCCCGACGGGCAGCGGGGCGTCGGGAACAGCGGTCGAACTCATCAGATCTCCACGGGTGCGTGAGCCGGTGTCGCTCCCACCCTATGCACCGGCCCCGACCCGGCCGGACGGGGCCGGACGCGGACCGCCGGGTCCGCGGCCGGCCCCGGGGATCAGGGGCAGAGCTGGTGGGTCGTGGGGGTGCACTCGGGGTCGGGGTCGATCGGGCCGGTGCCGCCGGGGTGGTAGTTGGACCACCAGAGGGGGGTGCTGCCGTAGTAGACGACCAGGTTGCCGCCGTTCTGGATGGCCAGGTAGGCGCCGGGGTGGCGGCCGGTGCGGCTCTCCCAGAGCGGGCGCCAGGCGGCGTCGTACGCGGTGAGGTTGCCGTCGTCCTGGACGTAGAAGTAGGTGCCGACCCCGTAGGTGCCCACGGCGGTCCAGATCGCGACGTTGTTCTTGTAGAGGACGACGTGCCCGTCGTACTGCTGGTACAGGACGGTGCTGCCGTCGGGCGAGGACCAGCTCTGGCCGCGGCTCAGGCCGGCGGTGGCCTGGATGACCGTCTGGTTGGCGTCGGAAGCGGGGGCCGCGGCGACCGTGACGGCGGCGGGGGCGGAGGCGGGGGCGCCGTCGGCGGCCTGGGCGGGGGCGCCCAGCAGCCCGGTCGCCATCAGGACGGCGCCCAGCGCGACGCCGGCGCGGGGGACGAGGGAACGCGCGATGCTCATGACGGACACTCTCCTCAAGTCACTTCTCCGGATGGCCTGCTGTCGGCCTGCCGAGAAGAAGTCTCACCGCACGCGAACCGGGCGGGCAAAGCCCTTCGACCCAGCCCGAATCCGGGCACCGCGCCGAGGTCCCGGGCCCCCGCTCAGGCGGCCGAGAGCCTGGCCCGGCGCAGCAGGTAGAGGCCGGAGGCGGCGGCCAGCACGGCCATGCAGGCGGCGAAGACCAGGCCCGCGTCCGCCAGGCCGAGGGGCTGGGCGAGCAGGCCGACGCCGATGACGGGGATCGAGATGCCGAAGTAGGCGACGACGAACAGCGCCGAGAGCGCGCCGCCGCGGTGTTCGGCGGGGGCGGCGGCGGCGATCTCGCCGACCGCGCCGCGCAGGCCCATGCCCTGGCCGGCGCCGCCCACCAGGGCGGCGAGGATCAGCGGCGCCAGCACGGTCCAGGCGAGCGAGGAGGCCAGCAGGGCGAGCCCGGCGATGAGCACCAGGCAGCCCAGCGGGATGGCCCGGGCGGTGCCCAGCTTCGGCACCAGGAGCTGGCCGAGCGTGGAGCCGAAGAAGGCCAGGAAGACGATCAGGCCGGTGGCCGCGTGGTTGTGGACGCCCAGGCCCTGCGCGAGGAAGGCGGGGCTGACCGAGGTGAAGACGCCCAGCAGCGAGAAGCCCGCGAAGGCGGCGAGGCCGGCCGGCACGAAGACGCCGCGGACCTCCGGCGGCAGCGACGGCCGTCGTGGGCGGGCGGTGCGCAGCGGTCGGGCGCCCACGACGGTCTCCGGCAGGGACCACAGGACGGCGAACGAGGCGGCGAGCAGTACCAGGTGCACGGCGAACGGCAGGATCAGCGGGTGCGGCGCGTACTCGGCGAGCACGCCCGAGAGCAGGGGTCCGCAGCCGAGGCCGCCCATGTTGGCGGCGGTGGCGGCGAACGCGGCCCGGGCCCGGCGGCCGGGCGGGGCGAGTTCCAGGACGTAGGCGGTGGCGGTGCCGGTGAACAGACCGGCCGACAGTCCGGAGAGCAGCCGGCCCAGACAGAGCATCGGCAGGCCGCCCTCGGCGAGGAAGGCGACGGCGCTGGCCGCCGCGCAGGTCAGCCCGCAGAGCAGCACGGGGCGGCGGCCGACGGAGTCGGAGACGTTGCCGACGAGCAGCAGGACGCCGATGACGCCGAAGGCGTAGATGGCGAACACGACCGTGACCATCAGCTCGGAGAAGCCGATCTGCTCCTGGTAGAGGCCGTAGAGCGGGGTGGGCAGGGTGGTGCCCGCCATGCAGACGGCGAAGGCGGCGGCGGCCCCGAGGTAGCCCAGGTGGCGCGCGGTCGGCGGAGGGCCGGTCGGACGATCGGTCACCAGCCCACGGTAGGCGGCCGGGGCCGGGGCCGCGGCGGCGGGCTGCGCCGAATGGCCGCCCGCCCGCCTCGCCCGACGGCGCCGGGACACGACGCCGGATCACGGCGCCCGACCTGCGGCGCTGTCCCGAATCGCGTACGACATGCGGCTGGTGACGTCGGTCGCGGACCGGTGACGGTGCTCAACTTCGGCCGGGTGATCGCCGAGGGGCGGCCGGCCGAGGTACAGCGCGACCCGGCGGTCGTCGAGGCGTACCCGGGCACCGCCGGCGAGGAGGACGAACCCGCCGCACGAGGTGGTCGGCCTCGGCATCGGGCACGCGCCCGAGGGGCGGCGGGTGGGCTGCGGTCCCGGGGTGCGGGCCCGGCACCGGCCGGGGCGCGGCGGGGCGGTGGATCGGGCGGCACCGGCGGCGGACGCTACGGCCGGTGCCCCGGTGCGTCCCGGGCCGCCGTGCGGTGGAGGCCGGCGAGCATCGCGGCGAGGGCGGCCGTGACCGGGGTGCCGCGGGTGCGGCGCTCGGCCCAGCGCCAGTCGCCGTCGGGGTTGACCTCCAGGAAGACCGGGGTCCCGGCGCTGAGCAGGAAGTCGAAGGCGCCGTAGCGCAGGTCCATCGCCGCGGCCAGGGTGCGGGTCGCGGCGGCGACCCGCGCCGGGAGCGACGGCAGGAGGCGGACGTCGAGCCGCTCCGGGGCGGTCCACGGGTCGGCCGGGTCCGCCTTGCCGAGTGCGAAGGCGTGCAGCCGCCCGGCGACGAAGTACACCCGCAGCTCGGCCTCGTGCTCGACGTACTCCTGGACGAGCACCGGCGGGCCGGGGCGCGGGCCGTCCCCGCGACCGGCGGCGAGGTCCGCGCGGTCCAGGACGGTGGGGAAGACGCCGTGCAGGCGGCCCGGCACCGGCTCGACGAAGTGCTGATGGGCCGCCTTCACCACCACCCGTGGCCCGTCGAAGGCGTCGCCGACCAGGTGCGGATCGGTGGTCAGCACGGTGCGCGGGGCGGCGACGCCGTGCCGCCGGGCGAGCCGGAGCTGGGAGAGCACGCCGGGGCGCTCGGGGCGGATCGCCGTGCCGGAGAGTTCCGCCAGCTGCCCGGTGGCCGCCCGCCAGGAGTCGCGCAGGAAGGCGGTACGGGCGGAGTCGGGAGCGCGGGCTTCGCCGACCGCCACCGCGGACGCGGCGAAGTGGCGGATCCAGGTGACGGTGGGTGTCAGCGGGCGCCCGTTCAGGCGCACCGCGCGGTCGTCGGGCCCGACCGTCAGCGAGGTGGCGGCGAGCTCCTCGGCGTTCAGGCGCACGGTGCGGATCCCGGCGCCGATGAGCAGCCGCTCGACCGGGTCGAGGTCGGTGTCACAGGCGCGGCTGAGCAGCAGCACGCACCGCTCCGACGCCGGGTGCACGTCGAACGCCCGGCCCGGGTCGTCGAGTTGGGCGAGGAAGGCGGAAGCGTCAGGCATCGGCGTCGGCGTCGGAGGTGGCGAGCAGGTCGTCGGCCATCGCCAGCAGCTTGACGACGGTCGCGGCCACCTGGTCGGGAGCGGTCGGCAGACGGTCGGCGACGCGCTGCAGCACCGCCAGGTCGAAGGCCGGCGGCTTCGCGGCCACCGGCGCCGGGGCGGCCGGGCCGGGTGCCGACAGGAGTTCCAGCACCGTCGCCATCTCGGTGGCCAGCAGCCCGAGCGAGGCCATGTCGCCCAGGTCGCAGCGCGGCCGGCTGTCACGATCCAGCACCGACAGCACGCCGACGCAGTCGCCGTCGCAGATCAGCGGCGCCGCCATGATGCCGCGCGGCACGTAGCCGGTGGACTCGGCGGCCGAGCGGGCGAACTGCGGGCTCTGCGCCACGTCGTCCACCATCACCGGCTGGCCCGTCATCAGCGCCCAGCCGGCGATGCCGGTACCGGCCGGGAAGCGGCTGCCCAGCAGATGGTGCTCGCCCTCCCCCGCGACCGCCGCGAAGACGAGGTCGCCGTCGCTCTCGTCCACCAGCAGGACGGAGGCCGCGGCGGCGCCGAACACGCTGCGCGCGACCTCCACGATCGACTGGAGCAGTCTGCGCCGGTGGATCTCGGCACTCTCCAACGGGTCAGTCGACACGCGCACCTCCATCGGGTACGGCTACGTTCTCGGCGGCCAGGTAGAGGACGGACTTGAGCTGGAAGGGGGTGAGCGAGCGGTGCTTGCCGAGGATGAGCGCGCAGATGCCCGCGATGTGCGGGGTCGCGAAGCTGTTCCCGGTGCTGAGCAGCTGCCGGCCGCCGGGGCCGGCCACCGGGACGCGCACGCCGCGGGCGTAGAACTCCACCGGCGGCGACGGGTTGTAGTAGTAGGTCATCGGGTTGGGGCTGTCGTGGCTGGCCACCGAGATGACCGAGGCGAACGGCCACGGGTAGCTGCGCACCGGCATGTTGTGCGCGGAGGCGACGATGACGCAGCGGCGGAAGTAGGCGGAGTCGGCGAGGTCGCGCAGGGCGTCGCAGAACTCGGCCTTGGTGGTGGACAGGCTCAGGTTGATGACGTCGTAGCCCTCCTCGATCGCCCAGGTCAGCCCGGTGAGCAGGGCGGCGCCGCTGCCGTGCCGGCCGCCGGACAGGACGCGCACCGAGGTGAGCGCGACACCGGGGGCGATGGAGCGGATGACGCCGGCGCAGGCGGTGCCGTGGCCGGCGGTGTCGGCGGGCTCGGTGGGGACGACGGCCAGGGTGCCGTCCTCGGCCCGGACCACGTCCATCGCCCGCTCCAGGCCGCCGACGAGCGGGTGCGCGGCGTCGATGCCGCTGTCGAGGACGCAGACCCGCACCCCGGAGCCGTCCGCGCCGCCCCAGGCCCACTCCCGGGTGAGCCGGCCGCCGAGCGGGCTGACGTCGAAGGGCTCCTGCGGCACGGTCGAGACGGGCAGGCTCCAGGCGGGCACGCCCGGGAAGTGGTCACGGGCGGGGCGGCGCCAGGGCGGCAGGTGGCGGGCGGTCATCGGCCGTCGCCCCCGTCCGTCCGCCGCGCCGGGCCGGCCGTCCCGGCGGCGAGCCAGGCCCGGACCCGTCCGGCGGGCAGGGTGGCGCCCTTGGCCTCGAACATCCGCAACGCCTCGGTCCCTTCTGCCGCCGCCCGCCCGGCCCGGCCGGCCGCCCGGAGCACGACCGCCCGGTCGAGGAGCGTCTCCCCGATCAGGCAGGGGTCGTCGGAGCCCGCGCTGAGCGCCCGCGCCGCCTCGGCCGCGGCCAGCGCCTCGGGGTGGCGGCCCCGGGCGGAGGCGATCCGGCCGCGCAGGGCGACGGCGCCCAGCCGGGCGCGCGGGTTGCCGCCGTCCGCGGCGCCGTCCGCGCCGCCGGTCGGGTCCGGGTCCGGACCGATCAGGTCCAGGGCCGCGGCGGCGGCGTCCGTACGGCCCTGGGCGAACAGCTCGCGGGCGATGGCGACCTCGGTGGTCCGGGTGTCCGGGGCGTGCTCGGCGGCCCGCAGCACGCCGAGGCTCTGCCGGTAGCGGGCCTCGGCGACGTCATGGGCGCCGGCCAGCGACTCGACGAAGCCCGCGGCGTCCAGCAGCACCGCGTCCGCGAGGTCGGCGTGCACGTCGTGGGAGTAGCCGAGCGCCTCGGCGAGGGTGCGCCGGGCGCCGGTCACGTCGCCGCCCAGGGCCTCCAGGTGGGCGCGGGCGACGAGCACCGGGATCAGCAGCGAGCGGTTGGCGGCGAAGCGCCGGCCGAGCAGTGCGCACAGCTCCAGCGAGGCGGCCACCGGGGTGGGCGTCCACTGCGTCAACTCGCAGACCGCGCAGAGCAGTCGGTCCTCCTCGTAGCCGTCGGCCAGGGCCCGGGCGCGGGCCAGCGCGAGGCGGAAGGAGCGCTCGGCGGAGGCGGTGCGCTCGGCGGCGAGTTCGAGGTGGGCGTGCAGCTGGTGCAGCCGGCACCAGCTGAGGTCGTCGCCCGGGTCGCGCTCCAGCCGCTCGGTGAGGCGCCGCGCGTCGGCGGCGACGTCGGCGGGTGCGGCGAGGCCCAGCCGCAGGGCGACGATGCCGTGCTGGATCGCCCGGGTGGCCGCGGCGCGCGGGTCCTCGGGCAGCGCGGCCTCGGCGGCGGCGAGCGCGGCGCGGCAGCGGGCCTCGTCCTGCAGCCAGATCCCGGCGTCGCAGACGTGCAGCGCGAGGGCGGTGTGCGCCGGATCGCCGACCGGCAGCAACGCCCGTCCGCGCTCCAGGAGTTGGACGGCGGCGGGGAGGTCCTTGCGGGCCAGCGCCCGCATGCCCTCGGCGATCAGGGTGCCGGCCGCCGGACCGGCCAGGGCGGGCAACCGCGGGTCACCGGGGCGCAGTTGGCGGCGCAGCAGGCTGGTGGCCTCGACGTGGTAGGCGACGGCCAGCGGGTCGGGCGGACGCTCGCGGGAGAGCCGGTCGGCGAGGAAGTCGTGCCAGCGCTCGCGGCGGGTCTTCGGGGTGAACTCGTAGGCGGTGTCGCGCAGCAGGGCCTGGGCGAAGCGGTAGGTGCCGGCCGGTCCGGGTTCGAAGACCCGGCGGCGGGCGAGCCGGGCGGTCGCCGCCTCGGCGGCGGGCGGGGCGGTGCCGTCGGCCTCGGCCATCGCGCGCAGCTGGGCGCGGGTGAACTCGCGCCCGACGACGGCGGCGAGCTCCAGCAGGCCGCGTTCGGTGGCCGGGAGCCGGTCGAGCCGGGCGCCGAGCAGGGCCTGCACGGTGGGCGGCACCTGGGTGCCGGGGGCGGTCTCGGCGAAGACGTCCATCAGCTGCTCGGCGAAGAGCGGGTTGCCGTCGCACAGCGCGAGGACCCGGCCGGTCAGCTCCCGGTGGTCGTGGACGCGGTCGTCCTGGGGGTGGACGTCGCCGCGCAGGGCCAGGCCGCCGACCAGGGCGGCGGTCTGCTCCCCGGTCATCGGCCCGAGGTCGACGGTGAGGGCGCACGGCGTTCCGGCGGACCAGCCCGGGCGCAGCTCGAACAGCTCGGGGCGGGCGAGGCAGAGCAGCAGCACGGGGACGTCGCGCAGCCGGCCGGCGATCTCCTCGACGAGGTCGAGCAGGGTCGACTCGGCCCAGTGCAGGTCCTCCCAGACCAGGACCACCGGGCGGCGGCGGCCGAGCAGCGCCAGGAGGTGACGCACGGCCCAGGCGATGTCCGCGACGCCGACCGGCTCCGGGGCGGCGGCGGGAGCGGCGGCGGGAGCAACGGAGGACGTGGCGGCGAGGACGGGGGCGGGGGCCGACTCGGCGACGGCGGCCAGGGTGCGGGCGACCAGGCTCCGGGTACGGGCGCCCTCGTCGTCCTGCGCACCGTCCCGCAAACCGTCCCGCGCACCGTCCTGCCCGCCGTTCACCCCGCCGCCCTCCCCCGCCAGCAGCCGGTCCAGGGCGGGCCGGCCGCCGGGCAGCGAGCCGAGCATCTCGGCGAGCGGCCGGTAGGTGATGCCCCGGCCGTAGGCGGAGCAGCGGCCGGACAGCACCACGGCCTCGCCGTCCGGCAGTCCGGCGAGGAACTCGCGGACCAGCCGCGACTTGCCGATGCCGGGTGCGCCGACGACGGTGGCGAGGCAGACCCGCCGCCCCTCCCGGGCCTGCCGGTAGCCGTCGGCGAGCCGCGCCAGCTCCCCGGTGCGGCCGATGAACGGGGTGAGCGGGCCGGGCCGGTCGGCCGCCTCCTCGGGGGCGGTGATCCGCCAGGCGGGCACCGGGCGGGACTTGCCCTTCAGCTCCAGCGGTTCGACGGGTTCGGTGCCGACCCGCGCGCGCACCATGGCGGCGGTGTCCGCGCAGACCAGCACCTCGCCCGGCCGGGCGGCCGTCTGGAGCCGGGCGGCGGTGTTGACGGAGTCGCCGACGACCCGGAAGTCGTCGCCGGGCCGGGTGATCACCACGACATTGCCGGTGCAGATGCCGGCCCGGGCCTCCAGCCGGACCTGGTACGCGGCGGCGAGTTCGGCGGTCAGTGCGGCCAGCGCGGCGAGCGCGTCGGTGGCGGCGCGCACGGCGCGCAGCGCGTCGTCCTCGTGCGCGACGGTGGCGCCGAACGCGGCGAGGATCGCGTCCCCGATGAACTTCTCGACCACGCCGCCGTGTTCGGCGATGCAGGCGCCGCAGCTGGCGAAGTAGCGGTCCATGACGCGGCGCAGCGGTTCGGGGTCGAGGCGTTCGGCGAGCGTGGTGGAGCCGACGATGTCGAGGAAGAGCATGGACACCTTGCGGCGGGACTCGCGCGGCTCGGGCGGCGGTTCGGCGACGGCCGCGAGGGGTGCGCCGCAGCCGGCGCAGAACCGGTCCGCCTCGGCGGTGCGGCGTCCGCACGCGGCGCAGCTCACGGCCGGCCCTCCAGGGTCGGTTCGGCCGGTTCGGCCGTGTCCGCGGCAGGCTTCGGAGCCGGAGCCGGAGCCGGCAGCGCGAGCCGCGCGTAGACGCCGGCGAGCACCACGAGCAGCCCGGCCACGGCGAAGACGGTGTCGATCGGCCCGAACCTCAGCCCGGCCAGCGAGCCCGAGAAGCCCCGCAGCCCGCTGCCGACGAGCCAGCCGGAGAGCACCGCCGTCAGCATCGCCGCCAGCCGGGTGACCGGGTAGAACACGGCGACCACCCGGCCCCGGAACTCCTGCGGGGTGGCGGCCAGCAGCAGCGGCGCCATGGCGGTGTTCAGCATGGTGATCGGCACGATGAAGACGAACAGCAGCGCCACCGCGCCCGGGAACGCGGTCTGCCGCGAGTACAGCACCAGCAGGACGCCGCTGGCCATCAGCCCGATCCAGGTGGTGCGCCGCGCGCCGATCCACTGCACGACGCGGCCGGCGGCGAGCGCGCCGGCGATCCCGCCGATGCCCATCGCCATGCCCAGGTAGCCGTACAGCTCGGCGGAGGCGTGCAGGTTGCGGGTGGCGAAGAAGACGTTGAGGGTGCTGAGCGCCCCCGTGCCGAGCTGGCCGATCACGGTGAGCAGCAGCAGCGCGACCAGGAAGCGGTTGCGGGCGAAGAAGCGCAGTCCGGCGGTGAAGTCCTGGAACAGGCCGCGCCGTTCGGCCGCCTGTGCGCGCTGCTTCGCGGCGGCGGCCGACGCGGCGGGCGTCAGGTCCGCCCCGCGGATGGCGAAGTAGGACACCAGGTAGGAGAGGGCGTTGAACAGCAGCGCCCACTGCAGGCCGACCGTGAACAGCAGCGGCGCGGCGAGCGGCGGGCCGATGATCCAGGCGGTCTGCCCGGTCGCCTGGGCCAGGCCGGCCGCCCGGGCGCGGTCGGCCTCGTCGGTGACCAGGTCGGCGATGACCGCGAACCGGGCGGGGGTGAAGAACTGGCTCGCCGCGTTGAGGGCCAGCACGGTGGCGTAGATGAGGGCGAGCCAGACGCCGGCCGGCAGGTCCTCGGTGGGCACGAAGGAGACGGCGGTCAGCACCGCCACCAGGACGCCGCGCAGCACCTCGGTGCCGAGCATGGTGGCGCGCTTGTCCCAGCGGTCGACGAAGACGCCCGCGAGGGGGCCGACGAACATCACGGCCGCGCTGGTCGCGAGGACGACGCCGCTGACCGCCTGCGGGCCCCAGGACCTGCCCTCGGCCAGCACGGTGGCCACCCACAGGACGAGCGTGGTGCTGAACACCGCGTCGCCGACGGAGGAGACGGCCTGGCCGAACCAGAGCCGGGTGTAGGTGGGGCTGATCAGGGTCGGCCGGAGCCTGGCGAGGGCGCTCATGCGGTGCCCTCCGCTCCGAGCAGCAGCGTCATCAGGGCGGTCACCAGGGTGGTGTGGTAGGCCTTGGCGAAGTGGTCGGCGGGCGGGTCGGCGGCGCCCGCCCGGGTGGCGGCGGAGCGTCCGGGGACGGAGCCGTCGGGGCGCTGGGCGCGGGCCAGGCAGTCGACGGCGGCGGCGCCCTCGGGGGTGCCGGGGGCGTCCAGGCCGAGGCAGACCTGGGTCATCACGAGTTCGGCGGCGAGGTCCCACCAGTCGTGCCGCACGCAGTGGTCCAGCAGCCGGGCGACCAGGGCGGCGGCAGCGGCCACCGCGCCCTCGGGCAGGCCGGGCCCGGTGCGGGCGAAGTCGCTGAGGTAGAAGCTGGAGTGGGTGAGCGCGTAGGCCTCGGGGACGGTGACGGGCGGCTCCTCGGGGCGGCCCGCCGCTCCTCGCGCGTCGCGGCGGTCGCGGCGCGCCGCGCGGGCCAGGGCGGTGGCGGGGAGCTCGACGAGGACGTTGCGCTCGGCGAGGTCCGCGTACGGCTCCACGGTGTGCGCCACCCCGGCCTTGTCCGCGTAGTAGCGCAGTTCCAGCCGCTGGTAGGCCGAGCGCCCGACCGGGGAGAGGTCGGCCGGGGTGAGCCGGGCGAGTTCGGCCCGGCAGGGCGCGTCGTCCGTCCCGGCCGGGGCGAGGGCGGCGCAGGCGAGCCGGTACTGGGCGGCGGCGCGCGGGTCGGCGGCCAGCAGGCGCGGGAAGCCGGGGTGGCGCCAGATCGCCCGGACCCGGGCGGTGGCCTCGGTGCGGCGCGGATCGGCGCCCTCGTCGAGCCGGCTCCAGCAGTGGGTGAGCAGGGCGAGTTCCAGCGCGGCCTTGGCCGGGCGGTGCGCGCCGCCGCACTCGCCGGGGCCGCGTTCGGACGCCGGGCGGCGGGTCGCGAACGGGTCGAAGTGGTCGAGGTGGCGGCCGAGCCAGCCGAGCGTGCCGGCGGAGAGCCGCCGCAGGTCGCCGCCGACGCCGAGACCGGATGCCGTGGTCACAGGCGCCCCGTCTCGTCCAGGTAGTCGAGCAGCGCGGCGTCCACCGTGTCGTGGAAGTCGGCGAGGGTGCGCCGGTCGTCCTCGCGCCGGTAGAGGTCCTCGCAGGCGACCCAGCGGTCCCGGGTGCGGGCGGCGGGCAGGTAGCCGCCGGTGACGGTGCCGACCTCCCAGTCCGGTTTGCCCGCCGTCTCCCAGCAGCTGGCCAGCGTGCCGTCGGCGCTCACCACGGCGCCGTAGCGGCCGTCGCCGTGGCCGCAGGTGGCGCACGGCCGGTGGGCCTGCGGACGGCTGACGGTGAAGCCGAGGTCGAGCGCCCGGCGCTGCCAGCGGGTGAACCGGTCGGAGAGGTCGCGGGTGTGCCGCAGGTCGTTGCCGTAGCCGACGCCGACGTCGCCGACCTGGGCGAAGTACAGGGTGCAGCGGGCCGGGTCGAGCGCGACGGCGAGCCGGTCGATCAGCGCGTCCACGCCCCGGTGGGTCTCCTGGGAGACGTTGACCCGCAGCAGCCAGCGCAGCGGGGAGGCCTCGGAGGCCCCGGCGAGGTTGCCGACGATGGTGTCGAAGGTCCCGCCGCCCTCGGTGCGCCGGATCCGGATCCGGTCGTGGTCGGGGCGGTCACCGTCGAAGGTGACCTGGACGGAGCGCAGTCCGCGCTCGGCGAGTCCGGCGGCGAGCGCGGGGGTGAGCAGGGTGGCGTTGGAGATCATCCAGGCGGAGGCGAGGCCGTGGCCGGCGGCCCGCTCCAGCAGTTCCAGGCAGCCGCGCGGGTTGAGCAGCGGCTCGCCGCCGAACAGCAGGATGCGCAGCTCCGCCAGGCCGGCGGCGGCCATCCGCCGGTCGGCGAAGTCGAGGATGTCGGTGATGGTGCGCGAGGTCAGGCGCTTGCGGGCGATCCGGGGCGGGCGGCTGCCGCCGTCGCCGTCCTGGCCGGTGTTCTGGAAGCAGTAGCCGCAGCCGAGGTTGCAGTGGGTGCTGGTGAGCACGGTCAGCGCGTAGCTGCGCGGGGCCGGGGCGGTCAGCAGGCCGTGTTCGCGCAGCCGGCGTTCGGTGCCGGGGCGCAGGGTGCCGTCGGCCGCCAACTGGCCCGGGCGCAGCCGGGCGAGGCCGCCGCCGGGGCCGAGGAACCACCAGTTGCGCTCGCCCCGGAGGAGCCGGGCGCCGCCCTCGGCGGCGGCGGTCGTCGCCGGGCTCACCGGGCTCGCGGGGCTCATCGGGCACCTCCCAGTGCCGGTACGGCCTGCCTGCGGTGCAGCAGGACCACCGCCGCCAGCGCCACCACCAGGGTGGACTGGTAGGACGCGCGGAAGTACTCGACGGGGCTCGCGCCGGCGGGCGCCCGGTCGGCGGCGGAGCGGCCGGGGACGGCGCCGTCGGGAGCCTGGACCTCGGCGAGCATCCGCAGACCGGCCGCCCCGGACGGGGTGCCCAGTGGGTCGAGGCCCAGGCAGTACTGGGCGAGCACCAGCTTGCCGGTGAGGTCCCACTCGCCGCGCCGGACGCACCGCTCGGTCAGGCGGACGACCCGGTCGCGGGCGTGCGCGAGGTCGGCGGCGCCCAGGCCCGGGTCGCGGAAGCCGAAGTCGGCGAGGTGGAAGACGGTGTGGGTCACGTTGCACACGTCCAGGTCGGCGAGCGGCCGCTCGTCGGTGTGGAGGGCCAGCCGGCTGATCCGGTAGAGCTCCGGGTAGCCGCCCAGGCGGTGCGGCACAGCGGCGAGTTCGGCGTAGTAGCGGGTCTCCAGGCGCAGGTAGGGCGACTTGCGGCGCGGCGTCAGGAAGTCGCCCGCCACCGCCTCGGCGAGGGCCGTGCGGTGCGGGCCGTCGGCGGCGAGGCCGGCCGGGGCGAGCGCGCCGTACATCAGCTGGAACTGCCGGGCGTAGCGGGGGTCGGCGGTGAGCAGGGGCGGGTGGCCGGGGTGACGCCAGACCCGGTCGACGGTCGCGGCGACCCCGGCCAGCTCCGGGTCCGCCGGGTCGGCCTTCGCCCAGGCCCGGTGCAGCAGGGCGAGCTGGAGCAGCGCCTTGACCCGGGGGGTCACCGGCAGCTCGGCCCGTCCTGACGGTCCGTCAAGATAGCCGCAGTGCCGTCCGATCCAGCTCCGCGCTCCCGCCGAGAGGCTCGCGACGGCCGCGAGGTCCGGGCCGGCTGGTCGAGTACCCATGGTTCTCCCTTGAGGTTGCGGGCTGCCGGGCGGTCTGCTCGACGAGGTCGGCGGCACGCCGGGCGCTGCCGGTCTCGGCCTCGGCGAGGCGGTGGCCGAGGCCGCGGGCGCGGGCGCGCAGGCTCCGGTCGCGCCAGGCCGCGTCGAGCAGCCCGGCCGGGTCCGGTCGCGGTGCGCGCGGCAGGTGGACGGCGGCGCCTTCGCGCAGCAGGGCACCGGCGAGCACCGGCTGCTCGGAGCCATTGGGCGTGACGCCGAGGGGGCGCCCGCGCAGCAGGGCGCCGAGGGCGGGGGCGGAGGTGCCGGCGGTCAGCACCAGGCCGGCGCGGTCGACCAGCGGCCCCAGCCAGGGCTTGCGGACGAGCAGGACGTCGGCCTCCGGCGCGGGCCGCGGGTCCGCGGTGCGGCCCTGTTCCACCACGGCCTGGTAGCGGCCGCCGGTGAAGGTGGCGTTGAGGCGCGGCCACGGGGAGCCGCCGCCGAAGAAGCGGCCGAGGTGGACGTAGACGAGGGGCTTGCCGGTGCGGGCCAACGCATCGTCGAGGGTGGCGAGTTCGGCCGGGTCGGCGGCGGGCTCCCAGGCGAGCGGGCCGACGTGGTGCACCCGGGGCGGCAACTCGGCGCCCGGGTGTTCGAGTTCGGGCAGCCCGCGGAGCAGCAGGGCGTCACCGAGGAGCGGGGAGTCGTCGAGCACGCCGCCGGGGGCCGCGCGACCGGCGAGACCGGCCTGCTCGCGGGTGGCGGCGTACAGGGCCAGGGTCTCGCGGGTCCGGTTCTCCCGGGTGCGGCCGTACTGCGGCTCGTCGGTGCCGCCGGAGCGGTAGGTCCACAGGTGGATGGAGAGCCCGATCACCACCACCGGGAGGTCCAGCGCCTCGGCGGCGAGCAGCGCGCCGTTGCACAGCACCGAGGTGATCAGCAGGTCCGCGCGGGCCTGCCGGGCGGCGCGCACGGTGGCCCGGTACTGCGCGAGTCCGGTGACGCCCCAGCGGGCCGCGTCGAAGGCCCGCGCGCCGCCGAACTCCTCCGCCGCCGCGAACGGCAGACCGGCCTCGGCCGCGAACGGTGCGGCGGCGGCGCGCCCGAGCACGGAGACCCGGTGGCCGCGGCGTTGCAGTTCGCGCCCGGCGGCGAGCGCCGGGTAGAGGTAGCCGCCGTCGCTGAGCGGGCAGAGCAGGATGTTCACGGGGCCTCCGGGGCGGGTCGGGCGGCGGGCCGGGCGGGAGGCGAGCGGGCCGTCCGGCCGCCGGCGGCTCGGGCCGGGGCCGGACGGCCCGCTCAGGCGTCAGGCGTCAGGCGTCGGGCGTCCGGACACCTCGCCGTACGGACCGCGTCAGAGCGCCGAGCTGTTGTTGATGATGCAGACGTCCTCGACGAGGCCGTCCTCCTCCTCGATGCCGTGCGCGACGACGTCGACGTCCTCGTCCTCGGCCTCGGTCGGCTCCGGGTTGATGGAGTCGGACATGCTGTCCTCCCTCTGCTGTGCGGCGTCCGCTACGCCGGCCCGGGGACACCGTAGGCAGGCCCGGTATGGCGGCGGTTGGCCGGCGGTTCGATTTCGGTATGACGGTCGGTCAGCCGCCGTTCAGCGATGCCGCACCGGCACCCGTTCGGCGGCCCGGGCGGCCCGCTCCCGGGCGTAGGCGTAGAGCAGCGCCGGCATCGCGAACCGCACGGCGCCGCCGGGGCCGTGCGTACCGGCGACGGTGAGCTGGCTGGCCTCCAGGAGGTCCTCCAGGGTCCGCGCCGCCGTCCCCGGGTCGCAGTCCAGCACCGCCGCCGCCTCGTCGAGCGTGAACACCGGGCGGGCGAGCAGCCCGAGCCGAAGCACCGCCCGGTGCCCGTCCCGCGGCAGCTCCCCCACCGACCCGGCCAGCCGCACCCGTACCAGCGGGTCTCCCCCGCACAGCTCGTCCAGCAGGGCGCGCCCGCCGGTCAGCCGGGCGCCGTACTCGTGCAGCGGCACGTGCCGCAGGAAGGCCAGGCGGTCGGCGACCAGCCGCACCCCGAGCGGCAGCAGCCCGGCGGCGCGCACGATCCGGGCGGCGGAGTCGCGGTCCGCGCCGACCCGGTCCGCGCCGATCGTCCGCCCGAGGAACTCCACCGCCTCGTCCACCGTGAACGGCGGCAGCCAGAACCGGTGGGCGCCCTCCAGGCCGATCAGTCCGGGCCGGGCGGTGACCACCACCGCGCTCTGCCCGGCCTCCGGCAGCAGCGGCCGGACCTCCGACTCGCGCCGGGCGTCGTCGACGACCACCAGGGCACGCCGGCCGGTCAGCCACAGCTGCCAGGCCCAGCGCGGATCGGACCGGGCCGCCGGGCCGGGCGGAGCTCCGCCTCGCCGGGTGGGAGCGGCGGCGGCCAGCAGCCGGCGCAGCACGTCCTCCAGCGGGCGCGGCCGGCCGTCCTCCCCGCGCAGCCGCACGAACAGCCGGCCGTCCGGGAACTGCTCGCCGAGCCGGTGCGCGGTGTGCACGGCGAGCGCGGTCTTCCCGGCGCCGAGCGGTCCGGTCAGCACGGCGAGCCGGCCGGCGCCGCCGGTGAGCACCTCGCTCAGCCGGTGCACGGCGGCCGCGCGGCCGGTGAACGCGGGCGGGTCGGTGGGCAGCAGGTGCGGCGCCGCCGGGCCCGGGTCGACCGGGGCGACGACGGCCGTGGGGACCGTGGGGACTGTGGGGACCGCCGGGCCCGTGGGGCCGACGGCGGGGCGTGGCAGGACCGGGCCCGGGTCGCAGAGCAGCGCGCGGTAGCAGCGGGCCAGCGCCGGGCTGGGCGGCAGGCCGAGCTCGTGGGCGAGCAGCTGGCGCAGCTCGTCGTAGACGGCGAGCGCCTCGGAGCGGCGGCCGGCCTGGCACAGCGCGGTCATCTGCAGCATCCGCAGCCGCTCGCGCAGCGGGTGGCGCTGGGCGGTCTCGGTGACCCGCTCGATCGCCTCCGCCCCGCGGCCGGCGGCGAGTTCGGCGTCCAGCCAGTCTTCGAACACCCCGAGGAAGCGGCGGTCCAGGCGCTGCCCGGCGGCGTCGATCAGCGGGACGTCGCGGAACCCGTCCAGGGCCGGGCCGCGCCACAGGCCCAGCGCCTCGGCGAGCGCTCCGGCCCGGGCGCGCTGCTCGAAGCGCAGGGCGTCGAGGCCGTCCTCGGTGGTGTGCAGGACGTAGCCGCCGGCCTGGTGGCTGATCCGGAGGACCGGCACGGCCGGCTCCGGGCCGCTCCCCGGCTCCGGGGCGGCTCCCGGTTCCGCGCCGAGCAGCCGGCGCAGCCCCGAGACGTACACCTGGAGGTTCTTGCGGGCGGTGCGCGGCGGCGCGTCGTCCCACAGTGCCTCGACGAGCGCATCGGCCGAAATCCGGGTATTCGCGTGGGACAGCAGTGCCGCCAGGAGAATCTGTTGTTTCCGGGATCCCGCATCGAGTTCGCGACCGTTCTCCAGCACGCGGAGCGGGCCGAGAATCCCGAATCCCACCGCCATCTCACGCCAACTTGATGACGAAGGAATGCCCTTCCACCTCGGCGTCCGAAACGGCGTCCAGCCGTTGTTTCACGGAATTGAGGACGGCCACCTCGTCCTCGGTGAGCCGGGACAGCACGTCCCGCTGTTCCAGGGTCAGCAGGTCGACCGGGTTGCCCGCCTGCCGGAGGGCGGCGAGGGCGTCGAAGGTCATGGTCCCCTCCTTCTCGGATTCCAGATCATCATCACCGCCCTCCGGGGGTCCGTCCATGAGACCTTTGGGCCAGGAATCGCAGCTGGCGGCCGGCGCGGGGGCGGACTCCGCGAGAATCAGCGCGAGCAGTCCGGCCTGCAGTCTTGACCGGAGTCCCAGTTTCGCCAGAATGGCGGTGACGAACCGTTTGACGGTGCGTTCGCTGATATGGAGTTCGTAGGCTATCGAGCGGTTGTCGTATCCGAGGCCCAGCAGGTGCAGTACGGCGCGCTCGCGCGGCGTCAGCGCACCGGTCGGCGGCAGCCCGGCCGCCGTCGGCCGCGGGGGCGGCCCCGGCACGCGGGGCGCACCGCACTCCGGACACACCGGATCCCCACCACCCATCGACAGGATCCCCCCTCCAGCGGCACATGACAGCGGTGCCCTCATGCTGACGCTCGCGCCGGACACCGGCAAGAGGGCGGACACGCCCGCCGACCGGGGCGCCCGCACCGGGCCCGCACCGCCCCACCGCCGGTCCGCCGTCGGTCCCGATGGCTAGGGTGCCCCCATGTCATCACTGATCACCGCCATCACCGAACACACCGAGGCCGCCGACTTCCTCGCCTGGCCGGGCGACTTCGACCTCGACCGCGGCGACCACGTCGAGGAGGTCCACCTCGCCTCGGGGGCGGCGCTGGAGGGGTTCGCCGGGGACGGCGCCGGGGGCACGTTCTTCTTCTGCGGCGAGGGCGGCGAGGAGCGTCCGGTCCTGTACGCCGACTCGGAAGGCCGGGCGGGCCTGATCGCGGTCGGGCTGCCGGAGCTGCTGCGACTGCTGCTGGTCGTGCCCTGGTGGCGGGACTGCCCGGCCTTCTCCGCGACGGAGAGCGCCGAGGCAGCCGCCGAGTACCTCGCGGACCTGCCCGACCTGGCGGCTACCCGGGACGCCGCCGCGGCGGCGCTCGGGCTCGTCCTCCCGCCCGAGACGGAGGTCCTGGCCCGCCTCCGCGAGGTCGCCACGGGCACCGGCCGCGGCGCCGACGAGGAGTACGTCCTGGTCTTCACCCCGGAGAACTCGCCCTACGAACCGCTCTTCACCGGCTGACGGCCCGCCGCCCCTCCCCTCAACAGCGCCGGTCGGCCACGGACACCGACCGGCGCACCGGCGTCAGCGCCGGTCGGACTCGGGCGCGGCATCGGCCAGCGCGTCCAGGACCGGGCGGATGAGCGGGTGGCCGTCGGCGCCGGCGCGGACGGCCGCGAACACCCGGCGGGTGGCGAGCGCGCTGTCGACGGGGCGCACCGCGACCCGGGCGAGGTCGACGCCGAGCAGCGCCGAACGCGGCACCAGCGCCACCCCCGCACCGGCCGACGCGAGGGCGACGACGGCGCGGAAGTCGTCGGAGGAGTGCAGCAGACGCGGCTGGAACCCGGCGTGCTCGCAGGCCAGCAGCACCACGTCGTGGCACGGGTTGCCCGGGTAGGGCCCGATCCACGGCTCGTCGGCGAGGTCGGCCACCGCGATCGGGCCCTCGCCGGCGGCCAGCGGGTGGGCCAGCGGCAGCACCGCCTCGAACGGTTCCGCGTAGAGCGGGACCCGGGTGAGGCGGGCGTCGTCGGCGCGCGGGGCGCCCCGGTACTCGACCGCCACCGCGAGGTCGGCGCGGCCGTCGAGCACCATCGGCAGGCTGGCGTCGCCCTCGGCGTCGAGCACCTTGAGCCGGACGCCGGGGGCGCGGGCGGCGAGGGTGCCGATGGCCGGGGCGAGGACGAGCGAGATGCCGGTGGCGAAGGAGGCGACGGTGACCTCGCCGGCCACGCCCGCGCTGTAGGCGGCGAGGTCGGCCTCGGCGCGTTCGAGCTGGGCCAGCACCGCGTCGGCGTGGCCGAGCAGGATCTCCCCGGCGGCGGTGAGCCGGACGCCCCGGCCCTCGCGGGCCAGCAGGTGGTGGCCGGTCTCCTGCTCCAGCGCGGCGAGCTGCTGCGAGACGGCGGAGGGGGTGAGGTAGAGCGCGGCCGCCGCGGCCGTCACCGTCCGGTGGTCCGCCACCGCTCGCAGGGTCCGCAGCCGTCTCGCGTCGATCACAGGCCAATTCTGCCAGCGTCCGCGGGACTCCCGGGGCGGGGGTGACGAACCGGTGAACGGGAGGCGGCGGGGCGGGCGGCTCCGGAAGCCGCGGAACGGGAGTGGAGAGTCGGACGGGCCGACTTCCCACTCCCGTTTCACGGGAGGGTGGGGCAGGTGGTCCTGGGTGCCGTGCGGCGGGGGCGGGCCGGTCCGGCCCCCGCCGCACGGCGGTCGTTGAGCCCGTGGCGCGTCCGGTTCCGAGCGGACGCGCCACGGGCGATCAGGGGGGCGGCTACTCGCCCAGCGCGGCGCGCGCGTCGACGAAGGCGGCCACGGCGCGCTCGACGTCCTCGGTGGTGTGCGCGGCGGAGAGCTGCACCCGGATCCGGGCCTGGCCGTGCGGCACGACCGGGTAGGAGAAGCCGATCACGTAGACGCCGCGCTCCAGCAGCAGTTCGGCGAGGCGGCCGGCCTTGGCGGCGTCGCCGATCATCACCGGGGCGATCGGGTGGTCGCCGGGCAGGATCTCGAAGCCCGCCTCGGTCATCTTCGAGCGGAACAGCGCCGTGTTGGCCGCCAGCCGCTCGCGCAGCTCGTTGGACTGCTCGACGAGGTCCAGCACCTTCAGCGAGGCGGCGGCGATCACCGGCGCCAGCGAGTTGGAGAACAGGTACGGGCGCGAGCGCTGGCGCAGCAGCGCGACGATCTCGCGCCGCGCGGCGACGTAGCCGCCGGAGGCGCCGCCGAGCGCCTTGCCCAGGGTGCCGGTGATGATGTCGACGCGGTCCATGACGCCGTGCAGCTCCGGCGTGCCGCGCCCGTGCGCGCCGACGAAGCCGACGGCGTGCGAGTCGTCGACCATGACCATGGCGTTGTAGCGGTCGGCGAGGTCGCAGATCTCGCGCAGCGGGGCGACGTAGCCGTCCATGGAGAAGACGCCGTCGGTGACGATCAGGCGGCGGCGGGCGTCCTGGCTCTCCTTGAGCTGCTGCTCCAGGTCGGCGAGGTCGCGGTTGGCGTAGCGGTGGCGGCGGGCCTTGCACAGGCGGATGCCGTCGATGATGCTCGCGTGGTTGAGGGCGTCGGAGATGACGGCGTCGCGCTCGTCGAGCAGGGTCTCGAAGACGCCGCCGTTGGCGTCGAAGCAGGAGGAGTAGAGGATCGTGTCCTCCTGGCCGAGGAACGTGGACAGCCGCTCCTCCAGCTCCTTGTGCACGTCCTGGGTGCCGCAGATGAAGCGGACCGAGGCCATGCCGTAGCCCCAGCGGTCCAGGGCGTCCTTGGCGGCGGCGAGGATCTCGGGGTGGTCGGCGAGGCCGAGGTAGTTGTTGGCGCAGAAGTTGAGCACCTCGCCGGGGGTGCCGCCGGCGGTGACGGTGACGGCGGCGCTCTGCGGGCTGCCGATGACCCGCTCCGGCTTGAAGAGGCCGGCCTCGCGGATCTCGTCGAGGGTGGCGGCGACATCGTCGCGCACGGTGTCGAACACAGCTGCTCCTAAGCGGGGTGGCAACGGGGATGGCGAGGGTGCCGGGCGAGGGGGGTGGGCGGAGCGGTGATCGCGGGGATCAGGCGGTCCAGTCGAGGATGACCTTGCCGCAGCGGCCGCTCGCCGCCTCGTCGAAGGCGGCCTCGAAGTCGGCGGCGGGGTAGCGGCCGGTGATCACGGGGCTGAGGTCGAGGCCGCCCTCCAGCAGGACGGACATCGCGTACCAGGTCTCGAACATCTCGCGGCCGTAGATGCCCTTGATGGTGAGCATCGAGGTGACGACGGAGGCCCAGTCGATCGGGAACTGCTCGGCGGGCAGGCCGAGCATGGCGATCTTTCCGCCGTGGGTCATGTTGGCGATCATCGACTGGAGCGCCTCGGGGCGGCCGGACATCTCCAGGCCGACGTCGAAGCCCTCGCGCAGGCCGAGCTTCTGCTGGCCCTCCTCGATGGTGTGCTCGGAGACGTCCAGCGCCAGCGAGACGCCGACCCTGCGGGCGAGGTCGAGGCGGTAGGGCGAGACGTCGGTGATCATCACGTTGCGGGCACCGGCGTGCTTGGCGACGGCGGCGGCCATGATGCCGATCGGGCCGGCGCCGGTGACCAGCACGTCCTCACCGACCAGCGGGAAGGACAGCGCGGTGTGCACGGCGTTGCCGAAGGGGTCGAAGATCGCGGCGACGTCGAGGTCGACGGGGACGCGGTGCACCCAGACGTTGGAGGCGGGCAGGGCCACGTACTCGGCGAACGCGCCGTCGCGGTTGACGCCGAGGCCCACGGTGTTGCGGCACAGGTGGCGGCGGCCGGCCAGGCAGTTGCGGCACTTGCCGCAGACCAGGTGGCCCTCGCCGCTGACCAGGTCGCCGACGGTGATGTCCGCGACGCCGGCGCCGATCTCGGCGACCTCGCCGACGAACTCGTGGCCGAGGACGAGCGGGGTCCTGATGGTCTGCTGGGCCCAGCCGTCCCACTTGCGGATGTGCAGGTCGGTGCCGCAGATGCCGGTGCGCAGCACCTTGATGAGGACCTCGCCGGGGCCGATCACCGGGGTGGGGACGTCCATCAGCGAGAGTCCGGGTTCGGCCTTCTGCTTGACGAGTGCCTTCACGGCGGTGGCTCCTGACGCGCGGTGGGGGCGGCCTGGTGTGGCAGGCCGACGGGGCCCGGTGGGTGGCGGCCCGAGGACCGACGGGTCCTGGCGGGGCCAGGGCCTGCGGAACCGGTTCCGGTGTCCGCATTCCGGGCAGGCAGAAATCTGCCTGGTGGGAGGGGGTGCGGTCCATCGAGGAATTCTTAAGGGCCGCGACAGCTCGGCTAAACGATCGTGCCCGAGCTGGGGTCGGGGGCCACTGCGGCGTGCCGGTCGGCACTCCGACGGCGCAGCGCGCGAGGCATGTCCGGGGCGCGCGGGGCGCTGCGCCGAGGCCGGTGCTCCCCCGGTGCGACCGGGTCAGTCGCGGCGGGTGGTGACGGCGTGCACGAGGGCCGCCGCGGCGGCGAGGAGGGCGGCGGCGAGCGCGAGCAGCAGGGCGGTGGAGGCCAGCAGCTCCGCCGAGCGGTTGTGGGTGGAGAGCCGGGTGAGCAGCAGGTTGACCGGGGGCAGGCCCTTGCTCACGGTGAGCACGAGCAGCAGGCCGAGGGCGAGCAGCAGGCCGAACCCCGGCCGGCGGACCAGTGGCCGGGAGGCGAGCAGGCCGACGGCGGTGCCGGTGAGGGCGCAGGTGAGCTGGGTTTCGGTGCCGAGCAGCAGGTCGGCGGCGGTGGGGGTGTGGGTGCCGACGAGCAGCGGCAGGGCGAGGCCGAGGGCGGTGAGCGGCAGACAGCCGAGCAGGGCGGTGAGCACGGTGCCGGTGAGCAGACGTCGGCGGCTGCCGGTGGCTGCGGTGAGGAGCGCGCGGTGGGGCCGGTCCTCCAGGCCGGTGAGCGCCATGGTGAGCCAGGTGGCGGCGAGCAGCATCGCGGCGGACGCGGCTCCGTGGGCGGCGGTGAGCGGGCCGCTGTCGTCGCTGGTGAGGACGGCGACGAGGCCGGTGAACAGGATCAGCGGGGCGAGGTAGCGCTGGGAGAGCAGCAGGGTGGCGAGCTGGTAGCGGACGAGGGCGGTCATCGGCTGGTGGTCCTCGTGGGGGCGGGGGCGAGGGCGGGGCGGGTGACGGCGCGCACCGACCACCGGTGGCGCAGCGCGGTGAGCAGGACGGCGTCGGCGTGCGTCTGCTCGACCCGCAGGTGGAGTTCGGGGCCGCGGCGCTCCAGCGTGAGGACGCCGGGCAGGGCCTGCCAGTCGGGGCCGTCCGGGCCGGGGCCGGTGAGCACGAGCTCGGCGGGCGGCACGGCGGCGGACCCTAGGGACGCGGGCGCGGACGGCGCGGACGGGGCCCCGGTCACCCGGCCGTCGGCGAGGGTGCGGACGGTGGTGGCGTGCGCCTCGGCGACGGCTTCGCGGTGGTCGGTGAAGACCACGGCCCCGCCCTCGGCGGCGGTCTCGGCGATGAGTTCGGCGAGCACGGTGTGCGCGGAGGCGTCGAGGCCGGACCAGGGTTCGTCGAGCACCAGCAGATCGGGCGGGACGAGCAGGGCCTGGGCGAGCGCGACCTTCTGGGCGTTGCCCTTGGACAGGGTGCGCAGGGCGGCGTGGGAGCCGCCGACGAGGGCGAGCCGGTCGAGGAGCTCCGCGGCCCGGCGGCGGGCGGCTGCGGTGGGCAGGCCCCGGACGCGGCCGAGGTGGGTGAGGTAGCCGGTGGCGGTGTGGCGCTCGTGGGCCGTGAACCGGTCGGGGACGTAGCCGACGGCGGCCCGGCGGCCGGCGGTGGCGGGGCGGGTGACGGCACCGGTGAGGCGGCCGGTGGTGGGGCGGGTGAGGCCGGCGAGGATCCGCAGCAGGGTGGACTTGCCGGAGCCGTTGGCGCCGAGCACGGCGAGGACGTCGCCGTGGGCGAGGCGCAGCTCGACGTCGCGCAGGATCCAGGGCCCCCGTCCGTAGCGCTTTCCGACGCCGACGGCTTCGGCGACGGCTTCGGTTCCGGTTCCGGCAACGGCTTCGCTGTGCAGCACCTCGGTGTTCCCCTCCCGTCGGCTCCGGCGGTGCGCACCCTACTCGGGCGCGGATAGGGGGCGGGTAACGGTGCTGGTGGGCGTACGTCGGGGGCGCGCGAGCGGGGTTGCGGCGGGTGGCTGACGCGTGGGTCCGTTCGGTCCAGCGGGCCGCCGGTGGGCGCGCGGGGCGCCGCGGGCGCGCATACGGTGGCGATCGCTCCCCCTTTGCGGGCCCGTCGAGCGCTGCTCCGGGTCCGTCCGGCCCAGAGAGGCGCCCCGAAGATGACGAACCGTGTGTCGACCCGAGCCACCGCCCCCCGGTGGCGGCCCCTCGCCCGGCCGGCGCCGGTGGCGCTGCTGCTGGCGCTGGCCGGACTGCTGGCCGCCGGGTGCTCGGGCGGCTCGCCGTCCGAACACCCGGCGGCGGCCGGGGCGGTGACGGCCGCACCGGCTGCGCTGAGCCCGACCCCCACCCCGAGTCCGACGGGGACCACGAGTCCGACCGGAACCGCGAGTCCCACCGCGACGCCCAGCCCCACCCAGGCGCCGAGCGGCACCACGGTGCCGCTGACGTCGGACGTCACCTCCCGGCTGGACGCCGCGATCGGGCGGGTGCTGACGGAGGCCTCGGTGCCGGGCGTGATCGTCGACGTGGCGACGCCGCAGGGCGAGTACCTCAAGGCGTTCGGGGTGTCCGAGCGGGTGCCGGGCACCGCGATGGTGACCGGGCTCAACATGCGGATCGGCAGCGTGACCAAGACCTTCACGGTCACCGGTGTGCTCCGGCTGGTGGACCAGGGCAAGGTGGGGCTGGACGACCCGGTCGGCAAGTACCTGGCCGGCGTGCCGAACGGCGAGCAGATCACCCTGCGCCAGCTGGCGGGCATGCGCAGCGGCCTGTTCTCGTACACCAAGGACGAGGACTTCGTGCGCGCGTTCCAGGCGGATCCGCAGCGCCCCTTCACGCCCGACCAGTTGACCGCGTACGCGTTCCGGCATCCGGTGAACTTCCCGCCGGGAACGGAGTTCGAGTACTCCAACACCAACACGGTGCTGCTGGGCCAGGTGATCGAGAAGGTCGACGGGCGCCCGCTCGGGGACTTCCTGAAGAAGGAGGTGTTCGAGCCGGCGGACCTGGGCCGCACGGTCTTCCCGACGGACAACGCGTTCCCGCAGCCGCACGCGCGCGGCTACACCAACCAGACGGCGGACGGGACGATCCAGGACGCCACCGACTGGAACCCGTCGTGGGGCTGGGCGGCGGGGGCGGCCATCTCGGACCGGGCGGACATGAAGAAGTGGGCGAAGGTGCTGGCCACCGGCTCGCTGCTGAAGCCGCAGACCCAGGCGCAGCGCCTGGAGCCGCAGCCGTCGACGGCGCCGGGCACCTCGTACGGGCTGGGGATCTTCGACAACCACGGGTGGATCGGGCACAACGGTTCGCTGCCGGGCTACCAGGCCGTGGTGGTGTACCTGCCGTCGGCCCAGGCGTCGCTGGTGGTGCTGCTGAACACCGATGTGGCGTACCGGGGTTCGGAGCCGTCGACGCTGTTCGCGAAGGCGATCACGGAGATCGTCTCGCCGGCGAACGTCTACGACCTGCCGGCCACTCCGTCGCAGTCGGACGAGCCGTCCGGGTCGGAGTCCGGGTCCGGGTCACCGTCGCCGAAGGTGTCCTCGTCGGTGACGCCGCCCGGGCAACCGGCCTGACGGCGCGCCCGGCCGCCGGCTCAGCCGCCGAGCACCCGGGCCAGGTCGTAGGAGACCGGTTCCTCCAGCTGCGCGTAGGTGCAGCTGTCGGGCGTGCGGTCGGGGCGCCAGCGGCGGAACTGGGCGGTGTGCCGGAAGCGGGTGCCCTCCATGTGGTCGTAGGCGACCTCGACGACGCGTTCGGGGCGCAGCGGGATCCAGGAGAGGTCCTTGCCGCCGGTCCAGCGGCTGGTGGCGCCGGGCAGCCGGGCGTCGGCGTGCGCGGCTTCGTCGGCCCAGGCGCCCCAGGGGTGGGCGGCGAGGTCGGTGGTGCGCAGCGGGGCGAGTTCCTCGGCGAGTTCGCGGCGGCGGGCCATCGGGAAGGCGGCGCAGACGCCGACGTGCTGGAGGCGGCCGTCGGCGTCGTGGAGGCCGAGCAGGAGGGAGCCGACGACGGGGCCGCTCTTGTGTTCGCGGTAGCCGGCGACGACGCAGTCGGCGGTGCGCTCGTGCTTGATCTTGTACATGGCGCGTTCGCCGGGCCGGTAGGGCTGGTCGAGGGGTTTGGCGACGATGCCGTCGAGTCCGGCGCCCTCGTACTGGGCGAACCAGGTCTCGGCGAGTTCACGGTCGGTGGTGGTGGGGGCGGTGAAGACGGGGTCGGCGGCGTCGGCGAGGGCGCTCTCCAGGGCGCGGCGGCGGGCTTCGAGGGGCCGGTCCAGGAGGGGTTCGTCGCCGAGGGCGAGCAGGTCGAAGGCGACGAAGGAGGCGGGGGTGCGCTCGGCGAGGAGCCTGACCCGGCTGGCGGCGGGGTGGATGCGTTCGAGGAGTTCCTCGAAGCGCAGCCGGCCGTCACGGGCGATGACGATCTCGCCGTCGAGCACGCAGCGCCCGGGGGTCTCGCGGCGCAGGGCCTCGACGAGTTCGGGGAAGTAGCGGGTGAGGGGCTTGCCGGTGCGGCTGCCGAGCTCGACCTCGTCGCCGTCGCGGAAGACGATGGTGCGGAAGCCGTCCCACTTGGCCTCGTACTGCATGCCGGGCGGGATCTTCGCGACGGACTTGGCGAGCATCGGGGCGAGCGGCGGCATGACGGGCAGGTCCATGGTCCCGATCCTCGCGCCGAACGCTCCGGGGCGCGCGGCGGGCGGGGCGAGCACGGCGGGCGGAGCGGACACGGCGGGCGGAGCGGACACGGCGCGCTTAGCGTGAGAGGCATGGGCTCTGCCGTGGAACTGGATGTCGCCGGGCGCACCGTCCGGCTGTCGAACCCGGACAAGGTGTACTTCCCGGAGCGCGGGTTCACCAAGCTGGACGTCGCGGAGTACTACCTGGCGGTGGCGCAGGGGGTGCTGCGCGGCCTGCGGGACCGGCCGACGACGCTGCAGCGATTCCCGGACGGGGTGGAGGGCGAGTTCTTCTACCAGAAGCGGGCCCCGAAGGGCCTGCCGGAGTGGCTGCCGACGGCCCGGATCGCCTTTCCGAGCGGCCGGTCGGCGGACGAGATCTGCCCGACGGAACCGGCCGCGGTGCTGTGGGCGGCGAACCTGGGGTGTCTGACCTTCCACCCGTGGCCGGTGCGGCGCTCGGACACCGAGCACGTGGACGAGCTGCGGATCGACCTGGATCCGCAGCCGGGCACGGACTTCAAGGACGCGGTGCGGGCCGCGCACGAGTTGCGGGCGGTGCTGGAGGAGCAGGGGCTGCGGGGGTGGCCGAAGACCTCGGGCGGCCGGGGGCTGCACGTGTACGTGCCGCTGGTACCGCAGTGGTCGTTCACGGACGGGCGGCACGCGGTGATCGCGCTGGGCCGGGAGCTGGAGCGACGGCTGCCGGGGCGGGTGACGACGGCGTGGTGGAAGGAGGAGCGCGGCGAGCGGATCTTCGTCGACTACAACCAGATGGCGCGGGACCGGACGATCGCCTCGGCCTACTCGCTGCGGGCGCGGCCACGGGCGACGGCCTCGGCACCGCTGCGCTGGGAGGAACTGGACGACGCCCTGCCGCAGGACTTCGACCTGCGGACCCTGCCGGCCCGGTTCGCGGAACTGGGGGACGTGCACGCGGCGATGGAGGACGAGCGGTTCCGGCTGGAGGGGCTGCTGGAGCTGTACGAGCGGCAGGTCGCGGAGGGGGCCCACGGCGAGCTGCCGTACCCGCCGGACCACCCGAAGGCGGCGGGCGAGCCGACCCGGGTGCAGCCGAGCCGGGCGCGCAGGAAGTCCTGACGGCGGACCGCTTCAACGGACTGCTTCGACGGACCGCTTCGGCGGACCGCTTCGGCGGACTACTAGGCTGGGCGCCCACGAAGGATCACGGAGGGGCGGGCGCGGAGTGGGTGCACGGGGACTGCGGGAGATGCTGGCGGACGCGGCGGGCGGGGTGTTCCCGCCGGCGGACGGGTCGGTGACGGTGGTGCCGCAGCCGTCGCCGCGCGAGGCGGGGGTGGTGGCGTTCTCCGCGCACTCGGTGGTGTTCACCGACGAGGATCCGGCCTGGGTGCGGGCCGCGCTGGCGGCGGCGCCGGGCGATCCGCTGGCCGCGCCGCTCTGTCCGCCGTTCCTGAGCGCGCTCGCCGAGCGCACGGGGCGGGTGAACGGCACCATCGACCTGCTGACGGTGGCGGACCGGCTGCCGGGTGCGCCCGCGCTGGAGCTGGCGGAGGTCGAGGACCGGGAGCATCCGCGGGTGGTGCGGGCGCTGTGCTACCGCGAGGACGTCCGGGTGTTCGACGCGGACGGCGGGCGCGGCGTGCTGATCCTGGGCCGCGGGGTGGCCGGTCGTTGGGAGTGCGCGATCGAGGTGGACGAGGCGGCGCGCGGACGCGGCCTGGGGCGGGCGCTGGCGCTGGCGGCCCGGCACCTGCTGCCGGAGGGCGAGGTGGTGTGGTCGCAGCAGGCGCCGGGGAACGCGACGAGCGTGCGGGCCTTCCAGGCGGCGGGCTACCGGCCGATGGGGGCGGAGTCGCTGCTGGTGCTGTCGTGAGCGCGCTCGCCACCGTGCCCGAGGAGGTGCGGGCACGGCTCACCGTACGGTTCGGTCCTGCGGCCGAGGCGTGGTGCGAGGAACTGCCGTCGCTGGTGGACGCGCTGGCCGCCCGCTGGGGGCTGACGGTGCGGGCGGCCGGCGGGGGAGGCACGGCGCGGGTGTTCCGCTGCGAGCGGCACGCGGACGGCGCGGCGGTGTGGCTGAAGCTGACGCCGGACCCGGCGGTGGCCGCGCAGGAGGCGACGGCGCTGAGCGCGTGGCAGGGCGTGCCGTCGCTGGTGCGGCTGCTGGAGCACGACGCCGGCTCGGGCGCGCTGCTGCTCGCGGACGTCGCCCCGGGCACGTCCCTGCGCGAGCGCGGCTGGCGGCCGTCCGAGATCGCCGGGCTGCTGGGCGCGCTGCGGTCGGTGCCGGTGGACGGGGTGGCGCTGCCGCCCCTGGCCGAGCGACTGGACTTCCTGTTCGAGCTGACCGGCCGCCGGGCCCCCGGGGTGCCGACCGTGCACGCGCGGGCCCTGGCCCGGGAGCTGACCGCGGACGGCGCCCCGGTCGCCCTGGTGCACGGCGACCTGCACCCGGCCAACGTGCTGCTCGGCCCGGACGGCCCGGTGGCGATCGACCCGCGGGCGTGCCTGGGCGACCCCGACTTCGACCTGGTCGACTGGGTGCTCGACGGCGTCACCGCCCCGGCCGCCCTGTCGGCCCGCATCGGCGAGCTGACGGCCCTGGTCCCGGGCGCGGACGCCGACCGCGTGCTGGCCTGGTGCCGCGCGACGGCCGTCGTGGTCGCCGCCCCACGGCTGACCGCAGGCCGCCGCGACGCCGGGACCCTGTTCCTGAAGGAGCTGGCGGGCCTCTAACGCGCGGCCAGGGCACCCGCGAAGGTGGCGAACGCGCCGACCAGCAGGACGGCCGCGGTCACGCCGAGCACCACCCGCTTGCGCTGGGAGGGGTCCCGGTGGCGCAGCAGTCCCTGGACGGCGGCGAACCCGGCGACGG
Source organism: Kitasatospora sp. NPDC058032 (assembly GCF_042885845.1). Taxonomy (NCBI): domain Bacteria; kingdom Bacillati; phylum Actinomycetota; class Actinomycetes; order Kitasatosporales; family Streptomycetaceae; genus Kitasatospora; species Kitasatospora sp. NPDC058032. The sequence goes on along the minus strand of NZ_JBHVRK010000039.1, from coordinate 22,446 downwards.
GGAAGGCGGCGAGCGCGAGCTGCAGCAGGCTCAGCCAGTACAGGACTCCGCCGGTACCGGCGAGGCGGCACTCGCCGTCGGCGGCGCAGGAGACGGCGACGCGCTGGTGGGTGTCGATCCGCCAGTCCGTCCAGGCGTACTCGTTCGCCGGTCCGCCGTCGTCGGGGAAGAAGGTGCCGCGGCAGTCGCCGGTCGGGCCGAGCGCTGGCCGGTCGGCGTTGGCGCGCAGGCACTGGTCGGCGACCAGGGCGCCGCGGGTCCCGGCGAACCCGGCGGCGTAGGCGAGCCCCTCCCCCGCGTGGGCCGTGCCACGGCCGCCGACCGCCAGCAGCGCCAGCACCGCCGCGACCGGGACCAGCGCCCGGGCCGCCGCGCGAAGCCCATCGGACCCGCTCACGCCGGGGCGGTGGCGGCGATGATCCGCACGGCGTCGGCGATCTGCGTGTCCGTCAGATCACCCCGGGCGGTCAGCCGCAGCCGCGAGACGCCGTCGGGGACGGACGGGGGGCGGAAGCAGCCGACGGCGAGGCCGGCCCGGCGGCAGTCGGCGGCCCAGGAGACGGCGGCCTCGGGGCCGGGGGCGCGCACGGAGACGACGGCGGCGTCGGGACTGGAGGCGTGCAGACCGGCGGCGGCGAGGCGGGCGGCGAGACTGCGGGCCACCTCACGGGCGCGTTCGGCGCGGTGGGGTTCGGCCCGCAGCAGGCGAAGGGCCCCCAGCGCGGCGCCGGCGGCGGCGGGGGCGAGGCCGGTGTCGAAGATGAAGGTGCGGGCGGTCTCGGTGAGGTGCCGGATGACGCGCCGCGGGCCGAGGACGGCGCCGCCCTGGGAGCCGAGGGACTTGGAGAGGGTGACGGTGGTGACGATGTCGGGCGCGCCGGCGAGCCCCGCGGCGGCGGTGGCGCCGGTGCCGCCGGGGCCGAGCACGCCGAGGCCGTGGGCGTCGTCGACGAGCAGCGCCGCGCCGAACCTCCGTGCGGCGTCGGCGAGTTCGGCGAGCGGGGCGGCGTTGCCGTCGACCGAGAACACCGAGTCGGTGACCACCAGGGCGCGCCGGTGGGAGCGCCCGGCGAGCACCTCGGCGACGGCGCCCGGGTCGCTGTGCGGGGCGCGGTGGACATCGGCGCGGGCCAGGCGGCAGCCGTCGATCAGCGAGGCGTGGTTGTAGGCGTCGGAGACGATCAGCGTGTCGGGGTCGGTGAGCGCGGTGAGCACGGCGAGGTTGGCGGTGTACCCGGAGGAGAACACCAGCGCCGCCTCGGCCCCGCAGAAGGCGGCCAGCTCCTCCTCCAGCTCGGTGTGCAGCGCCGTGGTGCCGGTGACCAGCCGCGACCCGGTCGCACCGCCGCCCCACCGCAGCGCGGCCTCGGCGGCGGCCCGGGTGACGGCGGGGTGCCGGGTGAGCCCGAGGTAGTCGTTGCCCGCGAGGTCCAGCACGGCGTCGTCGGCGGCCCGGCTGCGCAGGGTACGGGTCAGCCCGGCCCGGGCCCGCTGCCCGGCGCTCTCGTCGAGCCAGTCGAAGACGGCGCCGGGATCGGCGCCGGCGGAGCCATCGGCCTGGGACGCCTCAGACGCCTCGGACGTCTCGAACACGCTGCGGTTGACCATGCCCGGCACTCTGGCACGCCCCGCCCGACCCGGGCAATGTGCGCCGGGGCACACCGCCGGACGCAGGAGCCACCTCGCCAGAACCATAGGTTTACCTAGAATCAACCTCGCATTTCACATGGATTCATTCATTCGATCATCGTCCTCCGATTCCCGCGAACTCAACCGATTGTTCGTCCTCCCCCGGTAGTGTCCCCACAAGTCGAACAGTCCTGGGGGGACTTGGTGGCAGACCTCGAATTCGAGCGACGGATGAACCCGTGGCTCTTCGACAGTTCCGGAAACCTCACCGCGGAGGCGAAGAAGCAGTTTCCCGACCTCGCGGCGGCCGCCGCCGGGGCCCGCCACCCGTCACGCTCCCGCCGGCCGCCGGCGGCCCGTCCGTCAAGGCGAACCCCGGGATGATCCGCCAGGCCGGCACCAACGCCACGGCCCTGCGCGAGTCCGTCCGCACCGCGTGCGCACAGCCCGCGGGGCACGTCACCGGCGCGGTCGCCGCGCTGATGGGCTGGAACCTGCACGCCACCGCCCAGAACTACGACAACACCGAGAGCGCGATCCACAGCCAGTTCGCGCAGCAGCACGGCTGAGGCGGGGGCCCGGCATGGTGACGTACACCCAGCTCCAGACCGTCGACCTCACCGGCCTCAACGCAGCGGCCGGCGACTTCGAGAAGATGGTCCGCGCCTGGGACCTCTCGACCAGGATCCAGAACGAGGTGATCGGCCCGGCCCAGCAGTCCGGCTGGACCGGGCCGAGCTCCGAGTCCGCCGCCACCGCCCTCACCCAGGCGCGCGACCAGATCCGCGCCGCCTTCGAGGAGGCCTCGGCGAATCGCGCGCACGCTGCGCGACGCGCACGACGAGTTCGTCGCCGCGAGGAAGGACCTCCAGGTGGCCGTCCAGCACGCCAGCGAGCAGGGCCTGACCGTCGCCGCCGACGGCAGCGTGCACTGGCCGCCGGCCACCGACCCGGCCGACAAGCACGACCCCGACTACGCCAGGACCCAGCGGGAGACCGCCCAGGTCGCCGCCCAGGAGATCGGCAAGGCGCTGGACCGCGCCACCGAAGCCGATTCCGCGGCCGCCCTGGCCCTCGCGATGGACACCGGCAACGACACCACGAGCTTCAACAGCACCCCGCTGGGCAGCGTCGCCGACGCCGAGGCCAAGCAGGCCGCCCAGATCCTCAGCCTCGGCAGCGCCGCCACCGACGCCCAGCTCACGCAGTTGCAGGCCCTGCTCCAGCACCACTCCGGCGACCCCCGGTTCGCCACCGCCTTCTACGGCGGCCAGGACCCGGGGACCTTCCTCGCCTCCTACGGCGCGCTGGCGCAGAGCGGCGACTTCGCCGGCAGCCCCGTCCGCGCGGCCGCCGTCAGGGGGATCCAGGAAGGGCTCGGCCTCACCCTGGCCACCGCCACCAACAGCGGCGGTCAACCCCACCTGCCCCCGGACTGGGGCGAGCGACTGCGCCGGGCCGGCAGCCGGCACATCCAGCTCGGGCCCGGCGCCGACTACGAGTCCAGCCCCTACGGCTACCAGATCCTGGGCAACGTCCTGCGGTACGGCAACTACGACGCGGCGTTCCTGAAGCCGATCGCCGAGCACGTCACCCAGCTCACCCAGGAGAACCCGGCCCGCTGGGACGCGGTGGCGATGAAGGGCGGCGCGCCGTTCCAGGACTTCTGGTTCACCGGCACCCCGGACGAGAAGGGCAACTACCACGGGTTCAACCCGATGGGCTCGGTGCTGAACGCGCTCGGGCGCAGCCCGGACGCCGCCACCAGGTTCTTCACCGACCCGCCGACGACGTACTGGCCGGACGGCTCGGTGAGGAGCACCGGCGGGACGAACACCTCAACTCGGCCGTCAGGACCACCCGCGACTGGGCGGGCACCATCTGGGACGCGACGCTCGGATCGGTCCTGGAGACCAGGGCGCCGATCGTCGGCCCGTACGCGAACGACGCGGTCGGCAGGATCATGGACGGCATCGCCGAGAGCTACCAGGTGAACACCGACGCGCAGACCACCAACAAGGCGCAAGCGGCGCAGAACCACGCGTTGGCGGGCGCCCAGGGGTCCGTCCAGGACGCGATCCGTGACGCGGCGGGCCGGACCGGCCTCGAACGGAAGTACCTCAACGATCTGGCCCCCGCCGTGGAAGGCCAGATCGGGGGCGCGTTCGCCGGCGCCACGGGTACCGCTTGGCAAGTCACCCATCCGAAGAAGGAGGACTGAAACGGTGCGGCGCGATAACGGGCGACTTGCGGTCACAGCCCTGGTCACGGCGTTGGTTCTCATCGGGGGCGGGCTGTGGGCGTGGAAGCCGTGGCAGTCGGTGGAACTGCCGGCGAGTGCTTGCTGGGGGCTGATCGAACGGGAGGAGGTCCGGCCGCTGGTGGGTGATGAGGGGAAGGGAATCGAGCGCGAGGTCTTCGGCGACCTGTCCGGAAGGAGTACCCGGGCGGATTGCGGCATCTCGTGGCTGCCCGGCGCGACCGTCGTGGTCGCCCGGATATTCCAGATCGACGAGAGTTCGTACCGCTCATATCGCGAGCAGTACGAGGCGGACCAACGCGATCTGCCGATCGACTTCGGTGCCGGTGTCGTGGGCTGGCTGGATGACGGTCTCCAGCCGATACTGATGTTCCCCTGCGACAGCGGCCGACAGCCCCTGGCCCGGAACGCGTACCGGCAGCTCTCGGTCGCCGGCGACTTCTACCTGTCCGACCTGTCCGCGACGAAGCGGACACAGGTCTTCGTCGACGTGGCCCACCGCATCGCCCAGGAGATCGTCCGCCAGGAAGGCTGCCCCGACGTGCGGATCGCCGAGCGGGCGCCCGTGGTGGCGGGCTGATGGGCGCCGGGCTTTGCCGGGGGTGGCGGCGAGCAGGCAAGATAGCCGGGTGACCCTCCTTGATCTGATGCCGAAGCCCGCCACGCCCGACGCGCTGTACGAGACGTTCGCCGCCTGGACGGAAGAGCGCGGGATCTCGCTGTACCCGGCGCAGGAGGAGGCGCTGATCGAGCTGGTGTCGGGGAACAACGTGATCCTGGCGACGCCGACCGGCTCGGGCAAGAGCCTGGTCGCCGCCGGCGCGCACTTCGCGGCACTGGCGGAGGGGAAGCGGACCTTCTACACGGCGCCGATCAAGGCGCTGGTGTCGGAGAAGTTCTTCGACCTGGTCAAGATGTTCGGGACCGAGCAGGTCGGCATGATGACCGGCGACGCCTCGGTGAACCCGACCGCGCCGATCATCTGCTGCACCGCGGAGGTGCTGGCGCAGATCGCGCTGCACGACGGCGCCCGGGCCGACATCGGCCAGGTGGTCATGGACGAGTTCCACTTCTACGCCGAGCCGGACCGCGGCTGGGCGTGGCAGATCCCGCTGCTGGAGCTGCCGCAGGCGCAGTTCCTGCTGATGTCGGCGACGCTGGGCGACGTGCGGCGGTTCGAGGAGGACCTGACCCGCCGCACCGGCCGCCCGACCACCGTCGTGCGCAACGCGACGCGTCCGGTGCCGCTGTTCTACGAGTACCGGCGCACGACCATGCACGACACCCTGGAGGAGTTGCTGCAGACCGGCCAGGCGCCGGTGTACGTGGTGCACTTCACCCAGAAGGAGGCGGTGGAGCGGGCGCAGTCGCTGATGAGCATCAACATGTGCTCGAAGGCGGAGAAGGACGCCATCGCCGACCTGATCGGCAACTTCCGCTTCACCACCAAGTTCGGCCGCAACCTGTCGCGTTACGTCCGCCACGGGATCGGCGTGCACCACGCGGGCATGCTGCCGAAGTACCGGCGCCTGGTCGAACGGCTCGCCCAGGCGGGCCTGTTGAAGGTGATCTGCGGGACGGACACGCTGGGCGTGGGCGTCAACGTGCCGATCCGCACGGTGCTGTTCACCGCGCTGTCGAAGTACGACGGGCAGCGGGTGCGGATCCTGCGCGCCCGTGAGTTCCACCAGATCGCCGGCCGCGCCGGACGGGCCGGGTTCGACACCGTCGGCCAGGTGGTGGCGCAGGCGCCCGAGCACGTCATCGAGAACGAGAAGGCCGTCGCCAAGGCGGGCGACGACCCGAAGAAGAAGCGCAAGATCGTCCGCAAGAAGGCGCCGGAGGGCTTCGTCGGCTGGTCCGAGGAGACCTTCAACAAGCTGATCGCCGCCGACCCGGAGCCGCTGGTCTCCCGGTTCAAGGTGAGCCACGCGATGCTGCTGTCGGTGATCGGCCGGCCCGGCAACGCCTTCGAGGCGATGCGCAAGCTGCTCACCGACAACCACGAGGACCGCCCCGCGCAGCGCCGGCACATCCGCACCGCGATCGCCATCTACCGCTCGCTGCTGGAGGGCGGCGTGGTGGAGCGGCTGCCGGAGCCGGACGCCGAGGGCCGGATCGTGCGCCTGACCCTGGACCTCCAGGAGAACTTCGCGCTCAACCAGCCGCTGTCCACCTTCGCGCTGGCCGCCTTCGAGCTGCTGGACCCGACCTCGCCGTCGTTCTCGATGGACGTGGTGTCGGTGGTCGAGGCCACCCTGGACGACCCGCGCCAGATCCTCGCCTCGCAGCAGAACAAGGCGCGCGGCGAGGCCGTCGGCGAGATGAAGCGCGACGGCATCGAGTACGAGGAGCGGATGGAGCGGCTCCAGGAGATCACCTATCCGAAGCCGCTGGAGGAACTGCTCACCCACGCCTACGAGGTGTACCGGCGGGCGCACCCGTGGATCGGCGACCACCAGCTGCAGCCGAAGTCCGTGGTGCGCGACCTGTACGAGCGGGCGATGACCTTCTCGGACTACGTCGGCCACTACGAGCTGGCCCGCACCGAGGGCATCGTGCTGCGCTACCTGGCGGGCGCGTACAAGGCGCTGGAGCAGACCGTCCCCGAGGACGTCAAGACCGACGACCTCAAGGACGTCATCGCCTGGCTCGGCGAGCTGGTCCGCCAGGTCGACTCCAGCCTGCTGGACGAGTGGGAGCAGCTGGCCAACCCGACCGAGCCGCAGGCCGCCGAGGTGACCCTGGACGACAAGCCGGCGCCGGTGACGGCGAACGCGCGGGCGTTCCGGGTGCTGGTGCGCAACGAGATGTTCCGCCGGCTCGAGCTGTGCGCGCTGGAGCACTACGACGAGCTCGGCGCGCTGGACGGCGAGTACGGCTGGGACGCGGACCGCTGGGCGGACGCCATGGACGGGTACTGGGAGGAGTACGACGACCTGGGCACCGGTCCGGACGCGCGCGGCCCGAAGATGCTGATCATCGAGGAGGAGGACTCCGCCTGGCGGGTCCGGCAGATCTTCGACGACCCGGAGGGCGACCACGACTGGGGCATCAGCGCCGAGGTCGACCTGTACGGCTCGGACGAGGAGGGCCGCGCGGTGCTGCGGGTCACCGCCGTGGACCGCCTCGGCGGCTGACGCGAGATCGGCCCGGCCCGGCGGAGCGCCCGAAGGCGGCTCCGCCGGAGCCACGGGGCCCGCTACATCCAGACGAACGGCGCGCCGGCGGTGAACGAGATGGCCCGGGTGGCCTCGTCGAGCAGCTGGTCGAGGTTGGCCGCGCTCATCGAGGGCACCGGCAGCGGGCTCACCGGGGAGCCGGACGGGCTCGGCGAGCCGGTGCCGGAGGCGGTGGCGGTGCCGAAGCCGGGGTGCGCGTCGGCGGGCCGCGAGCTGGTCACCGTCACGTAGTGGCCGACGAGTTCGACCCGCGCCTCGGTGGCGGGCCGGGCCGCGGCGGCCGGCAGGGCGGGGGCGGTGGAGGCGTCCGGGAGGATGAAGGCGACCGAACCCGGCTTGGCCCGCAGCGACTCGGCGGCGCGGGCCGCGGCCGGGGCGTCGGCGAAGCGCAGCAGGGTGATGCTGCTGAGCACCGGCTTCTCCTGGGCGGTGAAGCTGACGCCCAGGTAGCCCTTGCAGCCGGCCTCCCGCAGCAGCTCCAGGGTGCGGTCCTGGAGCACCTCGGTGCAGTTCTCGCCGCGCCGCACCCCGGAGCGCTTGCCCTTGTACCCGCCGGACTCGACGACCCGTTGGGCCGGGAAGTAGACGTCGACGTCGAGCGCCTCGGGGTCGGCGACGGTGCGCGGCGGCGGGTCGCCCACGATCGGCGGGGTCTTGGAGGCCTCTTTGCTGGAGGGCCCGAGCCCCGGTATGTAGTCGCCGGGCGTGGGGCGGGTGACGATCCAGCCGCCGGCCGCCACCACGCCGGCGACGGTGATCCAGCCGACGACCCGTCGGGTGGTCACGCGTCTGGCCCGGAAGGCCCCCGCCCCCACCCCCGCCGGATGCTGTGACGTGTGTTCTGCCGATGGTCCGTCCGGTCGCTCTGCCGGCGACGGGGCGCGCTCCCCCTGCGTGGTCATGCGGCAGATTGTATGCAGGTCACGAGTGGTGGAGATCACGGGGGCGCGGACCCGGCGGGAGCCCGTCCGGACGGCCCGGCGCCCGACGTGACCTGCACCACTACGGTGAGCTTCGACACTGTGACAACTCGCACAGCTTCCCCGGGATCTTCTGGTGGGTTTCCTCTGGCGTCCGTCGCGGGGCAACAGGCAGGATCAGCCCCATGGATCTGCTCGATACCCTCACCGCCAAGGGCCTGCGTGGGGAGACCCCCACCCGCGAGGAGGCGCTCGCCCTCCTCGCCACCACCGACGACGAGCTGCTCGACGTGGTCGCGGCCGCCGGGCGGGTACGTCGGCGGTGGTTCGGCCGCCGGGTGAAGCTCAACTACCTGGTGAACCTGAAGAGCGGACTGTGCCCCGAGGACTGCTCGTACTGTTCGCAGCGGCTGGGCTCCAAGGCCGAGATCCTGAAGTACACCTGGCTCAAGCCGGACCAGGCCGCCGAGGCGGCGAAGGCGGGCGTGTCGGGCGGCGCCAAGCGGGTCTGCCTGGTGGCGAGCGGCCGCGGCCCGACGGACCGTGACATCGACCGGGTCACCGACACGGTGGCGGCGATCCGGGAGGCCGACCCGGCGGTCGAGGTCTGCGCCTGCCTGGGCCTGCTCTCCGACAACCAGGCGGAGCGGCTGAAGGCGGCCGGCGTCGACGCCTACAACCACAACCTCAACACCTCCGAGGGCACCTACGGCGACATCGCCACCACCCACACCTACGCGGACCGGGTGGACACCGTGCAGAAGGCGCACGGCGCGGGCCTGTCGGCCTGCTCGGGCCTGATCGCGGGCATGGGCGAGAGCGACGAGGACCTGGTCGACGTGGTGTTCGCGCTGCGCGAGCTGGGCTCGGACTCGGTCCCGGTGAACTTCCTCATCCCGTTCGAGGGCACCCCGCTGGCCAAGGAGTGGAACCTCACCCCGCAGCGCTGCCTGCGGATCCTGGCGATGGTGCGGTTCGTCAACCCGGACACCGAGGTGCGGATCGCCGGCGGGCGCGAGGTGCACCTGCGCAGCCTGCAGCCGCTGGGCCTGCACATCGCCAACTCCATCTTCCTGGGCGACTACCTGACCAGCGAGGGCCAGGCCGGGCAGGCCGACCTCGACATGATCCGGGACGCCGGGTTCGAGGTCGAGGGCATGGGCGAGAGCACCCTGCCGCGGCACCGCGCGGACGTCGCGGCCGACGCGGCGCAGGCGCCGGCGGCGGGCGGCTGCGGGACGGCCCCGGCGGCGGGCGGGTGCGGGACGGGCGGCGGCTGCGGCCCGTGCGGCGGTCACGCCCCCGGCCACGCCCACGGCGACGCTGCCACCGAGGCCGGTCACGCAGACGCCGGTCACGACACCCCGGAGACGGCCGCCGACGAGGCGCGCACCGACCTGGTGCGGGTGCGCCGTCGCGGCGCGGGCACCGAGCTGGCGCCCAACGCCTGAGCCCCGTCCGCACCGACCCCGGCCCGGGCCCGCACCCAGCACGGCCTCCCAGCCCGACGGCCCGGGCCCGGCCGCCGGCCCGGCCGCCCGGGCCCGACGAACACCCCGGAAAGACCCTCACCCATGACCCAGCTGTCCACGGACACCCTGCTCGCCCTCGACCGGGCGCACGTCTGGCACCCGTACGGGCCGATGCCCGGCACCTCCACCCCGTACGTGGTGGAGTCCGCCTCCGGCGTGCGGCTGAAGCTGGCCGCCCCGGCGCCCGGCGGACACCGCGAACTCGTCGACGGCATGTCGTCCTGGTGGGCGGCGATCCACGGCTACGGTCACCCGGTGCTCGACGAGGCGGTGCGCGGGCAGGTGGACCGGATGAGCCATGTGATGTTCGGCGGGCTCACCCACGAGCCCGCCGTCCGGCTCGCCACCACCCTGGTGGAGATCACCCCGGAGCCGCTGCGGCACGTCTTCCTCGCCGACTCGGGCTCGGTGTCCGTCGAGGTCGCCATGAAGATGTGCCTGCAGTACTGGCAGTCGGTGGGCCGGCCGCGGAAGCGGCGGCTGCTGACCTGGCGCGGCGGCTACCACGGTGACACCTTCCACCCGATGTCGGTGTGCGACCCGCAGGGCGGCATGCACCACCTGTGGGGCGGGGTGCTGCCCGAGCAGCTGTTCGCGCCGGAGCCTCCGGCCGGCTTCGACGCCCCGCTCGACGAGGAATACGCCCGCGCCTTCGACCAGTTGATGGAGCGTCACGCCGACGAGCTGGCGGCGGTGATCGTCGAGCCGGTGGTGCAGGGCGCCGGCGGGATGCGCTTCCACTCCCCCGCGTACCTGCGGATGCTGCGCGAACTGTGCGACCGGCACGGGGTGCTGCTGGTCTTCGACGAGATCGCCACCGGCTTCGGCCGCAGCGGCGCGCTGTTCGCGGCCGACCACGCGGGCGTCGCGCCGGACGTGATGTGCCTGGGCAAGGCGCTCACCGGCGGCTACCTCACGCTGGCGGCGACGCTGTGCACGGCGGAGGTCGCCGAGGGCATCAGCCGCGGCGAGATGCCCGTCCTCGCCCACGGGCCGACGTTCATGGGCAACCCGCTGGCGACGGCGGTCGCCAACGCCTCGATCGGCCTGCTGCTCGCGCAGGACTGGCACACCGAGGTCAAACGGATCGAGACCGGCCTGCGCACCGGCCTGGCGGAGGCCGCCGAACTGCCCGGCGTCAAGGACGTCCGGGTGCTCGGCGCGATCGGCGTCGTCCAGTTGGACCACCCGGTGGACATGGCGGCGGCGACCGCGGCCGCCGCCCGGGAGGGCGTCTGGCTGCGCCCGTTCCGGGACCTCGTCTACACGATGCCGCCGTACGTGACCGGCGACGAGGACGTGGCGCGGATCGCCGCGGGCGTGACGGCGGCGGCGGTGGTCGGATGAGCGGGTCGGCGGAGGAGCGGACGGAGGCGGCAGCGGTGGGACGGGTCCTCTTCGTGACCGGGACGGGCACCGAGGTCGGCAAGACCGTGACCACGGCCGCCGTCGCCGCGAGCGCGCTGCGCGCCGGGCTGCGGGTCGCGGTGCTCAAGCCCGGGCAGACCGGCGTCGGCCCGGACGAGCCGGGGGACGCCGAGGAGGTCGGCCGGCTCGCCGGGCCCGCCTCCCCGGCCCCGGACCGGCTCACGCTGCGTGAACTGGCCCGCTACCCCGAGCCCTTGGCGCCCGACACGGCGGCCCGCCGGTCCGGGCTGCCGTACCTGGCGGCGGAGGACGTGGCCAAGGAGGTGGGCGGCCTCGCCGAGCGGCACGACCTGGTCCTGATCGAGGGCGCGGGCGGCCTGCTGGTCCGCTACGACGAGCAGGGCCGCACGCTTGCCGACCAGGCCCGCGCGACACGCGAACTCGGCCTGCCCGCCGAGGTGTTGCTGGTCGCCTCGGCCGGGCTCGGCACGCTGAACACCACCGCGCTGACGGCGGAGGCGCTGGCCGCGCGCGGACTGCCGCTGCTGGGTGTGGTGGTCGGCGCCTGGCCGCACTCCCCCGGCCTCGCGGACCGCTGCAACCTGGCCGACCTGCCGCGCGCGGCGGGCGCCCCGCTGCTCGGCGCGCTGCCCGAACACGCCGGCCGGGCCGGGGGCTTCCCCGCACTCGCCGCCGCCGCGCTCGCGCCCGCCCTGCACGGCCACTGGGACGCCGCCGCCTTCACCACCGCCCACGGGGCCGGCTGAGGCCTTCGGGAACCCACCGACGCAGCCTCCCCGCGCCCGCGCGGCCGAACCCGCCGGTTATCGCTCGAACGGGTGAGATCCGGGCCCGTCCCGGCCCGCGGCGCGGGAGGGCTCAATACGGTTCTCCGCATGACGGATGGCCTGATGGTGGACGAGGCCCTGCGGGCCCTCGCCGCGCTCGAAGCGGCGTGGAAGGACGACGACGAGGCCCTGGCCGCGCTGGCCGCACGGGGACCGGCCGAGCAGCCGCTCGCCGCCCTGGTCGCGACCTACGGCGAGCACGCCGTGGACACGCTGATGGCGCTGGCCTTCGGGCTGCGCTCCAGCATGACCGACGAGGAACTCGCCGAACTCACCGACGCGGTGAGCTCCAACATCGGCGCCCGGATGAGCGCCCTGCTCACCCGGACGCTGTGCGCCTGGGGCGAGACCGCCGGGGACGACCTCGCCGTGGTGAAGGTGATCGCGCACGCGGTGATCGACGCCATGCGGGCCGTCACCGAGGAGCCGAACAAGACCGACGTGCTGCCGCTGCTGGCCACCTTCCGCACCTACGCGCTGAGCAACACCCCGTGACGGCCGACTGTCAGTGCCGCCTGCTTCACTTCAGGCATGCACGACAGCCACGACACCTCTGACCTGCGCGGACTCCTCACCCGCCTGCCCGACACCGCCACGCTGCGGGAACGGTGCCGGGGCCTGGCCATGCTCGAAGCGATCCTCGGCCCCGACTGGGCGGACCGGTACTACTCCTTCGACTCCCGCTGGAGCGAGGACGCGGACCTGGCGTCGATGCGCGACGGTCAGGGCGACGACTGGTTCGTGGTCTTCTCCCCCGCCGGAGCGTACGCGCGTGGCTTCGACCACACCGCGCCCAACGCGGGGGCGCGGCTGCTCGCGGAGGTCCCGGCGGCGTTCCGCTCCTGTGTGACGGAGCCGGCGTTCGGCGAGGAGGACGGCGCCCCGCTCGCGACCGTCTGCTTCTGGCGCGAGCCCGGGGACGCCGCGTGGCGGGCGCCGTCGGCCCCGCCCACCGGCGGGGTGGCCCTCTTCGACCTGCTCGCCGCCGAGGACCTGGTGGAGGCGTACCGGGCGTGGGCCGAGGAGTACTACGAGCTGGAGGACGGCCTCGACCCCGCGCCGATCGCCCACGTCCTGGCGCTGCGCCCGCTCACCGAGGCCGTCGTGTCCGCCCTCAACCCGGAGCTCGACCTGGACGAACTCGCCGACGACATGGCCGAGATCGGCTACCCGGTGGCCTGACCCGACGGCCCGGGGGACAGGCCTACAGCGCGGCCTCGTCCAGCGTCCGCCGCTGCTCGGCCGTGAGCGTCAGGTCGAGGGCGCCGAGCGCCTCGTCGAGCTGGGCGACCTTGCTCACGCCGACCAGCGGCAGGATCCGCGCCTCGTGGTCGAGCAGCCAGCTGAGCGCCACCTGGTTGACGCTCGCGCCGGTCTCCTCGGCCACCGCGCGCAGGGCGGCGAGCCGCTTGGGCGTGCCGGGGTGGTCGTAGGCGGCGCCGATCTCGACGTCCTCGCGAGTGAGGCCGCCGGAGAGGATCGGGCTGTACACCCAGAGCCGCAGGTCCCCCTCGGAGCGCACGTAGTCGAGGAGTTCGGGCGTCGCGTGCACGTGCGCGGAGGACGGCAGCGGCACGTCGAAACGCGGCTGCAGGTAGGAGTACCGGTACTGCAGGTGCGCGTAGCGCGGACCGTCCCCGGCGAGCGCCCGGGCCCGCTCGACCCGCCACACGGCGTGGTTGCTGGCCCCGACCTCGCCCGCCTTCCCCGAGGTCACCAGGTCGGCCAGGGTCTCCACGGTCTCGGCGAGCGGTACCGAGCGGTCCTCGATGTGCGCCCAGTACACGTCGACGTGGTCCGTGCCGAGGCGCCGCAGACTGCCCTCGACGGCGGCCCGGACCGCCTTCTCCGACAGCCCCTCCGCCGCCTCCAGCCCCGCCCCGGGCACCGCGGGCCGGGCGCCCACCTTGGTGCTGATGACGACCCGGTCCCGCGCCTTGCGGCTGGCGAGCCAGCGCCCGATGACGGCCTCGCTCTCGTCCCCGGTCGCGCCGTCGAGCCAGAACGCGTAGTTGTCGGCGGTGTCCAGGACCGTCCCGCCGCTCTCGACGAAGTGGTCGAGGAGACGGAACGAGGTCTCCTCGTCGACGATCGTGCCGAAGCCCAAGGTCCCGAGGACGACGGTGCGCTGAGGAACAGTCATGGCTGTGCATCCCTCCCGTTGTGGTCTGGACCATTCAAGTCTCATTCACCATCACCCGCAACAACGTCCCCGTTCACCCCGCCACGAACACCAGCGCCCCCAGCGCCACCACCATGCTCCCCCCGAACGCCGACCCCGCCCACAACGCCGCCTCCGCCGCCCGTGCCCCGAGCCGCGCCCGAAGGACGAACGTCACCAGCCCGGCCACGGTCGACACCAGGACCGCCACCAGCAACCACACCACCCGGGCACCCGTACCGTTCACCGGTGCCCCCCGACCGGGGCGCGGCGGAAGGCTTCGCGGGCAATCTCGATCATGGTCAGTCCACGAGGCGGCAAGCCCGAGAAGTCACTCGCCACTCGATCCGTCAAAGCGCTGGCCACCCCCTCCGCGTAGGCCCTCTCGTGGCCTGTGAGCCAGTACTCGGGATCGTCCTTGTCCTCCCCCATCGCGATCCACAGTCCATTCAGGCACCCCATAGCGGCACTCTGCACCCTCGGCATCGGCCTGCCGCTTCTCCCCGCTCTGCGCTGACCCCAGAACTCCTCGTCCAGCATGGCCAGCAGGGTGAAGACCTTCACCTCGTACGAGTCGGCCTGTAGAAGGGCGTCCGGCCAAGCCGCCGTCAACTGGCCGATGAAATACCAACTCGGGCCCCTCTCCGGCTCCCGCAGGCCGAGCAGTCCGCTCAAGTAGTCCCGGTCGTCCTCGGCCGGCATGGTCGCCCTCGGCCTTTGCTGAAAGAGATGCTGGTACCGCGCCAGGGTGTCCTCGTCGAACACCTCCGCATGCACGCCTGCGAGCAACTGCAGGAGCCGGCCCAGTTCGTCCATGGAATCGACCATGGGACGCAGGCACCCACTGAGCCAGAGCGAGTTCCGGAGCTTCACGCTTCGACGCAGCACCACAGGAAGACGCACCATGACGTATGCGAGACTGCTGCGAACCTCATGGGCGACCCAGTCCGGCATCCGATGAAGGTCGCGACTCCCACGCCGCTGGCCACCGATCCGAATGGGTCGCGCGCTGCGAAGACACTCCCGGTCGGTGCGCAAGAGCCCACGAATCATCTCGCCGTTCGAGTCGTTGTCGGCCATATGAGCTGCGATAGCACCGACAAAGTGACCGATCTCGTCCATCGCGTCGCTCGCCCGGTACATGCACATGCGCGCCCAGCCGTGATCCGCCATCTCGGGCGCGGAATACTGGAGCACATCCTGCAGATATCCGACGACTTCCAGTGTGGATCGAATGGCCGCCGCCTGAAGGTGCGGCGGCATGGCGTTGCCATAGGTGTGTCGCGGCATCGTGCTTCCCTCTGGCATGCGCCGCCCGTGCCCCGGCACATGCTCGTGAGCACGGTGAACCGAGGGTGATCGCGATGACTCAACTTCCGGCCGTCTCGGGCATCATGGGCACGGGCATGACGCACAGCCGCGGCCGTCGCCACGGCCGTGGCGCCACTCTAGCGCCGATCCGCGGAAGCTCGCCGAGGAATGGCAGTCAGACGGGACGATCGGCTGAAGTTGCGCCCGGGGCCGGGTCCGCGAGCGTGATGTCCCGCCGACGCCGTCGAAGTGCGTGGCAGCCGTGGACGACGGCGGCGAGGGCCGCTGTGAGGATCATGGCGAGGCCGCAGCCGCTCAGCAGGGCCGGCGCGGCCACCCGGTTCAGCAGGAGCGCGCCGAGTGCGGCCCCCAAGGGTGCGGCCGTGATGAGCACCGCGCTGCGGGCGGCGAGCACCGTGGTGAGCGAGCCGCTCGGCGTCCTGTTCTGGAGCAACGCGAGGGACAGCGCGGAGTACGGTCCGTAGATGGCTCCCGCCGCGGCGAAGCCGATCAGTGACGGTACGGCGGTGTGGGCGACCGCGAAGGGCAGCAGGCCCAGGCCGTGGCCCGCGACGATCGCGATCACGGTCGGCCACAGTGGCAGCCGCCCGGCCGCTGCGGCACCGAGGGCCCCGACGACGGCTCCGAGCCCGAACACGGCCCAGTAGACGCCGAGCAGACCCGCGCCGTCGTTCAGGGAGTGCAGGACGAACAGCGGCAGCGCGACCTCGACCGGCCCGTAGGCCAGGTTGAACAGCCACGTCAGCACCAGTAGTCCGAGCAGTTCCGGGTGGTGCCGCAGTACCCTCAGCCCCTGCCGGGCACCATCGGCACCGGCCGCCTCGGTCGGCCCGGTCGCCGCCGCCGGCAGTGCGACCCGGCCGGCCTGCACCGCGAGCACGGCGAAGGTGACCGCGTCCAGGCCGATGATCCACGCCGGTGACACCGTGCCCGCCAGCAGGCCCGCCAGCGCGGGGCCGAGCACGGTGGCACTCGACAGACTGGCGCTCAGCAGACTGTTCGCGGCCAGCCGCAGACCGTCGTCCAGAAACGGTGCGAACAACGCGTACTTCCCGGCCCTGCCCCAGGCGTGGAACAGCGAGGAGGCGCCCAGCAGCAGGACGTAGCCGGTCGGGCCGAGCACGCCGGCCAGGTACGCGATCGGGATCGCGCCCAGCAGCAGGGCCCGCAGGGCGGCGTCCGCGACCAGCAGCCGCTGCGCCGGCAACGGCCGCAGCCAGCGGCCCAGCGCCAGTGCGCCGAACGCGCCCGGCAGCGTGTACGCGGCGACGCTGATCCCGACCAGCGCGCCCTCCCGACCGTCCGGGGCCAGCGAGAGCGCCAGCCAGGCCACGGCGACGGCGCTCATGCCGTCCCCCAGGTCCGACAGGGCGAAGACGGGCAGCAGTCGGCGGAACGGGCGGACGGCGAACAGCGGGCGCCAGGCCTCGGGCAGCACGCGCCCCGGAGATGAGAACATGCACGTCACACTCGTGCTTCAAGCTCGCGTGAAGTCAACCCGGCCCGGGGAGCGTTGGCGTGCGGTATCTGGGGATCGGCGAACTGGCCCGGACGGCGCGGGTGCGGGCGTCCGCGCTGCGCTACTGGGAGGAGCGCGGGCTGCTGCCGGGCTCCCATCGCGAGGCGGGCCGACGGGTCTGGCCGGTCAGCACGGTCCGGCGGGTCGCGCTGATCCGGATGGCGCAGCGGGCCGGCTTCACCCTCGCCGAGATCGCCCTCCTGTTGAACGGCGACACCTCGCCCGGCGCCACCCGCCAGTGGCGCGAACTCGCGGCTCGCAAACTCCCCGAACTCGACGACCACATCACCCGGACCCAGGCGCTGCGCCGGGCGGTCGCGGACTGCATGGCGTGCGGCTGCATGAACTTCGACCAGTGCGTGCTCCTGGCGACCCCCGGTGACGCGTTCTAGCCGATCACCACCCCTCCACCAACGTCCGCGGATCAGCCGTCAACGGTGCTACCAGTCGGCGTCGTCGAGTTCGAAGAAGTCGCTGAAGCAGCCGACCTCCCGCGCCGCCGCGGCCGCGTCGGGGGCGGACAGCCGGTCGGCGATGCCCCGCAGTTCGCCGGGCGTCCGGCCGGACAGGGCACGAAAGTCGCGGTTCATGTGGGCCTGGTCGTGGTAACCGCTCATCGCCGCGACGTCGGTGAGGGAGAGGCGGCCGAGGCCGGAGAGGGCGAGCGCGCGTTGGAAGCGCAGGATCCGGGCGAGGGTCTGCGGCGGGACGCCGACGTGGTCCCGGAAGAGGAGCTGGATCCGGCGTTCGCCCCGGCCCGTCGCGTCGGCGAGTTGCCGTGCGCTCAGGCCGCCGTGCGCGTCGCGCAGCCGCTGCCAGGCCTCGACGGCGAGACCCGGGGTGGCCGGGGCGGCGGCGAGCCGTGGGGCGAGGGCGGCGTCGACGACGGCCCAGCGGGCGGGCCAGTCCGGTGCCTCCGCGAGCCGTTCGGTGAGCCTCGCGGTCCAGCCGGGGCCCATCGCCTCGTCCGGGTGGGCGGCGGCGTTGGCGAGCAGGTGCAGCGGCAGGCCGAGGAAGCGCGACGCCCCGACGGCCGTGAACTCGACCTCCACGGCGTGGCCCGACCCCCGGTAGCCCGCCAGCACCGGGGCCGTCTGCAGGCCCGCGATCATCGCGTGCCGCGTCTGCTCGCGCTCCGCGCCGCCCAGCCCCCGCCGGATGTGCAACGGCCCGCCCCAGCCGACCAGCAGGGTCACGCCCGCGCTGGGCAGGGTGATCCTCGGGTGCTGGAGGCCGACCGACCGGTAGCCGCGGCATCTGACCACGTCACCGCGCATCCACTCCGGCGGGCGCCGCACGACGCTCTCGCCCCGGTCGTCCACCGTCGTGACGTCCTCCGGGCCCACGGCTTCTCCCCTCGCCCACGGAGTTCGCTTTCGTACAAGGATCCACCGGCGTTGTGGCCCCATCCTGGACGGGCGCCGCTCGGTGCCGGCCCCGCGCGGGGGGGCGGGGCCGCCACCGAGCGGGACGTCAGGAGCAGGAAGTCGGATCGGCCGACTTCCTGTGCGGCGTGCTGCGCCTCGTCGCGCGTTCCGCCGGAGCCCCCGCGGTGCTCGCCGGGCCGCCACCGGCGCCGTTCCTCGCTCTCCCATCCGTGGCGCTGCTTGTAGGAGGCCCGGCAGGGGAGGCAGACGTACGAGGTCCTGGTGCAGCCCATGCGCGCCGGCCTAGGGGGCGACCGCCGTCCCCTTCACCTCCCTTTTCGACCCACTGTGCGGCAGATCACGGCGACCGCCGACGCCCCTGCCGCCTACGATTCGGGAACGATGCACCTGCCCCGGTCGAGGAGACGCCACCCGTGACCACCAGCACGATCGAGCGCGAGAGCTACTACCACCGAACGGGCGAGCACACGTTCAAGCCCACCGCGCACGCGGGTGGTGCGTGGAGCGTCGACGAGCAGCACTTCAGCCCGCTGGCCGGCCTCGTCGTGCACGCCCTCGACCAGCACCTCGCCGGGCGTGCCGGGGGCCTGGCGCTCTCCCGGATCAGCTATGACATCCTCGGCCGGATCGCGCTCGACGAGTGCGAGATCACCGTGGAGACCGTCCGCCCCGGCCGCACCATCGAGCTCCTCGAGGCGACGGTGACGATCGGCGGGCGCGCCGTCGTGCGGGCCCGCGCCTGGCTGCTGGCCACCCTGGACACCTCGGCCGTCGCCGACAGCCCGCGCGAGCCGCTGCCCGCGCCCGATTCGCTCCCGCTGTGGACGATGGGCGAGGCGTGGGACGGCGGCTACATCGCCTCCATCGACGTGCGCCGCGTGCCGCCGGCCCGCCGGGGCCGGACGACGGCGTGGCTGACCTCGCGTGTCGACCTGGTCGCGGGCGAGCCGAGCAGCCCGCTGGCGACCTTCGTCGCGCTGGTGGACACCGCCAACGGCATCGCCCCGCAGCAGGATCCGACGGAGTGGATGTTCCCCAACGTCGACCTGACGATCCACCTGCACCGCGCGCCGACCGGTCCCTGGACCGGCCTGGACACCACGGTCACCTTCGGCCCGACCGGCCAGGGCCTGACCAGCACCGTCCTGCACGACGTGGACGGGCCGGTCGGCCAGGCCGAACAGATCCTCACCGTCCGCCCGCAGCCCCGTCCGCTGGGCTGACCGCCGCCCCGGTGGCGCTCGCCTCCGGCAGTCCCGTCCGCACCAGCTCGTGACCCGGGCAAGGGCCGCCGTCGACGTGCGCGTTTACGCGTTCGGGTCCCACTCTGCGAGCTGCTCCATCGGCTCGGTGTTCCCGGTGTTGTCCAGGCCGTCGAGCGGGACGCGCGCGTAGAAGTAGAGGACCAGTTCGCTCGCTGCGCCTCGCATCACCAGGTCGCCCGGCTCCGCGTCGGCGGCGAGGTCGTCACAGCGGACCCCGTCGGCGTCGAGGGTCAGGCGCCAGGAACGGCCCTCGGTCGCGTGCAGGTCGATGGTCGCCGGCTTGAACGGCCAGGGGACGGTCGTCGCCGAGACGGTCGTCAGGAACTCGTCGACACCCTCGACCGCGACGTCCGTCGGCAGCGGTTGTGCGGCGCCCTGGATGAGCTGGACGTCGTAGGTGTGGACGGCGATCTCCTGGATCTGGTGCCGGGCCACCGCTCCACTGGTCTCCGGGGCCTGCGAGCGGCCCCACCAGGTCCAGCAGCCGCGGTCCGGGCCGGCCTCGCGCAGCGCGTCGAGCATGAGCTCGGTCGACTCGGCGAGCCAGGCGTCCAGGGCTTCGCGGTCGCGCGGCACGGTCGGGGCGCCCTTCGGGTCCGTCCTCGCCGGGGGCTCGGCGCCCGGGCCCGCCGCGACGATGGCGGCCTGGCGGCGCCGGCCGTCACCGAGGTGCTGCGCCAGTTCGCGCAGCGTCCAGTCCGGACAGGTCGGGACCTGGACGTCAAGGTCGGGGGCGGACGCGATCGCGGCGCGGAACGCGGCCGAGCGGTCTTCGATCAGCCGCAGGACCTCGGGGAGCTCCAAGATTTTTTGCACGCCGGTTGTGTATCACGGCGCTCCGGCCGCCGGGTAGCGAATTTGTCGGCCGAGGGCGTCGACGGCCGGGCGGGGCGCCGCCGCGGGGCCTCAGCCTTGCGGCGGCGTCCAGAACGCGGTGAGCCTCGCGACGCCGGGTCCGAGCGCCTGCCAGGAACCGTCGAACTCCAGGACGGCCACGGACGCGGTCGGGAAGCCGGACTCCGCCGCCCGCTGCGCGAGGTCACCGTCGGCCGCCCCGGCCAGGAGCGCGACCAGCTCGTGCAGGCTCGGATTGTGTCCGACGACGACCAGGTCGCGCACGCCGTCCGAGGTGTCCCGCACCATCGCGACCAGCTCGGCGATCCCTCCCTCCCCCCGGTGGATCTCCACACTCAGGTCGTAGAGCCGCTCCTCGTGGATCGTCTCGGGAACCTGCGGCAACGCGGCGGCCACGCGTTCCCAGGTCTCCCCGGTCCGGCGGGCGCCGGACACCCGCGCGAGATCCGGCGCGATGCCGGAATCCGCGAGCCATCGCCCGGCACCGGACGCCTCCGCCCGCCCCCGCTCGTCGAGACGCCGCTCCTTGTCGACCGGCGTCTCCCGCTCGGCCTGCGCATGCCGGATCAGGACGACCCTCCGGCCGGTACCCGTGGTCACGTTGTCCTCCCCTGGTCCGCCGAGCGCGCCACGGCCGACGGAATCGTTGATCCTTTGCACGCGAACGCTACCCCAGCCGGGCTCGGGCCCAACTCGCCGCCACCGCCCCGTCGGCAGCGGTGCCGTCAGAGCCGCTTGGCGCGCAGCACCCCGGTCAGCATGGGGAGGGTGAACTCGCCGTCGGCGAGCTCGGGCCGGCCGGCGAGGTAGGCCCGGATCGCGCTGCGCCTGGCCTCGCGCTCCTGTTCCGGCATGACGAGCATGCCCGCGCGCGTCGCCAGGGTGTCGACGAGGGAGCCGGCGGTGCGGCGCTGCCCGTGCGGGAAGACGGACTGCTCCGGCGAGCCGAAGCGGGCGGCGTCACCGTTCCCCGGAAGGTGCATGCCCGCCGTCACCGCGCGCCAACTGGCGGGCGTGTCACGCTCGCCGATCGCCTCGGTCCCGCCGACCCGCGCGAGCCCGGCGACCCAGTCCACCTCGTCGTCCAGCAGGTTCCACAGCCCGGCCAGCACACCGCCGGGTGCGAGGACGCGGGCGATCTCCGGTCCCGCGACGGCCATGTCGAACCAGTGCATGGCGTTTCCGGCGACGACGGCGTCGACGGAGGCGTCCGGCAGCGGGATCCGCTCGGCGCTGCCCGGCAGGGCGCGGACGGCGGGCAGCGCGCGGCGCAGCTCGCCCAGCATCGCCGCGTCCGGCTCGACGGCGACGACGTCGGCCCCCAGGGCCACCAGCGTTCCCGTCAACTTCCCGGTCCCGGCGCCGAGATCGAGCACCCGCGGCCCGGGCGCCGCTTCCAGCGCCCACCGCACCGCGGCCCGGGCGTAGTCCGGCCGGTGCTCGGCGTAGGCGACGGCCGCGGAGCCGAAGGACGACGCGTGCAGTGACTGTTCGTCATGATCCATATCTGCACGCTACCTCGGCCCGCTACTCGACGGGGCCGGCCAGGGTCTCGACCGGCCACAGCGGCGAGGTGGGCTTCTTGCGCGTGAGGGCCGCCAGCTCCTCCGGAGGCTCGGCGCCGTCCCGGACGGCCGCGAGGTAGGCCTTGGCCTCCCGCGGACCCAACCCCGGCGCCTGCTTGCGCAGATGCCTCATCGCGGCCACGACC
This sequence comes from Kitasatospora sp. NPDC058032, assembly GCF_042885845.1. Lineage (NCBI taxonomy): Bacteria > Bacillati > Actinomycetota > Actinomycetes > Kitasatosporales > Streptomycetaceae > Kitasatospora > Kitasatospora sp. NPDC058032. Next base: position 476 of record NZ_JBHVRK010000039.1, on the reverse strand, counting down.
CCGGCGGACCGCACCAGTTCACGGACGGCGGCGGCCAGCGGATCGGGGCGGCGGACACCCTTGGTCTGGAGCAGGTAGTGGTCCTCCCACCCCTCGGTCGGCCACCAGGCGTCGGGGACGTGGTGCAGGCTTCCGTCGTACCGGTCCACGAGCACATGACTGTTCCCGCCGACAGGCCTGCCGACCCCGTCCCCGGCCCGGGCCGACGCGGCCGGGCCCCAGAACACGAGCCACCCGACCTCGTACTCCTCCACGGCGTGGACAACCCGCTCGAAGGCCGGCCCGTCGCCCGCCAGGTAGCACTCGACGAGCTCGATGGCGCGTTCCTTGTCGATCACGCTCTCATCGTCCAGCACGGGTCAAGCGGTCGTGGGGGGGGGGGGGGGGCGGGGCGGGGGGGGGGGCCGGGGGGGGGGGCGGGGAGGGGGGGGCGCGGCGGGGGGGGGGGGGGGGGCCCGAGGGGGGGGGGCACGGAG